>WGOB01000013.1 GCA_016124255.1 Alphaproteobacteria bacterium | reverse complement strand
GTGGCGCCGGCGCCACGCCGACCGATCAAGGGTCCAGCACGATCGCAGCGCAATTGCGGCCATAATCGCTCGCGCCGTCGTGCGTATTCCGCCGGTGGCTGAAGAGCGCTGCATCCTCCGAATAGGTGTCGATCGCCAGCGTCTCCAGGCGCCCCACGCCCGCCGCCTCCAACCGCGCCCCGACATAGCCGGGGAGATCGAACTGGCGCTTCTCCCGGCTTTTCGAGCCGGGCTTGAAGAATCGCGCTGCGCCTTGATCCACCTGGAGAAACTGCACCTCGAAGTCCGGCCCGACCTCGTAGCTCGGCTGTCGGATGCAGGGCCCGATAGCGGCCACGATCCGCTTCGGCTCACCGCCGGCGGCCTGCATCGTCGACACAACCGCCTCCAACACCCCGCCGAGCGCCCCGCGCCAGCCCGAATGCGCCGCGCCGATCACCCCGGCCTGGGCGTCGACCAGCAGAACCGGCGCGCAATCCGCCGCCAGCGCCGTGAGCGCCAGGCCCTTTTCGGTGGTGACGAGCGCGTCCGCCTCTGGCCGCGCCCCTCTCCAGGGCCCGTCTATCCGCACGGCGGTCGCGGAATGCACCTGGTGGAGGCTGACCAGCCGCTCGGACGCGACCCCCATCGCCGCCGCGATCCGCCGGCGGTTTTCGGCGACAGCCTCCGGTGCATCGCGTGACCCAGGCCCGGCGTTGAGGCTGGAATAGACGCCTTCCGATACCCCGCCCGCGCGCCCGAAAAAACCATGCCGCACCCCCGGCAGCGCGGCGAGCGCGACGGACTGGAAGCGCGGCGGCCCGGAAACGTTCAGAAACCGGCCGGCGCGGGCAGCTGGGGCGTTGAGAGACATAGTGCCTGGAAGAGTGCGCCCATTTCATCGCGATGCGTCAAGCGCCGCAGCCCCCGCGCGATCTGGGCAGCGCTCTCAGGATGTGCGCGCGAGAGCGCAGCAGCGCGCGCCTCCACCCCCAGCGCCATCAGCAAGGCGCCCTGCGGAACCGGCCCCGCCGCGTCGAGCCCCGTCGCACGGGCCAGATCGGCTGCATGCGCGAGATCGACGCAGGCCGTCAGATCAGCTTCGCCTGGACACTGCAGCGGATGCACGTGCTCGTGCGCCGCCATCGCCTGCAGCGTATGCCCGCGCCCGTCCGTAGCGTAGTCGATGATCAGCGCGCGGCCTGGCTGCGCACGAAGGCGCGCTGCAATCTGGTCGATCCATCCCGCCAGCCCCGGCGCAAACTCTGCCGCCGCGCCGTCTTCGCCCCCGCGCAAGTGCGGCGGCAGCACCGAATCGTGCACCGCCGCAGCCAGCCCGAATTGAATCTCTTCTGGGTCGTCCGGCGCCAGCCCGACGACGCGCTCGCGCCACATGAGACCAGAATCGGTCCGCATACGGACGAATTCGCGCACCGGCAGGCAGTCCAGGAACTCGTTCATGAGGATCAGCGTGGGTCCTTCTGGAACCTCATCGAGCGAGGCGCGGTGCGTCGGCTCAGCGCCGACCGCCGCAAGCGCTGTCCGCTGCGCGCGTTTCAGCCCGTCATTGATCTCGATGAGGGAGATTGCGGCGGCGGCCAGGAACGCCGGCCGGATTCGCGCAGCGCGCCAGGCGTCCGCCATCAGCACGCCGCGTCCGGGGCCGAACTCGACAAGCTGGAGGGCGGGTGGGCGCCCCATCGCCTCCCATTCGTTGACGCACCAGAGCCCGATCAGCTCGCCGAACATCTGGCTCATCTCCGGCGCGGTGATGAAATCGCCGTCCTCGCCGATCAGCGGCGCGCGGGCGTAGTAGCCGTGTTGCGGATCGTAGAGCCCCGCGGCCATGAATTGCGCAATCGTCAGCGGTCCGTCCGCCCGGATCTGCGCGATCAGCTTGCGCTTGAGCGGCGTCACGCCCGCGCCCGGACGAGCCAGCACGCCGCGACATACCGCACCGTGTCGCCATGGACGAAAGGTTGAAACGCGTTGCGCACCGCCGTCAGGACCAAACGGCGCGTCGCCGCGTCGTCTACCTCGGGCAGAACCCGTCCCAGCGGGCCGAGGCGAGTCGCGAAGTCCTCCATCGTCTGCGCCGGCAGCGCGCAGGGGATGTCGATCGGCTCGATCACGGTGTCGCGCCAGCAGCTTAGCGCGAGAATGCCGCGCACCTTTTCCGCGTCGGCGAAGGCGAATTGGCCCGGCGCATCGGGCAGGCGCGGCGGCATCGCCGGCAGGAACGGGGCGGCGGCGCGTTCTGCGGTGGTCATGAATGGATTGTCCGCCGCGCTGCGCCACGCCGCGAATGTCAGCGAGGCGCCGGGCTTTCCGGCCCCGCGCAGGGTCGTGAAGGCGCGCACCGGATCGCTGAAGAACATCACGCCGAACCGCGAAACGAACGCGTCGAACGTCGCCGGCGCAAACGCGTGCGTCTCCGCATCGGCCTGGACGAATGTGGCCCGCGCCTGCGCCTGAGCGGCGCGCTCGCGCGCCAAAGCGAGCATGGGCGCCGAGATATCCACGCCCGTGACCGCGCCCTGCGCGCCGAGCCGCCGCGCGACCGCGAGGCTCACCGCGCCGGTGCCGCAGCCGATATCCAGCACCAGTGACGGCGCACCCGTGCTCGCGGCGTCCGCCAGCAGGTCTTCGAACGGCTTGAACATCCCATCGAGCAGCGCCTGGGCTTCCACCCAATTGCGCCCCACGCCGCCGTTCCACAATTCGACCTGCTCGTCCTTCGACCCCGGCGCCGCGCTCATTCTCATCCTCCTTTCGGGCCAGGAAAACGATGCGTCATGCCGCTTGCGATTCCGGCGGGCGCTGCCCCCGCGCGATCAGCCAGGCCCCGATCACGATCATCGGCACAGAGAGCAGCAAGCCCATGGTCACGTAGCCGCGCAACGCTTCCGGCATGTGCGCATCGGGATTGCGCACGAGCTCGAGGCTCGCGCGGATGAGGCCGTAACCGACGAGGAAAATCCCCGCCGTCATCCCCGGCTTGCCGAGCGTCTTGAACTGATGCGTCGCGATCCGCAGCACGACGAACAGCACAAGCCCTTCAAGCGCCGCTTCGTAGAGTTGGCTCGGGTGTCGCGGTTCGAGACCGGCGGGACAGATGCCGCCGTTCGCCGCGCGGATCGTGTCGTTGCAGAACACCATCCCCCACGGCGCGTCGGTCTCGCGGCCGTAGAGCTCGCCGTTCACGAAGTTCGCCAGCCGTCCGAAGAAGAGCCCGATCGGCGTCGCCGCAGCGGCCGCATCGCCCACGCTCAGGATCGACGCCTTGCGGCTGTGCGCGAACCACCAGAGCGCCAGCGCCACCCCGATCAGCCCGCCATGGAACGCCATGCCGCCGTCCCAGATGCGGATGATCGTCAGCGGATCGTCCATGATCCGCGCGACCGAGCGCGGATCCGGCAGCATGTAGAAGATCACGTAGCCCAGCCGCCCGCCGATGATGACGCCGAGCGTCGCCCAGAAGAGGAGGTCGTCGGCGTCCGCCGGCTTCATCGGCGGCTTGCCGGGCGCCCACAGCGCCTCATTTTTCACCAGCCGTTGGATATAGAGCCATCCAAGCAGCAGTCCGGCGATGTACGCCAGGGCGTACCACCGCAATTGCAGCGGCCCGATCGTCAGTCCGAAGAGATTGAGCGCGCCGAAATCCCAGGCGATCGGGTTCAGGTCCGGGAACTGGAGGCCGGCGGCGAAGGGCAGGGCGGCGTCGACCATGTCATTTTCCCCAATTCGTTGCATTGCCGGCGTGTGCGGCGCTGCGCTGTGCGGTCATGGACGATTGCGCCCGCGCGCGCCGCTTCTTAGGGTCAGATAAGGCAGGCGCCAATGCAGTCACAGAACACAGTTTTCGATGATATCGCCAAGCTCATGATCGACGCGCTCGGCATGGCGCAGGGCGTCGGCGATGAGGCCAAGAGCTTCATGCGCGCCCAGGCCGATCGGTTCGTCGCCGATATGGACTTGGTGAGCCGCGAGGAGTTCGAGGCGGTCAAGGAATTGGCCGCCGCCGCGCGGGCGGAGGCGGACGCGCTGCGCGCCCGCTTGGAAGCGCTCGAGGCGCATCTCGCCGAACGCGCCCGCGGTTAAGATTCACGTAAGCGAACGCCCGCAGCGTCGGAGGCGGAAGTTCGCATCCGGGCGCCCGCTTGGGGATTGAGCGGGCCGTACCGGGACGGCCGACAGATCGTCGGCGCTTGCGCTGAAGGGGGACGAGATGGATCTCTATTTGGACGACGACATTGCCGACATCGCTGACCCGCTTGATCTCGTCGAGGCTGTGTTCAGCGACGACGATCGCTTCGCCGTCGAACGCGGCGAGGACGGGGACGTCCATTTCTCCCTCGCGCGCAATTGGGCCGACGTCGCCGGATACGTCGCTTATCGCGCGGAACTGCCGGCGCTGCTTTTCACCCTCGGCTTCGACATGCGCGCGCCGACCGGTCGCATCCCGGAAGCCGTCCGCCTGGCGGCGATGATCAATGAGAACCTCTGGCTCGGCCACTTTGACGTCTGGACCGATGACGGCTCGATCGTGTTCCGTCACTCGATCCCGATGATCGGGCGCGAGGAGGTGTCGGTGGGCGAAGTGCAGGCGCTGCTGGCCGCCATTCTCGACGCTGCCGAGCGTTTCCATCCCGCGTTCCAATTCCTGCTGCACGCCGGCGCGACGGCGGAGGAGGCCTCCGCGGCCGCCATGTTCGAGACCGCCGGGGAAGCGTGACCGCGCTGGAGCAGCCCAAGGTCGCGCTGATCGGCGCGGGGGCCATGGGCGGCGCATTGGTGAAAGGCTGGGCGCAGGCGGTGCGAAAGGGCGGCGGTCTCACGCTCAGCGTGATCGAGCCGAACTTCGACGCCGCGCTGGAACGCGATCTGGAAGCGGCCGGCGCCGTGCTCAATCCGCCGGAGCCCGGCATCGCCGACGTCATCGTGCTGGCCATCAAGCCCCAGAGCTTGCGTGATGCGGCCGAGGCGGTGCGCGATTTCATCGGCCCTGAGACGCTTGTGCTGTCGATCATGGCCGGGGTGTCGATCGCCTCGCTCACGCGTGTGCTCGGCGCCGAGCGTGTCGTGCGCGCCATGCCAAACACACCCGGCCGGATCGGCCGCGGCGTCACGGCGTATGTCGCAAGCGCGGCCTGCAACGAAAGCGACCGCGCGCTTGCCGAGCAATTGCTGGCGCCGCTTGGCGCGGTCGAGCCGCTGCCGGCGGAGCGGCTGATGGATGTGGTCACGGCCGTTTCCGGATCGGGTCCCGCCTACGTCTTCCTGCTCGCTGAAGTGTTGGCGGCGGCCGCCGAATCCGAAGGGCTCGATCGCGAGACCGCGGCGCGCCTTGCAGCACAAACGGTGGCCGGCGCCGGCGCGCTCATGCAGGAGACCGGCGATACGCCCTCCACGCTCCGCAAACAGGTCACATCGCCCGGCGGCACCACTCAGGCCGCCCTCGACGTGCTCCAGGCGAGCGACGGGCTCGCGCCGATTCTGCGCCGCGCAGTGGTCGCCGCCGTGCAGCGCGCACGCCAACTCGGCAAGGAGATCGAGTCCGAGAGCTGAGCGCGGCTGCGCCCCCGTCTTGATCTTTTTTGTCCGCGCCCGATTCTAGAGCGATGCTTACCGATCCTGCTCTGCGTGAAGCCCTGGCGCGCGCCGCGCTCGGCCTCGCCGCCGCAGGCCAGTGGCGCGAGGCGACGCTGGCCGCACTTGCAAAAGCCGCCGATCGTCCGCTCGCAGACTTTTACCCCGCGAGCCTTTCCGACGCCGTCGATTGCGCCGAGGAAGCGTTCGATCGCGCCATGGCCGAGGGCGAGATCGATCCCGCATCGAGCGTCCGCGATCGCTTGTTTGATCTCCTGATGCGGCGCTTTGAAGCCATGGAGCCGCATCGCGCCGCGATTCTCGCGATGGAGAAGGGGCTCGATCGCGACCCCGTCGCGATGGGCGCAGCCCACCAGCGCCACGTCCGCGCCGCGCGATGGGCTCTAACCCTGGCGGGGTTGGAGGCGGACGGCATGTCCGGCGCCGCCCGCGCGCAGGGTCTGGCCATGATCATTGGCCAAACCCGCGCCGCCTGGCGCCTCGATGACGCGGGCGACTTCGCCAAGACCATGGCAGCGCTCGACAAGAACCTCCGCCGCGCCGAGGAAACCTTCGGCCGCTTCGCCGGCTTCGAGAAAAAGCCAAAACCCGAAGAGCCCGCCCCGAGTTGACAGGACCGCGGGCATCCAGCCCGCTTTCGCTGTGACGGGCAAGACGCCCGCGGCCTCAAACCCCCTCCGCACCGCGCCGGAAGATCAAGCGCCGCGTCTCGGTCCGGAAGAGCGAGAGCGTGTCGCTCATCGCCATGCGCCCGCCCTTGAACAGCGCAAGCGTCAGCGGCGCGACGACGTAGGCCGCGATCGCGCAGGTCGCGAGCAGAAGGAACGCGTTGGGGAAGGGGATGCGCATCAAAGCGCTCGTCACCACGAACACAGCGCCCGATGCGATCGCGAACGGCCATGCCGCCCCGTAGAGGTCGCCCAGCTTCACCGGCCCCTTGCGCGTCACGATCCACCACAGGAACGGGAGCCGCAGGAAAACGTCTGAGAGCGCGAACGCCGCCGCTGCGCCCACCGCGCCCCATTGCACGCCAATCCCCACCGCGCTGAGCGTCGTCGCGATCGAAAATACGCTCCACACGAAGTTCGCGCTCGCCCGCCGCTGCGACACGAACAGGAACGGCATCGTCATCGAAACCGGCTGGTGCAACGCCACCAGCGTCAGCCACGCGAACACCGGCGCGGCCGCCGCCCATTCGTCGCCGAGCAGGAACGGGATCAGCACCGGCGCCGTCACGCCGACCGCCACCGTCCCCGGCGCCATGAACAACATCAGCTGTCGGATGATGCGCAGATACGCGCGCCGATAGCGCTGGGCGTCTTCATGCATGCGCGACAGCAGCGGCAACAGGAGCCGCTCGAACAGCAGATAAATCCGCTCGAGCGGCGTGTTCGCAAGCCGGTTGCCCTGGCCATAGAGCCCGAGCTGCTGCGCGCTCATGCGCGCGCCCACCACGACATTGTCACCCCAGCGCGACGCGGTGGTCAGGAGTTCCGCCGCCATCAGCCCGCCGCCGAACTTGAAGAAGCGCCAGACGTCGGAGAAGTCGGGCTTGTCCGTCGGCAGCCAGCCCACAAGCAGCCATACCCCGATCAGCCCGATCATGCAGGTAACGGCGAAATCGAGCGCGAGCGCCCAATGGTGCGCCCCTGCGCGCGCGGCGAGGATGCCGGCGACGAGCCCGAGTCCCACGCCGACCGCGTCGATGACCGCCAGCCATCCGAACTTCATCTGCCGGTTCATGATCGCGCGCGGGATGTTCATCACGCCCGCCCACACCACGAAGAAAGAAGACGCCGCCATCAGCGCCAGCGCCCGCGGATCCTCGTAAGCGCTTTCGGCCGAGAACGCCGAGAGCAGCGACGCGATCAGCGGCGTGCAAAGGAAGAATAGCGCCCCGCCGACCAGCCCGGTGATTGTGGAAATCCAGAACAGCGCCGCCGCCTGGCCGCGATTGAACGTCGGGCTCTGGATGATCGCCTGGTGCACGCCCACGCCGTGCAGCGTGAGCGAAAGGCTGATCAGCGGCACCACGGCGTAGTAAATGCCGTAATCGTCGGGCGAGAGCAGTCGCGGCAGCACCAGGATCGAGGCCGCCTGGAACGGGATCTTCGCGATCTGCGCCAGCGCGGTTGCAACCGCGCCGTTCACCGCATGCGTCTGCATCCGGTCATGCTTCGGCCCGAAGATCGCGTCGTCCGCAGCCCCGCCCATCCGCGCCTCTACTCCTCGCAGGCGCCTTACGCCTGCGCCCCGCCGGGCGCAAAACCCTTCCCCAGCGGCGCAGCGTCGCGATCGCGCTGCAAGGCGCATGCCCGCCCTCATTCCGGGCGAGCGCAACGAGACCCGGAATTATGAAGGAATGAATCAGGCCCGCCGCGGCAACCGCAGAATCGCCTTCAGACCGCCGTCGCCGCTCTTCGCCAACACGATGTCGCCGCCGTGCGCGCGCGCCACGTCGCGCGCGATCGCAAGGCCAAGGCCCACGCCCTTCGCGTTCTTCGTGCGCGTCTCGTCAAGCCGCGAGAACGGGCGGAACGCGTCTTCGTGAAGATCGTCGGGAATGCCCGGCCCGTTATCTTCCACCTCCACGAGAAACGCGTCGCTGGTGGTTCGCGCGCTCACGCGCACGCGCTCGCCGTGGGCTGCGGCGTTGTCGACCAGGTTGCCGATACAGCGCTTGAGCGCACTGGCGCGCACCAGCGCGAGCATCGGTCCTTCGCCGATGAATTCGATGTCGGCGCCGCCGCGCCGCGCTGCGAGCGCGACATCCTCGGCGATGGCGGCGATGTCCGCCTCGGCCATATCCTCCGCCCACTGGCCCTTGGAGAAGGCGAGATATTCCGAGATCGTCTCTTCCATGTCGGCGACGTCGCGCTTGGCTTCCTCGATCTCCGGCGTCGCCTGCATCATCGCAAACTGTAGCTTGAGCCGCGTCAGCGGCGTGCGCAGATCGTGGCTGACGCCGGCCAGCAATTGCGTGCGCTGCTCGATGTGGCGCCGGATTCGCGCGCGCATGTCGAAGAACGCGATCGTCGCCGCGCGCACTTCGCGCGCCCCGCGCGCTTTGTAGAGCCCGCTCTCCTCGTCGCCGCGCCCGAACTTCGCCATCGCCGCAGACAGCATCTCGATCGGCCGCACCTGGTTGCGGATGAAGATGATCGAGACGATGCACAAGAACACCGTTGCGCCGGACACCCACATCGTGAAGAGCGGGCCCGATCGCGCCTGAACCCTGTCTCGGTATGCGCGCACGCGCCACACGCCGTCCTGTGTGGGCACGCGGATCTTCACCTGGTTCCCGGGGCAAGTTGAATCATACCAGACCTCCCGCGCGAGTTCTTCCTTGAGCGCGCGGGTGAGGTAGCGGTCGAGCACCGAGCCCGAAGCACGGCAGCGCGCCTCTTCAAGGCCTGCGCCGGGCAGGCGTTCGATCTCCAGCCGCAGCGGCTGCCACGCGTACCGCTGGAGCTCTGCGAAGCGTTGGGGCGTCGGGCTTTGTTCATAGAGCTGGATCAGCAGCGCCACGTCCGACGCCACCGCCTGGCTCATCCGCTTCGACGTCGCCTGCCAGTGATCGTCGAGGAAGACGATGGTGATGATCAGCTGCAGCAGCGCCGCCGGCGCCACGATGATCAGCAGCGTGCGCCAGTAGAGCCCCTTGGGCAGAAAATCGCGAAGGCGGCGGCGGGCCATTCGCGGACGCTACAGCGCCAGCCGGCCGCCAGCCATGCCTGGCGCCGTCCACGCGAGCGCTGCGGCCGCGACATAATTGTTATTGCAAATCGTTCGCATGAGCGGTACCGCGATCACCGGCTGTACGGGCCGTTGCGGGGAGTGCGTTCACGATGGTGCAGATTAAGCAGCCGCGGTCCTTGCGCGGGGATATCGTCATCGGCGCGGCGCTGATCGCCGGCCTGGGCGCCCCTGCTGCGGCGCAGGACGCGCCAGAGAGCGAGCCGATCATCGTCACCGCGGACAGACCCGATCGGAACCCGTACGCCGATCCGGATGCGCCCTACCGCGTCGTCCGCTCCGCGAGCGGGCTCCTGACCGAGGAACTCATCGATACGCCGAAGGCGGTCACCGTCCTGCCTGAGGAGGTGATCGAGGATCTGGGCGCAGCCACCTTCCGCGATCTCTTTCGCACCCAGCCCGGCGTCACGCTCGGCACCGGCGAAGGCGGCAACGCGTTCGGCGACCGGATATTCATTCGCGGGTTCGACGCGCGCAACGACGTGTTCATAGACGGCGTGCGTGATCCAGGCGTCGGCTCGCGCGAGGTCTTCGCCGTGCAGCAGATCGAGATCCTGCGCGGGCCGAGCTCCACCTTCGGCGGCCGCGGCGTCACCGGCGGCCAGATCAGCCTCATCTCCAAGCAGCCGGGCGAGGGGAACTGGGGCGACGTCGATCTCGTTCTCGGAACCGACGATACGCGCCGTGTCGCGATCGACGTCAATCGTCAGCTTACGGATGATTTTGCCGTGCGCCTCAACGCCATGGTGCATGAGTCCAATGTCGCCGGCCGCGATCACGTCTTCAACGATCGCTGGGGCTGGACGCTCGCTGCGGCCTATCAGCCGTCGGACGCGCTGCGCCTGGGCTTCGACTACTACCACCTCTCCACCGATTATCTGCCCGATTGGGGCGTTCCCTATGACGTCGCGAACAACGAGCCGTTCGACGTAGACCGCAACAATTTCTACGGGATCCTCTCGCGCGACTTCGGTGAGACCTTCTCCGACATCTACTCCGGAACCCTCGATTGGCGTCTGAACGACGCCGCGGTTTTCCATTCGATCCTGCGCTACGGTCAGAGCCTGAACGCCTACACCGCCTCCGCGCCCGAGCAGCCGGACCCAATCGCCCGCACCGTGCGCGCCAACGCCAAGCGTCGTGACGCGGTCACCGAGTACTGGACCAACCAGAGCCATTTGACCGTCGAGTTTGACTCCGGACCGATGCGCCACACGCTTGTCGCCGGCTACGAACTCGCCCGCGAAGAAATCCTCAATCGCCAGCGCGCGTTCACCGAGTGCGCGGTACTGCCATGCACGGGCGCGACCTCGAACCCGACGCTCGATCTCGACGACCCCGACAACACTATTCCGTGGCCGAGCGGCACCGGGATCACAGGTCGCCCCACCATCACCGTGGAGACTGCTGCGCTCTTCGCGCTCGATACGATCGAATTCTCGCCGCAATGGCGCGCATTTGTCGGCGTGCGCGCGGATGCCTATTCCGCCGATACGACCGGGCTCACGCCGGAACGCAGTTCGGACTCCGATTATGTAAATTGGCACGGCGGTCTCGTGTACAAGCCAATCGAGACGGCGTCGCTCTATGTCAGCTACGGGTCGTCCTCCAATCCGCCATGCGAACAGCTGGACGCGTTCTCGATCGATTATGGCGGCTGCGACCCACGTGTCGCCGCGCTCGATCCCGTGCGCAACACGTCAATCGAACTCGGCGCGAAGGCTACGCTGTTCGGCCATTTCGACGCGACCGCCGCGATCTTCCAGATCGCGCGCGAGGGCGTGCCAATCCAGGTCGGCGGGGGCGCGACCGCCACGATCGGCGAACAGGATCAGGAAGTCGTCGGCTTGGAATTCACCGTCGCAGGCGAATTGACGCCCGCCTGGAGCATGTTCGGCGGGCTCACCATCCTCGACACGGAAATCACCGAGAGCGACGTGCTCGCTCAGATCAGCGCGCAATTCCCGAATGTCGCCGAGACGAGTTTCAGCCTTACCTCCCGCCACCAGCTCACTGAGCGCGTTCATGCTGGCGGCACGGCCGTCTACAACAGCGAGAAGTTCGGCGGCGGCGTTGCAGCGGGAACCACGCGCGTACCGGACTTCTGGCGCTTCGATCTGTTCGGCGGCGTGCAGATTTCCGACTCCGTCGAGCTTTCGGTAAACGTGCTGAACGTCACGGACGAAGTGTACTACGACGCCATCTATCGCAGCGCGACCCCCTTCACCTATATTGCGCCCGGTCGCTCCGCGATGGTGACGCTCGATATCGATTTCTAGAAGGGCGCGCGTGCTCATCTGCATCCCAGAGGTGCTGTCGAAAGCAGCGGTTGCGGATATCCGCAAGCGGATCGATACGGCGTCCTGGGTCGACGGCCGCGTCACCGCCGGCGCGCAATCGGCGGTGGCCAAGAAGAATGCGCAATTGCCGGAGGGTTCTCCCGTCGCCAGGGCGGCGGGAGAGGCGGTGCTCGATGCGCTCGCCGGCAGCACGCTGTTTCTCTCCGCCGCTCTGCCGCTGAAGATTTTCCCGCCGCTGTTCAACCGCTACGGCGAAGGCGACGGCTTCGGCGTCCATGTCGACAACGCCATACGCGCCGTGCCCGGCCACCCTGTGCGCGTGCGCACCGATCTCTCCGCCACGCTCTTTCTTTCCGAGCCCGAAGATTATGACGGCGGCGAACTGGCGATCGAGACTGCGTTCGGCGCGCAGGAGGTGAAGCTCGCGGCAGGCGATCTGGTGCTCTATCCCGCGTCGAGCCTTCACCGCGTCAATCCGATCAAGCGCGGCGTGCGCACCGCGTCCTTCTTCTGGCTGCAGAGCATGGTCCGCGACGACGGCGAACGCGCTCTTCTGTTCGATCTCGATCAGACCATCCAGGCGCTCGCCGCGGAGCGCGGCCAAGCCGATCCCAAGGTCGTCAGCTTGACTGGCCTCTACCACAACCTGATGCGCCGCTGGGCCGACGCCTAGCGCTATTCCTGGTTCAGCGCTTCCGCGACGCGCAGGACATCTTCAAACGCCTGGCTCTGCGGGTGGCGCAGGTGCAGCGGCGATTGCGCGCGGATCGCGTCCGCCACGCGCGGGTCGCGTCCGATCACTCCGCCGAGTTTCGGGCGAAAGCCGAGATGCGCCTGGCAGGCGCCGGCGAATTGCTCGAACGTCTTGCGCCCGCGCGCGCGGTTCTCCGCCATGTTGACGACGACGTATATCTCGAACGCCGCGCCTGAAAGTCGCAGCAATTTCGCCAGCGCATACGCGTCCGTGAGCGAGGTCGGCTCCTCGGTGACGACCAGCACCAACGCATCCGCCGCTTTCGCCAGCCGCTGCACGTGCGCGTCGATCCCGGCGGAGAGATCAAGGATGATCCGGTCGTAGCGCGGCTTCAGCAGGCGCACGCCGTCGGCGACCTTGGCCGTCTCGTCGAGTTTGATCGCCGCCAGCGCGCCTGAACCCGAGTGCCCGGCGATCAAATCGAATCCGCCCGCGCCGGCGCCGCCGAGAAACGGCGTCATTGCCGCATCCAGATCGATCCATCCGCGCACCACCGAGTGGATGTCCGAAGACGGCCGCATGCCGAGCTGAATGTCGATATTGGCGAGGCCGAGATCGCAATCGGCGAGCAGCGTGCGGCGATGGGCGCGGGCCCACACGCACGCAAGCGTCACCGACAGCCAGGTCTTGCCCACGCCGCCCTTTCCCGACGCGATCGCGAAGATCGGTGCGGGCCGGACGCGCGGCTGAGGCAAGGGGACGGCGGACATGGATCGCGACTCGAACACCGAGCATCAGACGTCGGCGTTAGAAATTCGTTATCACTTTGGGCGCCGCCCCTGCGGCCCAAGCCATTACACCACGCCCATCGCCTTCAGCTTCACCTTCGGGTGCACCTCCGCCTGGCTCATCACCGCGGTCAGCGGTCTGAACCGTTCGATGAGCGAACGCACATACGGGCGGATGAGCGGGGAGGTGAGCAGCACGGGAGACTCACCGCCTTGCGCCGCGCGCTCATATCCCGCGCGTACATCGGAAACGAAATCGTGCAGCTTCGACGGCGCGAGCGCGAGGCGCCGCTCGCTGCGCTCTCCGATCAGCGCATCGGCGAAGGTTTGCTCCCACGCCGGCGAGAGCGTGAGGATCGGCAGCGAGCCGTCGCCATTCTTGAACTGGTGGCAGATCTGCCGCGCCAGCCGCGCCCGGACATGCTCAGTGATCGCCATCAGGTCATGCATCGAGGGCGCCGCCTCCGAGATCGCCTCCACAATCGATTGCAGGTCGCGGATCGAGATGCGCTCCGACAGCAGGTTCTGCAGCACCCGTTGGACGCCCGACCACGAGATGTGCGCCGGCGCGACGTCGTCGAGCAGCGTCTGCGTCTCCTTCGGCAGGTCCTTGATCAGCTTCTTCACCTCCGAGAAGGTGAGCAGCTCGGGCATGTTCTCTTTGATCACCTCGGTGAGGTGCGTCGCCAGCACGGTCGCGGGATCGACGACGGTGTAGCCTCGGAAATTCGCCTCCTCGCGCGCGCGTTCGTCGATCCAGACCGCGTCGAGCCCAAAGGCCGGCTCCTTCACCGCCTCGCCGGGGATGGCGACGCCGCCGCCGGAGGGGTCCATCGCCAAGAGCGCGCCGAGCTTCAACTTGCCCGCGCCGGCCTCCATCTCGCGGACTCGCAGCGAGTAGGCGTTTTGCTGAAGCTGCACATTGTCGAGGATGCGTACGCTGGGCATCACAAAGCCCATGTCCTGCGCCAGCGATTTGCGCAGCGCCTTGATCTGGTCGGTGAGGCGCCGGCCCTGCACGTCGTTGATCAGCGGCAGCAATCCGAACCCGAGTTCGATGCGCACGTCGTCCATCGCGAGCGCCGCTTGCGGCGTCTCTTCGACCGGCGCGGGATTGACCGGCGCGGCCTCCTCTTGCGCCTTCGCCGCCGCACGCATCGTTTGCAGCCGCCATGCCAGCACGCCGCTGCCGGCCGCAAGCGCCCAGAACGGGATAAGCGGCATGCCGGGCAGCAGCCCGGCGAAGAACGCGCATGCCGCCACGATCCCGAGCGCCTGCGGATAGCCGGTGAGCTGCTTGGCCAGCGCCTGGTCCGCCGCGCCGTCGAGCCCGGCCTTCGAGACCAGCAGGCCCGCGGCCACCGAGATGATCAGCGCTGGGATCTGCGTGACGAGACCATCGCCGACCGTCAGCTGCGTATAGGACGCCGCCGCTTCGCCGAGCTCCATGCCGTGCGAGACGACGCCGATGATGATCCCGCCGATGATGTTGATCGCAACGATAAGCAGCCCGGCGATCGCATCGCCGCGCACGAACTTGGACGCGCCGTCCATCGCGCCGAAGAACGAGCTCTCGTCCTCTAGCGCCTTCCGCCGCGAGCGCGCCTCGCCCTCATTGATGATTCCGGCGGAGAGATCGGCGTCGATCGCCATCTGTTTGCCGGGCATGGCGTCCAAGGTGAAACGCGCGGCAACTTCCGCGATCCGCGTCGAACCACGCGTGATCACGACGAAGTTCACAATCACCAGGATCGCAAACACGATCACGCCGATGACGAAATTCCCGCCCATCACGAATTCGCTGAAGGCGTGGATCACTTCGCCGGCGGCGTCGGTGCCGTTCTGCCCGTTCGACAGGATGAGCCGCGTCGAGGCGATATTGAGCGCCAGCCGGAAGAGCGTGGTCAGCAGCAAGACCGCCGGAAACGACGTGAGTTCGAGCGGCCGCTTGATCATCAGCGCCGTCATCAGCACCAGGATCGAACTGACGATCGAGAGCGCCAGCAGGAAGTCCAGCAGGAACGGCGGCATCGGCGCCAGCATGATCGCCAGGATGCCGAGCACCCCCGCCGCCAGCGCCACGTCGCCGCGCATCACGCCCGCGCGCAGGACGCCGAGATTGAATCCACCTGCGCGCGGCGCCGAGTTCGCAACGTCTACCATGATGCGTGGTTCCTTGTTCCTCCCCCTTCAAGGGCGAAGTTGGGAGGGGGGGCGAACGACGTCACGATCGCCGGACTCCTCCGACCCCATCTCACTCCCCCTTGCAGGGGGAGTTGTGATCCGAAGGTGCGCGTCAAGCGCGCGCTCACGCCGCTTGCCCCGTCGTCGGCGGCGGGACGTCCACGCCGCTGTCGGTGTAGAGCTTCAGCTTGTTGCGCAGGGTGCGGATCGAGATGCCGAGGATGTTGGCGGCATGGGTGCGGTTGCCGAGGCAATGCGTCAGCGTCTCCAGGATCAGATCCTGCTCCACCTCCGCCACCGTCCGCCCCACGAGGGTCCGCGCCGCCTCCTGCGCGGCTTCCGCGGCGCGCGAGACCGCATCGCCCCGCGCGCCCACGCGCCCGCCGTCCGGCGCACGCACGGCTTCGGGGCCGATCTCGGCCTCGCTGCTCAGCAGCACGGCGCGGTGCATCGCGTTCTCGAGTTCGCGCACGTTGCCGCGCCATTGATGCGTGAGCATCATTGCCCGCGCTGCATCCGATAGCCGCCGCGCCGGACGTTCATTGGCGCGCGCATACTTGTCGATGAAGAAATCGGCGAGCGCGATGAGATCGTCCTTGCGCTCGCGCAGCGGCGGGATGCGCAGCGTCACGACATTGAGCCGATAGAGCAGGTCCTCGCGGAACTCGCCCTCGCGCACCGCCTGCGCCAGGTCGCGATTGGATGTGGCGAGGATGCGGATGTTCACCTTCACCGGCTCCTTGCCGCCGACGCGGTCGATCACGCGCTCTTGGATCGCACGCAGGAGCTTGGCCTGCAGCCTGAGATCCATCTCCGAAATTTCATCCAGCAGCAGCGTTCCGCCGTCGGCTTCCTCGAACTTGCCGATGCGCCGCGCGACTGCGCCGGTGAACGCGCCTTTCTCGTGCCCGAAGAGCTCGCTCTCCAGCAGGTTTTCCGGGATCGCGGCGCAATTGACCGCGATGAACGGCGCCGCCGCGCGCTTCGACTTGCGGTGAACGTAGCGCGCCACCACTTCCTTGCCGACGCCGCTTTCGCCGGTGATCAGCAGCGACGCATCCGAACCCGCGACCTGGTCGGCAAGCGCGATGATCTCCTTCATCGCCGCGTCCTGCGCAATCATTGGCCGGTCGTCATTGGCGATCGCGGCGAGCACCGCAGCGATCAGCTCCGGTTCTGGGGGGAGGGATATGTATTCCTTGGCGCCGTCGCGGATCGCGCGCGCCGCCAGCGCCGGGTCGATCCCGACGCCCGCGGCCACGATCGGCGCCACGATGTGTTCAGCCTCGTTCGCCGTGATCAGCGCCCGGATATCGAGCTTGGCGTCGACCATGAGCAGATCGGCGCCTTTGCCGGCGCGCAGCGCCGCAGTCGCCTGTTCGATCGTATCCACATGTGCGACGCGCGCGCCGCATTGCATGGCGATCTTGGTGGCTGCCGAGATCTGTCCCCCAAGCGGGCCGACGATCAATAAGCGCATGCTTCTCTCCCGCGGATCGCCTTCAGGCGGCGTCGCTGTCCTTGATGATTTCCGTCATCGTCACGCCCAACCGCTCGTCGACGACGACCACTTCGCCGCGCGCCACGAGCCGGTTGTTCACGAAGATGTCGATCGCTTCGCCGACCTTGCGGTCGAGTTCGATGACGGAGCCGCGACCAAGCTTCAGCAGGGCCGCAACATCCATCTGCATCTTTCCCAGCACCGCCTGGATCTGCACCGGCACGTCGTAGACGGCGACGAGATCGGCGGCGGATTTGCTGTCGTCGCCTTCTTCGATCGCAACGGCGTTGTCATCGCCGTTGAATTCGTTGAGCGCCAACTCGCGGCCTTCCTCGCTCATGGTGTCTCCAGTTCGGTGTTGGGAGGCGCCTCGAGCGCCGCTTCGACCAGTGCGCGCACGCGCGCTTCGATATCGGTGCGATCGATAATGACGGCGCCCTGGGACCAGTCGATCGCCGCGTCGCCCGCAGACAGTCCCTCTTGGCCGCGCACAAGCACGGCGCCGGCGAACGCGTGATCCTTCGCCGCCGTTTCCAGCCGCGCCTTGACCCCCTCGACGAGGGGCGGGGCGACCCGCACGACGAAGCGCGGCTGCATCGGCAGCATCTCCATCGCCGCGCTCGCTGCGGCGGCCGCGCGCGCCTCGCCGAACGCGTCGAGCGCGGCCCCGGCGATCGCGCGCGCCGCCGCCAGCGCGGCCTCCGCCGCCTCGCGGCGCAAGATTTGCGTCTCTTCGTCAAGCCGCGACAACAACGCGCGCGCCGCCTGCAGGACCGATTGCGCGGCCTCAGCGTGCGCGCGTTCGGCGGCGGCGAACGCATCCTCTTGCCCCGACTTGAATGCGGCGGCGCGTTCGGCCTCCACTTCCTCCATCGTCAGCCGCGCACGGACGCCGGAATTCAACTCGCGCAGCACGGTGCCGTCCGGCGCAAACTCGGTGTCGAAGGCGTATTTGCGGACGTCCCGGGTCAATAGATCAACTCGTCGTCAGATTTGCCGTCAGACAGCACGATCTCGCCGCGGGCGGAAAGCTCCTTGGCGACCGCGACCATCCGCGATTGCGCCGCGTCCACGTCGCGCAGGCGCACGGGGCCCATCGCCGCCATCTCCTCCTTCAGGATCTTCGAGCCGCGCTCGCTCATGTTGGAGAGGAAGAGGTTGCGCATTTCGTCGCTTGCGCCCTTGAGCGCCAGGCCGAGATCGCTCTTGTCTACGCCGCGCATCAGCGTCTGGACGCCGCTGGCGTCGAGTTTGCGCAAATCCTCGAACACGAACATCAGCGACCTAATCCGGTCGGCGCTCTCATGGGCGCGCGTTTCCAGCGCGCTGAGGAAGCGTGATTCAGTCTGCCGGTCGAAGCTGTTGAAGATGTCCGCCATCAACTCGTGCGGATCGCGCCGCGTGGTCCGCGCGAGGTTGGACATGAACTCAGTGCGCAGCGTGGTCTCGATCTTTTCCACGATCTCGCGCTGTACAGGCTCCATGTTCAGCATCCGGACGATGCATTCCGCGGCGAACTCCTCGGGCAACTTCGACAATACTTTTGCGGCGTGCTCCGGGCGGACGCGCGAAAGCACCACTGCGACGGTTTGCGGGTATTCGTTGCGGAGATAGGAGGCCAAAACCTCTTCGTTCACATTGGCGATCTTGTCCCAGATATTGCGTCCCGCCGGGCCGCGTATTTCCTCCATGATCGAGGTGACTTTGTCCGCCTCCATGAACGACGCAAGCATCCGTTGCGTATGCTCGTAGGAGCCCATGATCGCGCCGGAGCCGCCGATCCGATTGAGGAACTCGACCGCCAGCGCCTCCACAGTCGCTGCTTGTACGAGCCCAAGCGAGGACATTGCGGTGGAGAGATCGCGGATCTCTTCCTCATGCAGCAGCGCAAATACTTTCGGCGCCTCGTCGCCGAGCGCCAACATGAGCACCGCCGCCTTCTCCGGGCCGCTGAGGCGCACCATGTCCTTCTTGTCGTCGCCGTCGGGCGGCCTGGGGGCGGGGAGGGGGGCGGCCATCAAATCAGTTCGCGTTGCTCAGCCACGTGCGGATGAGCTGGGCGGATTCTTCGGGATGCTGTTCAACGACTTCGGCGACGCGCCGCGTGGTCGACGCGCGCATCGCCCCTTCGATGCGCGCCATATCCGCCGCGGTGTCGCCACCCGGCGTTCCGGGCGCGCCGCCGGGTCCGAGAAGCGCTGGCGCTGACGCGCCGTCTGGTCCGGTCAGGGCCGCCGCTCCCAGATCCGGCCCCGCTGCACGATTGCCGCGCACCAGACCCGCGATCAGCGGCCGCAATACGAAGAAGATAAGCGCAAGCGCCGCAATGAGCATCGCGCCGACTTCCGCGAGCCGCATCGGGCTCAGCGCGGACAGGTCGAAGAGGCCGCCAGCTTCTGCTTCGCCCGCTGGGGCGCCCGCACGTCCCGCGAACGGCAGGTTCACCACCTCTACGGTGTCGCCGCGCTCTTGATTAAAGCCCACGCCCGCGCGCACCAGCGCCGTGATGCGCTGCAGCTCTTCCTCCGTACGCGGCGTATAGGCGCCGGGTTCGCCGTTTTCGCCGGCCGGCGCGGTCGTGCCATCGACGGCCACCGCCACCGATAGACGCTTGATTTCCCCGCCCTCGCTGACGGATGTGCGCGTCGTGCGCGAGATCTCGTAGTTCACCGTCTCTTGCGCGCTCTCGGACTGTGCTTGTCCGCCTGCGCCGCCCGCGCCGCCGGCCCCGTCGGGAATGTTGGCGCTCGCGCTCGCGGCCTGGGCCCCTCCCTCGGCGTTTGAGGTGGTGGATTCCGTGGTCGAGGTGGAGCGCACCACACGGCCCTCCGGATCGAACCGCTCGGCCGTCTCGGTCACGCGGTTGAAGTCCATCTCCGCGGTCACCTGCACCCGGGCCCGGCCGGGCCCCACAACGCCCTCCACAATGTCGAGCACGGTGGCGCGGATGCGCTGCTCGGCGGCCGCTTGGCGTGCATCGACGCCGTCCGCCGCGACCCCGGAGGCGCCGTCCTCGCTCGCGGCGGCCGCGAGGAGATCGCCGCGCTCATCGAGGATCGTCACGCGATTGGCCTGCAGCCCCGGCACAGCGCTGGCGACGAGATTGCGGATCGCGCGCACCTGGCCGCTGGTGAGATCGTCGCGGCGCAACTGGATGACGATGGAGGCGGACGGCTCCTGCCGGTCGCGTTCGAACAATTGCCGTTCGGGCAGCACCAGGTGCACCCGCGCGCTCTCCACGCCGTCAAGCGAAGCGATCGTGCGCGCCAGCTCGCCCTCCAGCGCACGCAGCCGGTTGATGTTTTGCTGGAACGATGTCTGCCCAAGCGCCTCGGGCTTGTCGAAAATCTCGTACCCGACCGAGCCGCGCGAGGGCAGCCCGTCCGCCGAGAGCATCATCCGCGCGTCGAGCACGCGGGAGCGTGGGACGAAGATGGCGCCGCCGTCCGGCGAGAGGTCATACTCGACGCCGGCCTGGTCCAGCCGCTGCGTGATCTCGCCGGCTTCGCGGATGGACACGTCGGAGAACAGCAGCGCCTTCTCCTCGCCGCCCAGCCGGAACATCAGTGCGAACAGCCCGGCCCCGATCAGCGCCGTCACGCCCAGGATGGCGAACACGCGCGTCGGGCCGAGCCGACCGAAGAAACTCGTTATTCCGTTCACGCGACGCCCGCCCCGGAAGTTCGTCAAAGACGATTGCGCCGCCAGGAGGGGCGGCGCGGACCACTGGGCAGAAATTTCCGGGCGTCGGTGTCGAAAGCGTTAAGCGCCGCGCGATCGCGGCCCTGCGCTTACGCCGGCGCGGCGCGGTAATGCTGGATGCGCGTGGTCCGCAGGCCGGGGAGGCCATGCTTTTCGATCGCAGCGCGCCAGCTGTCGAATTCTTCAGTCGTGAGGTTGTAGCGTTCGCACGCCTGCTCAAGCGTGAGCAGGCCGCCGCGGACAGCGGCCACGACCTCGGCTTTACGCCGAATGACCCAGCGGGTCGTGTTCGGCGGCGGCAGATCATCGAGGGTCAGCGGATTTCCATCCGGCCCCATCACCATACCTTCGTATCGGCGTTGCTTTTGCATAGCGCCTTTTTCTCCTCGGTTATCGCATCTGTTCTACGCGACAGCCCTGAAGATTGCGCTAAGAGCTCGACCTAACGCGCATTTACCTGAGGCGGAAAAGGAAGTGCGTAATCGTTTCTCAACACGCGCTTCATTGTTTCTTACCTCAAACTAACGCCGCGTTAGCGCTTGATCCGCAGCAGCTCCTCCAACATCTCGTCCGCCGTGGTGATGATCCGCGATGACGCTGAATACGCGCGCTGTGTCGTGATCAGGCTCGTGAACTCGGCCGCAAGATCGACGTTGGAAGCCTCCAGCGCGCCGGATTGAATCCGGCCCGCGCCGCCGGCGTTGGCGGAGTTGATGTTAAACAGGCCGCTCTCCAGCGTGGTGCGGAACGCATTCCCGGCCATCGGCTTGAGGCCGTCGGGATTGAGGAATGTCGCCAGCGGAATCTGGTAGAGCGCCCGGGAGCGGCCATTGGAGAATTGCGCGGTCAGGAAGCCGTCGCCCTCCAGGATAAGGCCGACGAGATCGCCGGGCGGCACCCCATTCGCGGTGACGCTCGTGATCCCGTAATTGTTCGCGAACTGCGTCAGGCCGGTAGTAAGGTCGAGTGTGAGGTCCTGGCTCGCGGCGCCTGTCGACGTCGCCCAGGCGACGGTAAATGCGCCCGATATCGTGCCGGCGACGCCGGCCACGGTCCCATCGCTGTTGAACGTGACCGTGCCTTCAGCGAGGCGTCCCCCGGCATTGGCCGGCGCGTTCGCCGCGGGGCGGGCGTAGGTCTCCACCACCCAAGTATTGGGTCCCGTCTTCAGGAAGCCGAACGCGATCGTGCGCGCCGCGCCGAGCGAGTCGAACACTTCAAGCGAGCTTTCGAAGTGCGGCGTGATCTGCCCCGTGGCCAGCGAGCCCGTGACGTACGCGCCCTGCGTGAGCGGATCGTAGACGTCCTGGCTCGATCGCAGGTTGGCGTTGATCCCGACGCTCGAAGTCGGCTCCGCCAGCCCCCCGACGCCGGCGATGTTCACCGGCTCGATCGCGGAGAGCGACGTCGGGCTCGTCACCACGCTGCCGTCCGAATTCACCGGCCAGCCTTGCAGGTAGAGGCCCTGCGCGTTCTTCATGTAGCCGCGCGCGTCGATCGTGAACGAACCCGCTCGCGTGAACAGCACGCCCGATCCGTCGCTCAGCTGCGATGTGTTTTCCGAGACGATGAAGAAGCCTTCGCCCGACACTGCGAAATCGGTGGGTGAACGCGATTGCTCGAGCGACCCTTGCAAACTGACCTGCGTCCGTGTCGTCGGCAGGACGCCGCCTGCATTGTAGGTTGTGTCCGCATTCTGCGCGTTGACGAGCGCGCTGAAATCCACCGTCGTGCGCTTGTAGCCGACGGTGTTCACGTTCGCGATATTGTCCGAGATCGTCGCAAGCGCGCTGGAATTGGCCGAAAGGCCGGAAACGCCCGCGCGCAGGGCGGTATAGATCGACATTGCCTTCGCTCCAATATGCGCGACCCTGTCTAAGAAGAGAGCGCGCGTTTCGTACGGGTTGGAGCGCTTCTGCGCGGAACGCCGGCCTTCTGGCCGCACGAAAATCCCTAGCGCCGGGGGCTACGGATTAAGAATGCCCAGGATGTCCTCAAGATCGTGTGAGCCGCTGGACGTCACCACGCGCGGCGCGCCCGTCGTGAAATCGACGCCGGACACCAGCTCCATCACATTCACGTCGGACGTTATCGCCTCGCCGGACTCGTTGAGCGCCACGACCGAAAGCGTGTAGACGCCGGGCGCCGCACTGCCCCCGCCGGCTTTCGATCCATCCCAGGCGAAATTGTGCACGCCGGCGGCGGCGACGCCGCTCTCGGTGTAGACGATGCGCCCCGATGAATCCTTCACCGACAACGTCACCGCGCTTGGTTCCTCCGCGAACGCATAGCTCCAGCGCGCCGTTCCCTCGGCCGGAAGTGTGGCGCGGTTGCTTTCGATCAGCGCCGCCTTGCCGAGATAGGAGAGGGGCAGCGCCGCGGCCGCCGCGCTCTGCTGCGAGATCAGCGTCTCAAGATTGTCGTTGGTGCTGATCTGCTGCTCGACCTGACTGAACTGAACGAGCTGCTGCGTAAACTCGCTCGAATCCATCGGCGACAGCGGGTCCTGGTTCTGCAGCTGCGCCGTCAGGAGCACGAGAAACGTGTCGAAATTCTCCGACAGCTTGTTGCGCGCCGTTTGCGAGGCGGTCGTCGCATCCGTCGTGGCCGGTATCTCCATCCCGCGCTCTCCTACGCCACCAGATCGACGCGCGCGCCGCGCCAGCGTTCAAGCACGAGCGCCCGCGCCGGGAGCGCTTGTTCCGTTTGCTCGGGCGCCGCTTCGCTATTCGTCACGCCGGGCGCGGCCGTCTCGCCGCGATCCGCGCTCTGCCGGTCAGCAAGATCGAAGGTGAGGCCGCTGTCGCTGAGCTGCAGCCCCGCCGCCTCCAGCATCGTCTCGATTTCCCGCGCAGCACGCGCGATCTGCGACAGCGTCGCGGGATCTTCCGCCGCGATCAGCGCCGAGACGCGGTGATCGCGGCTCATTTCGAGTTTCACCTCGACGCGCCCGAGCTCCGGCGGATCAAGCTGCATCTCGAATTTTGTCGCGCCGCCTTCGATCCGGCGCACGATCTGCTGCGCCACTTGGCCTGCGGGCGTGCTCGCCCGCGCGCCGCCGCTGGCGCCGGCCGTTTCGAGCGCCCGCTGCGCGTCATGGACGGCGGCTGCTGCACTGTGGGCTGGTGCGGATGCTGAGGAAGACGTAGCCGCCTCCGCGCTCGCCGCAGGTACGGGCGAAGGCGCCGGCGCGCTGCGCGCTTCGTTGTGTGCGGGACGCACATTCGGTGCGGCGTTGACGTCTAAGGCGGTCGCCTTCGCGGATGCGCTATTCGCCTTCGCGGAGCGCTCCACGCGCGGCGCGGCTTCCTCCCGTCCCGCCCGCAGAGGCTGCTGCGCTGGCGCGGCGACCGGTGGGGCGGTCGTCGCCGGGGCGGCCGCAGCCACGCGCGCCACATCCGTCGGCGTCGCGATGGGCGCCGAACTCGTTTGGGCGTCGCCCGGCGTCGCGCTCGGCGCTGCGGCGGCCGCGCTGGGCGTCGCAGGCGTGGCCGCAGGCGTCGCCGCCGCGGCTGCGGCTTTGTCCGTCTGCAGAACAACGCTCGGCGCTGGCGCTGCGGCGC
>WGOB01000001.1 GCA_016124255.1 Alphaproteobacteria bacterium | reverse complement strand
GGCGCGGGCGCATCCGCGAGCAGCAGGCGCGCATTCACCGGCCGCTCGCCTTGCGCGGCCGCGCCCGCGAGCCCGAGCGCGGCGAGGACGATGGCCCCCGCCGCGAGCACGAGCGCTGCGAGCGCGCGCGTGCGCATCAGTCTTGCGGCAGCCGCACGCGGCGGGGTTCTTCCGTCGCCGCCGCCGGCGGCATTCGCGGATCGGGCTGGGCCTCGGTGAGCGCCGCGCCCGCCACCGGCACGCCGAGCGAGATGAAGGTCGGGAAGCGCCCCGGCGCCTCGTTGCTCTGCATCGTGATCCGCACCGGCTCGTTCATCGGCGCCCCGCCGGCGCTATAGGTTTCCGCGCCGTCCCAGAGAACGTCCGGCAGCGCCACGCCCGCTTGCGCCAGCGCCGCGAGATCGCCGTCCGGCGCGAAGCCGACGCGCCCGAACTGGTTGTCGCGGATGACGATGTCGCGCGGCAGCGGATTGTAGCGCGCATCGGGGATCTCGCCGCGATACGCCACCAGCATCACATTCACCGTGCCGTTGTCGCCGATCTCGTTCTCGAAGATGTGCACGTTGCGGTTGGCCATGATCAGGACGCCCGTACCCGAGGGCACGCCCGCCACGATATTGCCCTCCGGCGCGAAGTTCGGCGTGTTGTTGTCGACGATGCGATTCTCGTAGACACGCACCGAGTGCCCGCCCACTTGCGGCAGCCCCGGCAGGTCGAACACCAGAATGCCGCCGGTGTTGCGCGTGGCGGTGTTGCCGTAGACGTCGGCGTTGAACGAATTCTCGATCTCGATCCCGGCGACGTTCAGCTCCGCCATGGAATCGCGCACGATGATGTTGCTCGACTGGCCCACATAGATGCCGGCGTCCGACGCGCCGCGCGCCACCGATTCATCGATCAGCACGTTGGTGCAATTCACCGGATAGAGGCCGTAGGCGCCGTTCTCCGGGTTCGGCCCGCCCGTCCATTCCGCACGGATGCGGATGAGCGATATCTGATCGCAGCCCTGCGCCTTGATCGCGTCGCCCTTGGCGTTCTCCACCGCGAAATCGCGCAGCGTCACGCGGTCGGAGGTCACGAGCAATCCTTCCGCGCCCTGCATCTGGCCGGAGAAATCAAGGATCGTGCGGTCATGGCCGGCGCCGCGGATGGTGATGCGGTCGACGTCGAGAGAGAGTCCCGCCGTCAGCGCATAGCGCCCGTCGTCCAGCCGCACCGTGTCGCCCGGCCGCGCTTCGATCAACGCCTGCTGCAACTCAGCCTGCGCATTGGGACCCGGATCGATGCGCCATGTGCGCGCGTCGGCCGCGCCTGCTGCAAGGATAAACGCCGCGCACGCGGCAAGAGCCCGTCTCATCTTGCCCTCCTCGTCTGATTTGAAGGGGCCAAGATCGGAAAAAGCGTCGCCGCTGTAAAGGCGCGGGCGATCAAAAGATCGCGTAGCCGCCGTCGATCACGAAGAGATCGCCGGAATGGTAGGCGCTGGCGTCGCTCGCGAGATAGACGGCGACGCCGCCGAAATCCTTCGGCTCGCCCCACCGCCGCATCGGCACGCGCGGGATCACCTTTTCCGCGAACGCCGGCGCCGCCTGCGCCATCGAGGTCATGTCCGTCGCGATCCAGCCGGGCAGCACGGCGTTGGCGCGCACGCCGTAGCGCGCATGCTCCACCGCAATCGATTTCATCATCGAGATCACCGCGCCCTTGGTGGCAGCGTATGCTTCGTTGCGCGCCGCACCCTCGATCGCCGCCAGCGACGCCACGCCCACCACCGAGCCGCCCGGATCGCCCGCCTTGGCGCGCTCCACCATGTGCTTGCAGGTTTCGCGCAGCGTGAAGAACACGCCGTCGAGATTGACCGAGAGCACGCGCCGGTAAACGTCGGTCGGAAATTCTGAGAAGGAGGCCGCGCCCCCGCCGATCCCGGCGTTCGCCACCGCGAAATCGACGCGCCCGAAATCGTCGAGCGTCTCGGCCATCGCCGCGCTCACCGCCGTCTCGTCGGCGACATCGACGGCGTAGCCCTTCACCTTGCCTTTGGTTTCGTTGGAGAGCGCCGCGACCGCCTCGTCGTTGCGCTTGGCGTCGCGTCCCCAGATCGCCACCGCCGCGCCCGATTGCGCGAGCGCCTCGGCCATGCCGTAGCCGATGCCGCGATTGCCCCCGGTGACGAGCGCGACTTTGCCGGTGAGATCGAAGGGCTTGTAGGTCATGGGCGTTTCCGTGTGCTTAGGCGGCCGCGATCATCGCTTGCGCCGCGCGGATGACCCTTACGGTTTCGCTCCACATCGCGAGAGAGTCTATCTCCGAAATCGGGATAAACCGGGCTTCCGCCGCGTCATCGCCCGCCCGCGGTTCGCCGTTTACCCAGCGCGCTGCGAAATCGACAAGCACATAGTGCCCCCAGATCTCCCCGTGCGTGCGGCTGGCGAACACGCCGTCGACGACGTCGATCAGCCCCACGATCGCCGCTTCGACGCCCGTCTCCTCCTTCAGTTCCCGCAGCGCCGCGTCACGGACGCCCTCGCCCCATTCGATCCGCCCGCCGGGCAAACTCCACTCCCCCTCCCGCGGCGCCTTCCCCCGCCGGATGAGCAACACCTCATCCTTCCGTACACAGATGATCCCCACCGCCGCGACCGGTTGCTTCAGCTCGCTCATGAGAGGCGCTCCCCGGCCAAGCGTGCGCAGCACGCGCAGAGCCGGGGCCCAACGCGCCGCTTGATGTCGTCGCCGACGAGCGTGCGTGACACTGGACCCCGGCTCGATCGCTCCGCGATCGTCCGGGGAACGCCGGATCTGCGGTACGAAAGGAGGCGCGCCATCGCGCCCCGGTCACGCCGATCGGCGCGCCTCGACGATGCGGTCTGCGTCGCGGTTCCGGCGCGCCAAAACAAACTTAAACCACCGCCTCGATCAGCGTCGGGCCCTTCTGGGCCATCATGCGCGCGAGCGTGCGGTCGAAATCCTCCGCCGTCTCGCAGCGCGCGGCGTCAACGCCCATCGCCTGCGCCATCTTCACCCAGTCGAGCGCGGGATCGCCGAGCGACAGCATCGATTGCGCCGTCGGCCCCGGATTGCCCGCGCCCGTGCGCGCCAGTTCGATCATCAGGATGCGGTAGATGCGGTTGGCGAAGATGACGACCGTGATGTCGAGCTTCTCGCGCGCCATGGTCCAAAGCGCCTGCACCGTGTACATCGCCGCGCCGTCGCCGCAGAGCGCGATCGTCTTGCGGTCGGGCGCCGCGACCGCCGCCCCCACCGCCATCGGCATGCCCTGCCCGATGGCGCCGCCGGTGTGAAAGAGCCAGTCGTGCGGCGCGGCGTTCATCGTCGGAAAGAGGATCGAGAGGCCGGCCGTTACGCTGTCGTCGGCGATGATCGCGCCTTCGGGCATGCACCGCGCCAGCGCAAACCCCGCCGCTTCCGGCGTCAGCGCACCCGTCGGCGCATCCGGCGTCGTCGCTGCCGCGGGCGCGGGCGCGCGCGGCGCGCCGAGCGCCTCCGCCAGCATCTCCACCGCGACCGCCGAATTGATCTCCGCCCCGCCCAGCGAAAGCCGCGCGGCGCCCTCCGGCGTCAGTTCGCTCGGCTTGCCCGGATACGCGAAGAACGCCACCGGATGCTTCGTCCCGATCGTCACAAGAAGATCGACGCCGGTGAGCGTCTCCAGCGCCTGCTCGCCAAAATAAGGCAGCCGCGTCGGCGCATAGAGCCCTGTCCCGCGCCGCTGCAGCACCGAAAACGTGTCGGACAGCACGAACACGCCCGCGGCTTCGAGCCGCGCCGCATGTGAAAGTCCGGATGCGGACAATGCATCGCCGTTCAGCAGCACCGCCGGCTTCTTCGCCGCCTTGATCGCCTTGGCGATCTCATCCACCAGCGCCGCTTCCGGCGTCGCCAACGCCGGCGCCGGCGCCGGGCGCCCGATCTCGCCGCCTTCGCTCCAGGCGCTGTCTGCGGGCAGGATCAAAAACGCGTTGCCGCCCGGCGGCCCGAAGCTCGCCGCGTACGCCGCCGCCGCCTTTGCGCCCGCCTCGGCCGGCGTCTGCACCACATCCGTCCACGCCGAAAGCGGCTTCACCAGCGTCTCGATATCGCTCGTCAGCGGCGCGTCGAGATGGCGGTGATAGGTCGCGTGATCGCCAATGATGTTGATCGTCGGCGAAAACGCGCGCCGCGCATCGTGCAGGTTGGCGCCGCCATTGAGATAGCCGGGTCCAAGATGCAGGAGCGTCATCGCCGGCCTTTTGGCAATGCGGGCATAGCCGTCCGCCGCGCCCGTCGCCACGCCCTCGAACAGACACAGCGCCGAGCGGATCCGCGGCTCGCGATCAAGCGCGGTGACGAGATGCATCTCGCTCGTGCCGGGATTGGCGAATCACACCTCAACGCCGCATGCGGCGAACGTCTTGATGAGGGCGTCGGCGCCGATCATGCCCTAATTCTCCGGCAGCGGAATGAATTCGTCGTCGCCCGGCACGCGCTCAAAACCGCCCGCCTTCCAGCGCGTCTTCGCCGCCTCCAGCTTCTCGCGCGAGGACGATACGAAATTCCACCAGACGATCCGGGGCGCATCGAGCGGGGGGCCGCCCAGGAGCGCGATGCGCGCGTCATCCTCCGCCGTGATCCGCACCGCGCCGTCGAGGATCGCGAGCCGCCCCGCGGGCACGGTTTCGCCGTTCACCTGCACCGCGCCGGCGCTCACATAGAGCGCGCGTTCCTCATGGACCTCCTCGAATGCGAGATCGCCGCCCGCCTGCATCGCAACGTCGGCGTAGATCATCGGCGAGAGCGTGCGCGCCGGCGACTTGGCGCCGAACCCCTCGCCAGCGATCAGCGTGATCTGCACGTTCTCCGCAAACAGCTTCGGCAATTTGTCGGCGCCGTAGTGATCGAAGCTGGGCGCGGATTCTTCTTCAGCCAGCGGCAGCGCCACCCATGCCTGCAGCCCGAACACGGGCCCGCCAGCCTGGCGCACCGCGTCGCGTGAGCGCTCGGAATGCACGATCCCGCGCCCCGCGCTCATCCAATTGAGTTCACCCGGGCGGATCGCCTGCGTGAAACCGAGCGAATCCCGATGCAGAATCTCGCCCTCATAGAGGTAGGTCACGGTCGCCAGCCCGATGTGGGGATGGGGGCGCACGTCGAGCCCCTCGCCCGGCGCCAGCTTCGCGGGCCCCATCTGATCGAGGAATACGAACGGCCCCACTGTCCGCCGCTCCACAGTCGGCAGGATACGACGCACCATGAATCCGTCGCCGAGATCGCGCGGCTTGGGTTCGATCAGTTTCGCGATTGCTGAGGCCATGGGCCTTTCAACCGCGTCGCTCGCCCGCCCGCAAGCGCGGCCGCACAAGAAAAGCGGGCCCGGCGCAAGGCCGGGCCCGTAAGTCAGCAAGGGCTGTGGAGGTGCGGCGACGCCTAACGGCGACGGCGTACCGAATAGGTTCCGCTCTGCCGGCGGGTTTCACCGTTGCGGCCGGTGACTGTTCGCTCGACGCTGCCGGTCCCGTCGCCATTGCCCACACGCTCGGCGTCGACGCTGCGCGTGGATCCGTCGGCGAAGGTCGCATCGCGGGAATAGGTTGCGCCGTTTTCCGTGCGCGTGCGGCTCTCGGTCCAGGTCGTCGTCCCGCCCTGGCGATTGGTCACGGCGCTGTCGCGCACGCAATTGCCGGCGCCGTCGCACGCGCCGGCGGCGGTGCGCGAGACCTGCGTCCCGTCCTCGAACGTCGCGCTGGACGTCACGGTGCGGGCGCCGTTCTCACGCGTCACTTCGCGCTGATAGTCCACCTGGCCGTGATTTTGGGTTTGGATGTCGCCGGTCACGACGCGCCCGTTTTCCGTGCGCGCGCCGGCGAAATCGCCGGTCTGCATGCGGGTTTCGCCGTTGCGTCCGGTGACTTGCCGTTGCGCGGTCCATTCGCCCGGCGCCGTGCGCTGCGCATCGACGTCCACGCTGCGCGTGTCGCCGTTCGCGAATGTGCGCTGGCGATCGCGGTTGTACGTCCCCTCCTGCGCGTTCCAGCGCCGGGCGTCCCGCACGCTGGTCTCGCCGCCGTTGGGGCCGATGACGCTGCGCTCGCGCGTGCGCGCGCCGCGTTCGCGGCGCACTTCGCTGCGCGCCTGATAGGTTCCGCGCTCGGTTTGGATCGTCGCTTCGCCGCGACGGCCGCGCTGTTCGGCCGACGCTTCCCCCGCCGCCGCGATGACGCCGGTCGCGACGATCATCGCCGCCAGCGCCCCCGATACGGTTCGCGCCATCGCGCTCTTGGACATTCGTGCGTTAATCGACATTAATCATCCCCTGATGACTGGATGCTCGTTCCTCGCGTCCCTCAAACGGCGGGCGCATGCGTTTCCGTCGCCGGATCGCGCGGCGTGACTGCGCGGCTTCAGGTGGTGGTCGCGCGCATCGAGACGCTGGCGCTCGATGCGATCGTCAACGCCGCCAACACCCGCCTCGTCGCCGGCGCTGGCGTCGACGGCGCGATCCGCAGCGCGGCCGGCCCGCAGCTCGGCGCGCGCCTGGCGAACGCGGGCGGCCTCGCCGAAGGGGAGGCCTTGATCACGCCGGGCTTCCGCCTCCCGGCGCGCTTCGTGATCCACACCGTCGCGCCGGTCTACGCCGCGGCCGGCGCCCATGCCGACAAATGCGCCCGCTTGGCCTCGTGCTACCGCGAATGCCTGCTCGCGGCCGACCGCGCGGGCTTGGCCGAGATCGCGTTTCCCGCACTCGGCACAGGCGCGTTCGGATGGCCCAAGCCGCTCGGCCGCGACATCGCGATCGAAACCGTGAGCGAACAGCTCCCCTACGCGCGCGGCGTCACGCGCGTCGTCTTCTGCTGCTTCGTTGAAGCGGACGGCGATCTCTACCGCACAGGTCTCGGCGTCAGCTGAGCGCCTCGACAAACCGGATCGGCGCGCCGGCGCCGCCTTGCGCCAACGCGCCATCGCGCATCACGATCTGACCGCGCACGATCGTGGCCATCGGCCAGCCCTGCGCTGCAAAGCCGTCGAACGGGGTCCAGCCCGCTTTGGACGCCATGTCGGCCGTCCGGATCGTGCGCGCCGCCTTGAGATCGACGAGCGTGAAATCGGCATCGTAGCCGAGCGCGATGCGGCCCTTGTTCGCGATCCCGAACACGCGCTGGGGCCCGGCGCTCGTAAGATCGACGAACCGCGCGAGGCTCAAGCGCCCCTGCGCCACATGCGTCAGCATCACCGGCACAAGCGTCTGCACGCCCGGCATGCCCGATGGCGAGTTGGGATAAGGCTTTGCCTTCTCCTCCGCCGTGTGCGGCGCATGATCCGTACCCAGAACATCCACCACGCCCTGCGCGATGCCGAGATCCCAGAGCGCTGCGCGATCCGCAGCGTAGCGGATCGGCGGGTTCATCTGTGCGAAGCCCTTCAGGCGCTCATAAATCCCCGGCGCCTCAAAGGTGAGGAATTGCGGCAGCGTCTCCACCGTCGCCACGTCCTTCGCGGTCGCCAGGAATTCCATCTCGATCTTGGAGGAGACGTGCAGGACGTGCACGCGCTTGCGATGGACGCGCGCGGCCGAAACCAGCCGCTGCACCGCAAGCAGCGCGGTCTGGTCATCGCGCACTTCGGGATGGCTCGTCCAATCGCCGTCGCGTGCAAGCGGCTTGCGCTCGATCAGCCTCGCCTCGTCTTCGGCGTGAAACGCCGCGCGCCGGCGGATGCTCTTCAGCACGCGATTGAGGCCCGCGTCGTCCTTCACCAGGAGCGAACCGGTGGAGGAGCCCATGAACGTCTTGATCCCGGCGCATCCCGGCAGGCGCTCCAGTTCATCGAGGGAGTCGGCGTTCTCCTCCGTCGCGCCGGCGTAGAACGCATAATCGACGTGCATGCGGCCGCTGGCGCGCGCGAGCTTGTCGTTCAGCGCCTCAGGGGTCGATGTCGGCGGCGTCGTGTTAGGCATCTCGAACACCGCCGTCACGCCGCCGAGCGCGGCGGCGCGCGAGCCTGATTCTAGATCCTCCTTGTGCACCAGGCCCGGTTCGCGGAAGTGCACCTGGGTATCGATCACGCCGGGCAGCACCGTCAGCCCCCTCGCCTCGAACGATGCGCCGTGTCCGGACGATCCGAGCGCTCCGATCGCGGCAATGCGCCCGTCCTTCACGCCGATATCGGCGTCCACAAGCCCGCCCGGCGCGAATACGCTCCCGCCGCGGATCACCAGATCATAGCCGCTCACGCCAAGCCTCCTCCGCGCAGCAGCGCCTGCGCCGCCGCCTCCACTGCATCGATCGTCAAGTCGTCCATCATCGTGCGGTCCACGTCATGGGGATCGCCGAATGCGGCGAGTTCAGCGTAAGGCCGCCCGCGCAGCGCGCGCGCGCGGTCGCCCCAGGGCCCGTAGAGCCGCTCGTCGGTCGGCCCGAAAAGCCCCAGCGTCGGCGCGCCGACCGCGGCCGCGATATGCATCAGGCCGCTGTCGTTGCCGATGAACAATGTCGTCCGCTCCAAGAGCGCCGCGCACGCAAGGAGATCAAGCGCGCCGGCGATCGATTGCGCGTGCACGCCGTCAGCGGCGAGGCTGGCGCAGATCTCGGCCGCGATCTCTGCGTCCTCCGGGCCGCCGAGGACGCTGATCGCGGCGCCCGCGAGCGGCGCGCCGGGCCCGGTCAGCCGCCGCGCGACCGCCGCAAAGCGATCCGCGCGCCACCGCTTGGCGACGATGCTTGCGCCGGGGCCCAGCACCAGGATCGGCCCGTCCGGCGCGGCGGCGCGCGCATCGCGCCGCGCCTGCTCATCGATCCGCAGCCGCGGATGCAGAACATGCCGCGCGCGCATCAGCGCGGTCGCCTCTTCAACTTTGTGGCGCACCAGCGCGCTCTTGCGGAACACGAACCGCCGCCTGGCCGCGAGCATGTACGTCAATAGCGAGCCGCGCAGGTCGATGGCGATGTCATAGCGCTCGCCCTTGAGCTGATTGCGCAGGGTGAACCAGTGCGCGAGGCCGCCCCGGTTCACGAACGTATGCAGCGCCTTGAGATCCGGCTCGCCGCGGAAGAGCGGGGCCGGCAGGGGCCCGCACGCGATCGTCACCTCCGCGCCCGGCGCCAGCGCACGCGCATACTCAAGCGCGCCCGAGGAGAGCACGGCGTCGCCGATGCGGGTGGAGGAGATGAACAGGATGTGCGGCATGCGCGGGCCTGCGCTTTAGGGGCGCCCTCCACGCTTGCCAAGACTTGGCGCCCGCGGGATTTGGCGGCGGCGCCGTGCAGGCCTTATCTCTGGCGGCATGTTCGCCGCCCTGGTTCTCGATCGCGCCGTCATCCGGGCAGCCGGCCCGGACGCCCGCCCGTTCCTCAACACCCTCGTCACCCAAGAACTCGCCCGGCTCGATCAGTCCCCCGTCACATATGCCGGCCTGCTCTCCCCGCAGGGGAAAGTGACTTGCGATTTTCTCGTCTGGCGCGAAGGCGACGGGGTCTTGCTCGACGTCCCCCGCGCCCGCGCCGCCGATCTCGTGCGGCGCCTGTCCATGTATAAGCTACGCGCCCAGGTTGAGATCGCTGACATCTCCGACCGGTGCGCGGTCTATGCGGACCTCGCGGCGCCTGGTGCGCCTGGCGCGGCGCCCGACCCGCGCCTCCCCGCGCTCGGCTGGCGTCGGATCGGGCCGGCCGCGCCCGCCGGAGACGCCGCGCCCTACCGCTCCCACTGCCTGGCGCTTGGCGTTCCGGACCTCGCGGAGGACGCCGAACCCGACGAGGTTTTCGCCCTGGAGGCGCTGTTCGAGGAGCTCCACGGCGTCGCGTTCGACAAGGGCTGCTTCATCGGACAGGAGAACGTCTCCCGGATGAAGCGCCGCGCCACCACCCGCCGCAAATTTTGCCGGCTGCGCGTCGCCGATCCCCCCGCGAAGGGCGCGCCCGTCCTGGCCGCCGGCGTGGAGATCGGCGATGTGCGCGCCGCGGGTTCCGGAACGGCTCTTGCGCTTTTGCGCCTCGATCGCGCGCTGGCGGCGCCAGAGGCGCTCACAATCGAGGGCTTCCCTGCCCAACTTGCGCCGCCCGATTGGTTGATCTTGCCGTTGCCGGCCTAGCGCGCCATCAGCGCCGCGGCTGGCCGCGCACGCCGTGCTTGGCTAAGAGAGGCCGGGAGCCTCGGGGAGACATGCGCCGATGATGAGAACTGTGTTGATTTCCCTTGCGGCGATGACGGCATGCGCCGGCGTGTTGAGCTGCCAGTCGTCGCAATCGCGCGAACTGGAAGCGGCCGTGCGCGCGGCGTGCGTCGACGAGGACTCGCCGCCGGACAATCCCACCTACGACGAGACCTGCATGCGCGAGGTGCGCGAGCAGATTCTGACGGCGCGCGCCTATCGTCCCTCCACCAAACCGCCGCGCAAGAATTGACGTCCGCGCACGTGCGGGCTTGCGGTCTTGCGGCGTCGGCCGCTAATGGCGAAGCGCCATGCAGACGCGCCGCCAGCATCTTGAGCTGCGGCCGACGCTAAGGCGACCAGGATTGGGCCGAACAAGATTGGGCCGAGGCTGGGCCGAACAAGGATAGACACGTGATCGCCGCCGCCATCTCCGCCACGGGGCTTTTCACGCCCCCCTTCTCGATCTCGAACGAAGAACTCGTCGCCTCGTACAACGCCTACGCCGAACGCTTTAATCGCGAGAACGCCGAGGCGATCGCAGCGGGCCGCGTTGAAGCGCTTGAGCTCTCGAGCACCGAGTTCATCGAGAAGGCGTCCGGCATCAAGTCGCGCTACGTCATGAATAAGGAGGGTATCCTCGACATCGACTTCATGCACCCGCGCATTCCCGATCGGCCCAACGAGCAGCTCTCGATCATGGCCGAGATGGGGGTCGCCGCGGCGAAAGACGCGCTGACGCGCGCAGGACGCGACGCGCGCGACGTCGACGCCGTCATCTGCGCCGCCTCCAACATGCAACGCGCCTATCCCGCCATCGGCATCGAGATCCAGGACGCGCTTGGCATCGGCGGCTACGCGTTCGATCTCGTGTGCGGCTGCGGCTCGGCCGCCTACGGCATCGCCACCGCCGTCGATATGGTCCGCGTCGGCCGCGCCAAATCTGTGCTCGTCGTCAGCCCCGAGATCACCTCGGCGCACAACAATCACCAATCGCGCGACAGCCATTTCATCTTCGGCGATCTCTGCACGGCGGTGCTGGTGGAAGCCGCCGACGTCGCCCCGCCCCACGCGTGGGCCGTGCTGGGCGTGAAGCTGAAGAGCCAGTTCTCCAACAACATCCGCAACAATTACGGTTTCCTCAATATTTGCGACCCCGAAGGCGTGGGCAAGCCGGACAAGCTCTTCGTCCAGGAAGGCCGCAAGGTGTTCAAGGAAGTGGTGCCGCTCGTGTCGGAGATGATCCTCTCGCACATGGCCGAACTGAACCTTGCGCCGAACCTCCTGCGCCGCATGTGGCTACACCAGGCCAATTCCAACATGATCCGCCTGATCTCGCAGCGCGTCCTCGGCCGCGAAGCGACCGAAGACGAAAGCCCATCGGTGCTGCACGAATACGCCAACACCTCGAGCGCGGGGGCGGTCATCGCCTTCCACAAGCACAGCGATGATCTGAAACCCGGCGAGCGCGGCCTGATCTGCGCGTTCGGCGCCGGCTATTCCGCCGCCACGATCTTCGTCGCCAAGGCCGCCTAGATCAACATTCGTCCAATTGGAGTCGCTCCGCGACGCCAAAGTCGGATGAAGAGCAATCGCATGTGGTCGGAAGACGCTCTAGCCGAACGGCCAGACGTGTTGGTCCACCATCACGCCCACGACCTCGGCGAGCGCAAGCGCGACAAAGGCGAACACGGCGAGCGCGCGCTCGATCTGGTCGATCTGCTCAAGCGGCGTGAGCCGGGACCGATCCACATACCGAATCCGCGCCCACCAAACGCCGGCGACGCCGCCCACGATCGCGACGACAGCGCCCTTCCATGGCCGTTCAGGAATCAGCACGGCGGCCATGAGAATGAACGTCCCAAGAATCGGGAGCATGGCGTGGGCCGCGCGCCTGCGCGCAGCCATCTGCGCATCTACTGACGGGCGTCGCGCCAAGTCAGGACCCGAGCCGCGACAGCGGGCGCGCCACGAGACCCCACAGGCGCGAGATGAGGGTCGGTCCGGTGCGGATGACCTCTCTGCCGACGACATCGCTGTCCAAAGGTGCCGGCGCCGGTTCGTATTCGCCTCGAGCGGCTTCCACGCGCGCCCAATGTTCCGGGTCGCTGCGCAGCAGCGCCTCGTACTCAACGCCTGACAGGAACTTCGTCGGCGACGGTGCGGAAGCATCGGGCATCATTGGCCTCGTCCCCAATATAGCGCACTGCAACCCGTTTGTCTCAACTCGCCGACGGCGGCGACACACCGCCGAACCGCGCGTTCTGCGTTCACCCGGCCGTCTGCAGCGTCCGCCCAAATCACGTCAGTGTCGGAATAGGCGACGATCATCGCCGGCGCGAAGACGATGCGCTCGCCCTTGAGCGGATCGAACAAAGTCTTCTCCCAGAACGCAGGTTCTCCGGGTTCGCGCTTCTTGGGCGCGATCGCGTAGACCCGCCAATTCTCTCCGGCGTCCGTGGAGAACCGCCCAATGCGGTCGGATCGGCCGGGCTCGGCTTGCCTTACATCCAGCCACATGGCGTCAAGCGCTGCGCGCGCTTCGGTGTTCTGGAGCCGCGCCCAAATTCTCTCCTTGTCGACATGCTCGGCGAGCATTCCTCAGCGGCCCTCGGCGGCCAGCCAATCGATCCCGTCGGCCGTCATCATGAACGTCACGGCCTGGTTTTCGTGCGCGCCGATCGCGGCGAAGAATTTCCGCGCCACCTCGTTCTCGATGCCGGTGGTGATCTGCAGTTCGCGGGCGCCGAGCTCCTGGGCGCGGCGCGCCACGGCGCTCATCAACACCCGCGCGGCGCCCGTGCGCCGCTGTTCCGGGCGGATGTAGAGTTCGCACAGCACCACCGTGGCGGTCGCGCGGCGCACGTCATAGCCCTTGGTGATGATGGCCAGGCCGAGCGGCGGGCGCCCGCGCGCCTCCTCCGCCAGAAACGCCTCGAACAGCGCCTGCCCGCCCATGCCGTGCTGACGGACGTGATCCACGTCGAGCGATGTGCCGACGGCGCCGGCCTCGCGTGCAGCCTCAGCCGTCAGGCGCGCGACCTGCTCGCTGTCGCGATGTTGAGCTTTGCGCACGTGGATCATCGCGCGGACTCCTATCCGCGCGTGGATCAGACCCTGCATCGCCGCTGGGCGCAAGGGGCGGCTGGCTCAGGCGGCCCGGCGCCTAGACGTCGTGGTGCCCGATGACCGGGTGGTCCTCTCGCTTTTCCCAGGCCGTGTCGGGGTTCTTGCGCACCATCATCGCGCCGATGACGCTCAAGATCCCGATGACGATGACAAGCCCGGCCACGAACAGCCAGAAACTCACAATCACGTCCTCCGCGAGGCGGCAGAGCCAGGCGCCCCTGACGGGCGCGCTCACGCCTCCCGCTTAATGTGGTCCTCGTCGCCCCGCGGTTCAAATTGTTTTGCAGGCGGCGGCTGGCGCTTCAGCCCGAAAACCGGCCGCAGCCAGGCGATCCGCCGGGCGATTTCATAGGTCGCGACGCACCCCGCCATGGTCGCGGCGATCAGCGCCGGCGCCTCGATCCAGAGCGGCAACCCGAGGCTGTCGAGGCGCCAGCCGGCGACGACGATGATCGTCTGATGGACCAGGTAGAACGGGAAGATCGCGTCGGTGAGATAGCGTCGCGCCGATTGCGTGCGCACGCCGCCGCCGCGCAGATGTCGATGCGCGAAGCCGATGAGGGCGACGATCGCGGCCCAGGCCTGCATTTCGCGCAACGCCGCGGCGGCCGTCATGCCCCATGCCGGGGGCCGGGCGGCGCCCTGATTGTAGGTCGCCCACGCCCATATCAGCACAGCGTAGCTGCCGATCGCCAGCGCCAGAGCGCCATGGCGCATCCGTACGCATTGCGTGAAGAACGCGTCGTGCTTGGCGATGGCGTAGCCGAACAGGAAGCCGGCGAAATACGTCGCGTGCGCGGCCCAATCATCGACCAGCGCATGGGTCTCGCCGAACCGCGGAAACAGGAGCGCCCGCACGGCGAAGAGATAGAGCCACGGGATGAGGATCAGCGCCGGTCCTGCGACGAGCCCGCAAAGACGCGGCGCCCGCTTCAGAAGCGGCCGCAGCGCCGCGAGCGCGAGCGTGTAAACGAGCAGGTACGCGACGAACCACACATGGTTGTAGGTCGGCGTGATCAGCCGGGCGCCGTCCGGATAGGTCCACCCGCCCGACGCGGACACGTAGCGCGGATAGAACGCCGCCCAATCGCCCTGCCAGCCGCGCGCGACCACCTCCACATAGGTCTGGGGCGGCACGATCACGAAGACGGCGAACAGCAGCGGCGGCAAGAGCCGCCAGCTCCGCGCGCCGAGGAACGCGCCCGCGCTCATCTTGTCGGCCATGAACCGGGTCGCCGCCCCGGAGATCATGAAACAAGAGCAACAGCCGCCACGGATTGGTCGCCAGCATCAGCGGCTCGAGCGCGGGCCCCGCACGGCTCGATTTTACGTGCCAGTCCCAGGTCACGTAGAACATGCCGATGTGGTAGAAGATCAGCAGCGCGAAGGCGCCGATCCGGAGCCAGTCCAGGTCGGTGCGGCGCTCTCCGGCGGGCGAATTCATCACGGCGTCTCCCCTATGGCCGCACCTTTCCTTCCCCCGCGCGCGGCGTCGCGCCACCGCGGCGACACGCGCGGCGGCGCTGCGGGACGAGCGGGGCGGCTCTGGTGACGAGCGGCGGCGCGGGCGTGACGAACGGCGGGCGTTGGAGGCCCGGGCCCATCGCGCTGATCGCGGCCGCGGGCGCCGTGATCGCGCTCGTAAACGCCAGCTCGGCGGTGATCGAGGCCGATCAGCGCGGCGACCGGCTCGCCTTTATCGAGCCGCTCACCTGGGAGGTCTCGTCTGTCATCCTCATCGTCGCCCTGGCGCCCGCCATCGCCTGGGCGATCGATCGTTTCCCGCTGAGTCCGGGAAGGCTCGCGCACTCCGGCGCCATCCATCTGGCGCTGACGATCCCCTTCAGCCTCGCGCATGTCGCGGGCATGGTCGGGCTCCGCAACGCCGCCTACGCCGCCTTCGGGCGGACCTACGATTTCGCCGCCAATTCGCTGCCGCTCGCGCTCGTCTATGAGTGGCGCAAGGACGCGCTCACCTACGCCGCCCTCGCCGGACTCTTCTGGTTCTTCCGCTGGCGCGCGGAGTTGGCCGCGCATCGCCTCCCCGCCACCCCCGATCGCATCGAAATCCGAGACGGCGCCGGCGCCGCCTTCCTTGACCCCGCGGCGATCGCCTGGGTGGAGGCGGCCGGCAATTATGTCGAATTCCACGCCGGGGCGCGCACTCATCTCGTCCGCGGCACCCTGCTCGCCTGGGAAACGAAGCTCGCCCCGCTCGGCTTCGCCCGCGTCCACCGCTCGCGCCTCGTCAACCGCGCCCGCGTCCGGGCGCTTGCGCCGACGCCCGCGGGAGACGTCACCATCATCCTGGACGACGGGCGCACCCTGGCCGGCTCGCGCCGCTATCGCAGCGCCCTTTCCTAAAGCCGGCCCGATGGCGCCCCAGCCTGCACGCCCCGCGGGCGATCCAACGCCCATCGCGACGGAATCTCTCCTATAGTCGAGCACCATGCCCCAGCCGAAACCCGCCCCCGAAGCGCCGCGCGCGTGGCAGCGGATGCTCTCCGGGCGCCGGCTCGACCTTCTCAACCCCTCGCCGTTCGACGTCGAGATCGAGGACATAGCCCATGGCCTTGCCCGCGTCGCGCGCTGGAACGGGCAGACCACCGGCGCCCACGCCTTCTCCGTCGCGCAGCATTCGCTGGAGGTGGAGCGCATCTGCGTGAAGCTCGCGCCGGATTGGCCCGCGCGCTGGCGCCTGGCCGCGCTCCTCCACGACGCCCCCGAATACGTGATCGGGGACATGATCTCGCCGTTCAAAGCCGCCCTCGGCTTCGACTACAAGGCGTTCGAGACCAAGCTCGAAGCCGCCGTGCATCTGCGCTTCGGCCTTCCCGCCGCGCTGCCGCAGATTGTGAAGGCGCAGATCAAGCGCGCCGACATCATCTGCGCCTATTTCGAAGCGGTGCAGCTCGCCGGCTTCACCGACAAGGAAGCCAAGAAGTATTTCGGCGCGCCGCCGCGAGGTTTTGCGCTGCGCCTTGAACCGAAATCGACGGGCGACGTCCAGGCCGCGTTCCTGGCGCGCTTCAAGACCCTGATCGAGAAAGTCTAATGGCCATCATCGTCTGCTCCCTCGCCCGCGTGCCGGGCATGATCGCGGCGCGCCGCTTCGATCGCATCGTATCCCTGCTTGATCCGGACACGCCGTTTCCCGACAGCGGCGGCGTCGGGCGCCACCTGCGCCTTGGCGTCCACGACATCACCGAACTCTACGCCGGCCAGGTCCCGCCAATGGCGACGCATGTCGAGAACGTGCTCAAGTTCGTCGCCGACTGGGACCGCGCCGATCCGATTCTGGTGCATTGCTACGCCGGCATCTCGCGCTCGACCGCCACGGCCTACACCATCGCCTGTGCGCTTAATCCGGATACGGACGAAGGCGAGATCGCCTGGACGCTGCGCCGCGCGTCGGCGTCGGCCTGGCCGAACACGCGCATCGTCGCGCTCGCAGACGCCGCCCTCGGGCGGGGCGGGCGCATGACGAAGGCGGTGGAGGCCATCGGCGCAGGCCACGCGTGGCATGACGTCGGCGCGGCCGATCCGTTCGAAATTCCCTCGAAATACGGGGCCGCCGCATGATGCGCAGGCCAACGCCGTGACGGCGCCGCGCGTCGCCATCGGCCTCTCCGCGGTCATCGTGGCCGCGACGGAGGAGAACCCGCTCGTCGTCGTCACCCGCGGCGCCGATTACGCCGGGCTGCCCTTCGGCCCGTTCGATCCGGTGGGAGACCGCACGCTCGAACTCTCGCTGCGCCGCTGGGTGAGCGAACAAACCGGCTTCGACATCGGCTATGTCGAGCAGCTTTACACGTTCGGCGATCGCGGCCGGGAAGCGCCGCTCGACGATCTCGACAGCATCGAGACCGCGGCCGCCCGGGTGATGTCGATCGGCTATCTCGCGCTGACGCCCAGCCGCGCCGCGCTTGAGGCCGACCGCGCATTGTGGCGCTCCTGGTACGAGTTCTTTCCGTGGGAAGACTGGCGCGGAGGACGCCCGCGCGCGATCGACGCCGAGATCGCGCCGCGGCTGACGGCGTGGGCGGACGCCGGGGAAACGCCCGTGGTCCGCGAGGCGCGCCGCACACGCGCGCGCCTCGCCTTCGCACTCGGCGGCGCCGGCTGGAACGAGGAGCGCGCGCTCGATCGCTACGAATTGCTCTACGAAGCCGGCGTCGCGCCGGAAGCCGCGCGCGACCGCGCCCGCTTCAGCCGCCGTCCTGAAGCGCCGGCGCCGGCGCTGCCTGCGATCTTCGGCGAGCCGATGCTCTCGGACCATCGGCGCATCCTCGCCACGGCCGTCTCGCGCCTCCGCGCCAAGATCAAATACCGTCCGGTGATCTTCGAGCTGGCGCCGCCCGCGTTCACGCTCTTGCACCTCCAGCGCATCGTGGAAGCCATCGCCGGGCTTTCGCTGCACAAGCAGAATTTCCGCCGCCTGCTGGCGCGCACCGGCCTTGTGGAGCCGGCCGGCGCCTATGACGCCACCGCCGGGGGGCGGCCGGCCGAGATCTACCGTCCCAATCTCGCCACCCTCGCTGCGCGCCCGACGATGGGCGTGCATGTGCCCGCGCCGCGAGGCGGCGAGCCTCGCCCGCGCCGCCCCGCCGATCCCCGGGATTGACGCCCGTCAAGGTTGCATCTTCACGCATTTCTAAATCTTAACGTGTACACGGGGTGAAATGCAGCCTCGCCGTGCACCCCAAAGCCTTCGCCGCGACCAGCGCGGCGCCGCGGCCGTCGAGTTCGCGCTGATCACGCCGCTCTTCGTGGCGCTGCTGATGGGGATCATCTCCTACGGCGGCTATTTCTGGCTCGGCCATACGGTTCAGCAGATGGCCAACGACGCCGCCCGCGCCTCGATCGCCGGCCTGACGGACGCCGAGCGCGAAGCCCTCGCCCGCGAAAGCATCGCCGCGGCAAGCGCCGGGGGGCCGCTCCCGATCGAACGCCTCACCGTCGCGGTGGAGCGCGCCGGCGGCTACGTCACCGTGCGCGCGACGTATGACGCGCAGGGCAGCATCTTCTGGGCGTTCGACAAGCTCATTCCAATGCCGCCGCGCGCGGTGGCGCGGAGCGCCTCGATCCGTATGGGCGGCTTCTGATGCGCGCGCCTCTGCAGCGCTTCGCCGGCGATGAACGCGGCGCGGCCGCCATCCTCTACGCGCTCTGCGGCGCGATGCTGTTCGGCTTCGGCGCGCTCGCGACCGACGTCGGCTACGTCTATCTCAAATCGCGCGAACTGCAGGGCGCAGCCGATCTCGCCGCCCTTGCCGCCGCGCGCGATCTCGGGCGCGCCCAGGCGCTCGCGGAGGAGACGGTGCGGGCCAATCGCGGGGCGCGGGGCGCGGCGGTCGCCGCAGAGCTCGGGCTCTACACGCCCGACATCGCGGTGCGCCCGCGCGCGCGTTTTCGGGCCGGGGCGGGCGGCGCCAACGCCGTGCGCGTGGAGCTCGCATCGCGTGCGCGGCTCTTCTTCGGGCGCATCTTCATTCGCAGCGGCAGCGTGGAGATCCGCCGCACGGGGGTCGCAGCGCAATCGAACCTCGCCGCGTTCGAGATCGGGTCGCGTCTCCTGGCGCTGCGCGGCGGCGTCGCCAACACGCTGCTCGGCGCGCTGACCGGCTCCAATGTTTCGCTGTCGGTGATGGACTACCGCGCGCTTCTCGCCGCCGACGTCGATCTCTTCGCCTATGTCGATGCGCTCCGTACACGGATCGACCTCGACGGCGCCACCTTCTCCGAAACCCTCGCGGCGCGCATGGAGACCGCCGACGCGGTCAACGCCATCGCCGACGTGCTCGCCACGCGCGGCGATCCCGCCGCCGCCGCCATCCGCGACATCGCCCGCGCTGCGCGGGGTCTTGGCGAGACCGAAGGGCTTGACCGCCTCGTCGATCTTGGCCCCTACGCCCATCAGGACGCCGTGCTCGGGACCGGGCGGACGCAAGTCTCGGTCAACGCGCTCAATCTCGCCACCGCGATCCTCGACATCGCCGGCGGCGAGCGTCAGGTGCGCTTCGATCTCGGCGCCGACATCCCGGGCCTCGCCGACGTCGACGTCTGGCTCGCGATCGGCGAGCGGCCCAACCAGTCGCCCTGGATCGCGATCACAGACAGCCGCGACGTCGTCATCCGCACCGCGCAGATGCGGCTCTATCTTGAAGCGCGCGTCTCCACCGGCCTGCCCGCGATCGCCCAGGTGACGCTGCCGGTGTTCGTGGAAGCGGCCTCCGCGCAGGCGCGGCTCTCGTCGGTGCGCTGCGCCGCCGACGGACGCGGCCCGCAGGTCACGCTCTCGGTCGCGCCAAGCCTCGGCAAGATTGCGATCGCGGGGCTCGACACGCGCCGGCTCGACGATTTCCGCCGCCCCATGGCGCTGCGTCGCGCCGAGATCGTGCGCACGGGCCTTGCCCGCGTCGACGGTTTCGCTGAAACCGATCTCGGCGGCGCGCGCTGGCAGGAGGTCCCGTTCAGCGACGCGGAGATCGCCGCACGCACGATCAAGACCGTGCAGACGCGCGACATCGCGGCGACGACGGTCGCGAGCACGTTGGGCAATCTCGATCTTAATGTTCGCGTGCTCGGCGCGGGCCTGGGAACCAGCGCGCTCACCGCGGCGCTCACGCCCGTGCTCACCACCGCCGCGGCGCCGCTCGACGACCTCATCAACGGCCTTGCCGATCTGCTCGGCGTCCGCCTCGGCGAAGCCGACGTCCGCGTCAACGGCGTCCGCTGCGACGGCGCGACCTTGGTCGGTTGATTCAATTGGCGCGCCTGAACCGCGACGTAGACCCGATCGCAGCGGCGCGCCGATTGGCGTAACCGGCCCGCTTCGGCGAATCGCCTGCAAAGTGGGACCGCGGGCTTCCAAGCCCGCCGCCGGCCGCCCCGCAAGCGAGGCGCGCACGCGGCGCTGCAGATGATGAACCATAGCGCGCCGGTCACGCCAGCGGCGCGCCTCAACGATTGGGTCAGCGTCGCGGCGCCGGCGCGCCAAACTCAAGTCGGATGAATGAAGCCCTGCACGGGATAGGGACGCAGGCCGAGCGCGTTCGTCGGCGGGTGCCACACGCGCACCGCGCTCCAGTCATTGGCTTCGCTCACATCGACCGCCTGCGCGCCGATGATGATCTCGCCGCCGCCCAGCCAATTGGCGTGATCGATCAGGATTTCGCGTGTGTTGATCACGCGCGACACCACCGCGACGTGCCCGGCCGACGTGCCCAGCATCGCCATCACCGCGCCCACTTCCGGCGTGTGCGAGCGGCGGTAGCGTCCCTCCGCCTGGCCCCACCACGTGCGCGCCGCGCCCGTGAGCGATACGCCGGTGCGTTGGCGCGCATAGATCGCGCATTGAAGGGGCGGGCCGTCGCGCAGCACTTGCGGCGCCGCGGCGTTCGTCGGGATCGTCTGCGCGACGGCCGTCAGCGTCGCCGCCTCCGTCGCTGCGCCGTCCACTGCAGCGACCGGCGTCGCGGTCTCCACCGGCGGGGCCGACGCCTCTGGCGCTGCAGCGCGCGCCTGCGCCGATCCGAGCGCGGGGCCCGTGCGCAGCGCTTGCGCGGTGAAGAACATCACCCCAATGCCGCCCAGACAGACAAAAGAGAACACTGCGCCGACGACGCGCGGGCGAATGATCATCGGAGCCTCCACCAGTTTTGATGTATTTCTCGCGTCATAGGACGTTCATCGTGGGATGGCCAGCCACGCGCGGGAGATTGCAGCGGCGCGGGTTTCGCCCTACGCCTCTCATCGCCTGCTAACGTGCTGCAAACGATCGAGGAATCATGGTTGTCCCGGAGCGGTTCTTTTTTCGCGCCATCGTCGCCTGCGCGCTCGCGCTGGCGAGCGCGGTCCCCGTCGCGTCGGCCCAGACCGCATCGGCGGCGCCGGGCGAGCTTGAATTTCGCGCGCTCTACGAAGAGCTCGTCGAAATCGATTCGTCGCCCACCACGGGCTCATGCACGCGCGTGGTGCGCGCCGCCCAGGCGCGCCTCGCCGCCGCCGGCTTCACCGACTCCGACGCGCAGCTCATCATTCCCGACGGCGCGCCGGAGGACGGCAATCTCGTCGCCCGCATCGAGGGCGCCAACCGTCGCGCCGGCGCGATCCTGCTGCTCGCGCATATCGACGTCGTCGACGCGCGCCGCGAAGACTGGACCCGCGATCCGTTCACGCTCATCGAAGAAGACGGCTATTTCTACGGCCGCGGCGTTGCCGACGACAAAGCCATGGCCGCGATCTTCCTCGACATGTTCATCCGTATGCGGACGGCCAATTACCGCCCGCGGCGCACGCTGAAGCTGGCGCTCACCTGCGGGGAAGAGACTTCCAACCGCGTCAACGGCGTGGACTATCTGATCCGCAACCACCGCGACCTGATCGAGGCGGACTTCGCGATCAACGAGGGCGGCGACGGCGTGCTCTCCGAAGACGGCCGCCCGCTCGCGCTGCTGATCCAGGTCGGGGAGAAGATCCACCAGGTGTTCGAACTGGAAGTCACCAATCCGGGCGGCCATTCCTCGCGCCCGGTGCCGGAGAATGCGATCTATCGCCTGAGCGCCGGCCTCCAGCGCTTGTCGCACCATCAATTCCCGGTGTCGCTCTCGGAAACCACGCGCCGCTTCTTCGAACATATGGCGCCGATCATCGGGGGAGACGCGGGCGCCGCGATGACGCAGCTCGCCGCCGATCCCGGCGCGCAGGCCGCGGCCGCCTATCTTGCGCGCAATCCGAACTTCAACGCGATGATGCGTTCCACCTGCGTCGCCACGCAGCTGGACGCCGGCCATGCGCCCAACGCGCTGCCCCAGCGCGCCCGCGCCACCCTCTCGTGCCGCATCCTGCAAAGCGAGACGGCCGAGGCCGTGCAGGCCGAACTCGAACGCGCGCTCAATGATCCCCAGATCGCGGTGCGGATCGTGCGCCGGCGCAATCCTTCGCCGCCGCCGCCGCTTGCGCCGCGCGTGCTCGATCCCGCACAGGCGGTCGCGGCGCAATTCTGGCCAGGCGTGCCGCTCGTGCCGTACATGGTTCCGGGCGCGACGGACGGGCGCTTCCTCAACGCCGCGAGCATCCACACCTACGGCCTCTCCGGTATTTTCTCCGTACCCGGAGAATCCAACGCCCACGGCCTCAATGAGCGTCTGCGCGTGGACAGCGTCATGCGCGCCCGCGCCTATCTCGACGCGCTGATCCGCGCGTACGCCGACGCCCGCTGATCCTGTCGCGCCACGTTACCCGAACCGCGGGGCGCGCTTCTCCGCGAACGCGCGCACGCCTTCGGCGAAATCCGGCGCATCGCCGAGTTCGTGCTGATAGCGGCGCTCCAGATCGAGCTGGGCGGCGAAATCGTTATCGAACGCGGCGTCGAGCGCCTGCTTGGTCCGTTGCGCGGCCAGCGGCGGCAGCGCGGAGAGCCGTTGCGCCAGCGCGGCCGCTTCGCCCGTGAGCGCCGCATCCTCCACGCACTTCCAGATCAACCCCCAGGCCGCGGCATCCTGCGCCGAGAGCTTGTCGCCGAGCAGCGCGAGCGCGCGCGCCCGCGCCCGCCCGACCAGCCGCGGCAAATGCCACGAGCAGCCCATGTCCGGAACCAGCGCCAGTTTCGGCGTGAACACCTGCACGAAGCTTGCGCTGTTCGCGGCGAGCACAAAGTCCGCCGCGAGCGCGAGCCCCACCCCGCCGCCGGCCGCAACGCCATTCACCGCCGCCACGACGGGCTTTGGAAAATACGCCACGTCCCGCGCCAGCGGATTGAAGTGCGAGGTCATCCCGTCGGAGATGCCTTGCCCGGGCGAGACCAGCTTGCCTACGCGCGGGGCCATCAGGTCCGCGCCCGAGCAAAACGCGCGTCCCGCGCCGGTGATGATCAGTGTACGGACGGCCTGATCCGCCGCCGCCGCGGCGAGCGCATCGCGCAGCGCATCGATCAGGTCCCGGTTCAGGGCGTTGAGCGCCTCGGCGCGGTTGAGCGTGAGCGTCAGCACGCCGCCATCGCGCGATTGCAGGATCAGGTCGCTCATCGTCTCTTCCTTCCCTTCCGCCGTCGCCTTCCTCTCCCTGCAAGGGGGAGATCAGCGCCGCGTATCACCGCGTCTCTCCGAACATCGCGCCCGGCGCCAGCGGCGACAGGCGCAACAACCGCGAATCCGCCACAGCGGCCGTGCGATGCTTCACCGCCTCGCGATAGACCGGATCGCGCAGCATATCGATGAACGCCTGCGCCGTCGGATATTCCGCGATGAACGCAATGTCCCACGCCTCTTCGGCCGGCCCGATCAGCATCAGCTCAGGATTGCCGATCCAGACCTGGCGCCCGCCGAGCCGCTGAAAGATCGGCCCGCTCTCGCGCCCATACGCGGCGTACGCCTCCGCGCCCGTGGCCTTGCGCCCATCCTCATAGCGCGCCTGCGCGCGCAGCTTGATGAGGTTGAGCATATGGATCGGCTTGTCCGTCGGCAGATCACGAAAACGCGCAAACGTCTCGCGGTCAGGATCGATGTAAGGCATCGCTACTCCGTCTTTGTTGGACGATTGCGCAAGCGAACTTCGCTCCGTCCCCAGAGATCGAGATCGCCAAATCCTTCGAGATCGCCGCTCGAAACCAGCGCCCTGACCCGCTCCCCCAGCGCAGCATCGCCAACGAACTTGCCACGTCCGACGAGATGTTCCTGCGCCTCAAGAATAAGCCATCTCACCTTCATCTGACTCTGACGCGCGCACGCAAGAATCGCAGCGTCCAGTTCCGGAATTGACGCGCCATGCCGCCCGCCGCGACGCGCGCGCAAGCGCTGCCTAGCCGCCGCACGTCGCGCCATCGCTTTGAGAATCGCGCGGCCCACAGATCACTCCGCCGCCTTGTCCGCCGCGTCGTACACCGCGAATTCCTTCTTCCGCGGCCCCATATACCCGAACAGGTGCCCCGCGACCTTGCGCATCTGGATCTCTTCGCTGCCTTCCGTGATCCGGTAGCGGCGGTGGTGGCGATAGATGTGCTCGAACGGCTTGTGCCGCGAATAGCCGATGCCGCCATGCACCTGCATCGCCCGGTCCGCCGCTTCGCAGCAGAGCCGGTTCGCCCAGTAATTGCACATCGACACCTTGTCCGAGAGCCGCTTTTCCACTTCCGGCTTCGGGATTTGATCCATTTCCCACGCCGTCTTGAAGATCAACAGGCGGAGCATTTCGCATTGCGTAGCGAGCTCAACAAGCGGGAACTGGATCGCCTGGTTGCGCGCCAGCGCTTCGCCGAACGGCTTGCGCTGCCGGGCGTACTTCACGCTCTCCTCGATGCAGAATTGCGCCGCCCCGCACGACGACGCCGCCTGCCGGATGCGGTTTTCGTGCACGAAATGCTGCGCCAGCGCGAGGCCGAATTCCGGCGGCCCGAAGATCGCGCTTTCCGGGACCCAGAGATTGGTGATCGACAGCCGCGGGTGATCCGTCGGCATGTTGAACGTCCACATGTATTCTTCGATTTTGATCGCGGGGTCCTTCGCGTCGACGATGAAGCAGGTGATCCCGCGCGCATCGCCGTCCTTGCCGCTCGTGCGCACGAACAGCATGCAATGGCTGGCGATGTGCATCCCGGTGATCCACATCTTCTCGCCATTGATCAGGTAGCCTTTGACGCCGTCGCGGGTTTCAGGAACCCCGCGCGTCTCCATGTGCGTGGCGTCGCTGCCGTGATGCGGCTCGGTCAGCCCGAACGTCGCGCGGAAGCGCCCGGCGAGCGATTCCTCGATCAGCTTCTTCTGCGCTTCCGTGCCGAAATCGCGCAGCATCAGGATCTGCGGGAAATTGCCGACGATCGAGTGTTCGTTCTGCAGATCGTTGTGGAGGCCGAGGCCCTTCTTGGCGAAATGCTCGCGGATGATCGCCATGCCGAGATTGGTGCCGTCCTTGCCGCCATATTCCTTCGGCAGCGCGTAGCGGAGGTGGCCCGCCTTGTCGGCGCGGATGCGCGCCTCGCGCAGCAGCGCTTCCCATTCATGCCGCGGCAAGCCGCCGTTCTCGAAATCCGTGCGCGCCCATTCGCGGCGATGATCGAAGAAGCGGATATTGTCGTCCTGGTTCTCCAGCGGCTTGATCTCCGCCTCGATGAAGTCGTCCAGCTCCTTCAGATAGGCTTCGATATCGGGCGGAATCCGGAAATCCATCGCTCTCTCCCTGCACGTTGGGCCCTGCCGTGCGCGCAGCGTCGTTCGTCGATCCGCGCTTGATCGCGGCGGCGCGCTTTTCTCCACTCCATAGAGGAGAGAGATCATGGTCAAGACTATCGCCGCGGCAGCCGCGGCGTTTGCGCTGGCGCTCGCGGGCGCCGCCGCTGCGCAGGACGGCGCACAGCCCCCAGCCGCGCCGCAGGTCCCCACCGACGCGTGCGCCAGCGCCGCGCACCACGGCTTCGATTTCTGGATCGGGGAATGGGACGTCCGCCGCACCGGCGCCGACGCTGTCTCCGGCGCCAGCAGCATCGGCTCAGAAGATCAGGGCTGCGTCATCACCGAGCATTTTCGCAGCCTCACGGCCCCCTATTCCGGGCGCAGCCTGAACATGTTCGACGCCGCGGCCGGCAAGTGGTTCCAATACTGGATGGATTCCACCGGCGACATCACGCGCTTCGAAGGCGGATTGAACGAGGCAGGGCAGATGGTGCTCGTCGCGGCCAATGACGTCGGCCCTGGCCAGCCTGAGCCGCAGTTCCAGCGGATGACGTTCACGCCCAATCCCGACGGCTCGGTGCGCCAGCACGGCGAATCCTCGCCCGACGGCGAAACCTGGACCACCACCTACGACCTCACCTATCGCCGCCGCGAGTAGTGTTCCTCTCCCGCGAAGCGGGTCAGGCGATCGCAAAGCGATCGGAGGGGCGCACCGCCCTCAGCGCTCGCCATCGCCCCCTCCGTCACGCTTCGCGTGACAGCTCCCCCGCGTGCGCGGGCGCAGGACGCCGCGCCTTCCGCACCGCCGCCGCATACCGCGCGTGGTATTCGGGGTGCTCGGTCCCCATCCAGCGATCCCACCAGGTGAAGTAGAGCCCGTAATTCCACCCCGCCTCGCCGTGATGCAGGTCGTGGTGGGTCACGCTCGTCAGCCAGTCAAACAGCGGGCGCCCGTCGCGCCGCGCCGGGAAGAGTTCGTAGCCGCAATGGCCGATCACGTTGCGCGCGATCTGGTGAAGCATGAAGATTCCCGTCACCGCCCAGGGCGTCGGCACGATCAACACCCAGAGCGGCACGAACACCGCCTGCACCGCCGCCTCCGCCAGATCGAAGCTATAGGCGGTGAAGGGCGTGGGGTTGTTCGAGCGGTGATGCCGGCGGTGAAAAACGCGGAACAGCGCCGGCCGATGCATCAGCCGGTGCGACCAATAGAAGAACGCATCGTGCGCGATCATCATGGCGATCAGCAGCGCCCCCGCCACCGCCCATCCGGCCGCGCCGTGAATCTCCGGCGGGTTGATCCAGCCCGTGCGCTCCATCGCGAACGTCGAAAGCGCAACCGTGGAGAACACCGCCACCGAGCGCACCGAAGCGCCGAACTCGATCAACATCTGTCGCGCCGGCGGTTTCTCCGGCCTGATCTTGCGCCCGGCCAGCGGGATCGCGAGCGCCACGCAGATCACCAGCCACGCCAGCGGCGCCGCCAGCATGTAGCGCGTCAGGTCGACGCGAAAATTGCCGAGCCATTCGAGCCCGGCGGTGGTCGCGGTTTGAAGGATATCCTGCATCGACGCGCTCCTGATGCGATTGCGTTCGCTGGGAGCGTGCAAACCGGCGCGCGGCGCGTCTCGCCGATCCCGGCTCGACATGCGTCGTTTTCGAAATCAGGCAGGGATTTCCGGATTCGGCGAGAGCGCCTGCGCGCGCCATGCGGACGGCGTCAGCCCCGTCGCCTCCTTGAAGGCGCGATTGAAGGGCCCGAGCGATCCGAATCCCAGGCTGAACGCCAGCGCCGAGATCGACGCGACGGGCGCTGCGCGATCGCTCAGCGCGCGCTTCGCCGCCTCGATGCGGCGCGCATTGAGATAGTCGGCAAAATTGCGGTGCCCGAGCTGATCGTTGATCAGCCGACGCAGCCGATGCTCCGGCACGCCCACCTCATCGGCCAGCGCGCCGATGGTCAGCCCTTCGCGGCGCCAGCCCTCCTGCGCATCGATGATCTCGGCCAGACGCGTCAGCGGCGCATGATCCGCCGCCGCGACGAGACCCGCTTCGGCCGGGCGCAGCGGCGCCGCGCCGAAGAGGCTCGCGCGCGGCTGCAGAAACGCGCCCGCCCCCGCCAGACAAAACGCGGCCAGCGCCAGCGCGTCGCGCATGTCGCCGTCGAGCGGGCCAGGCGCGCTCAGCGCCGCGATCTCTCCCACCGACAGCAGCGCGGAATAAAGACATGTCGCCACGAAGAACGGACCGCGCAGGCGCCGCCGCGCCGCAACCAGATCGCCCGGCGCGCCGCGCAGGATCGTCAAGGCGGCGTGCGCGGCGACCACGATTTCCGCGGCGTTGTGCACGACCCACACTTGCCGCGCTGCGGCCGGCGGCGACCAGGCCCCCGCCAGCGCCAGCGGAATCAGCACCGCAAACGGCGCCGCTTCGATCGCGCGCCAGCGCCCGCCATCCTCGAACAGCACCTGTACGAACAGCCAGAAGAACGCCACCCCGCAGCACGACAGCAGAAAGATGATCGGCTCCGCCGGGCTGAGCGCGGCGCGCAGCGTCTGCGATGCGGTGATTGCGTAGCAGGCCGTGGAGAGCGCAAAGGCGGCGCCGACGATCCGGACGCGCGGCGTCGGGGCGGAGCGTACGAGGGTCGCCCCGATCGCCAGGACCGCGCCGATCGCGATCCCCCGGACGGCTAGTTCGATCGTCTCCGGCATGGCCGCAGCAATGCGCGTCAAGCCGGGCGCCGCCAAGAGTGCTTGTTCAGCCCATGGCTCGCCGTTTCCGGAAGTCTTTCGCCGATTTCGAAAGCGATGCGGATTTCTCCGCTTCCAGCGAGCCGCGCCGCGCCCCCGGCTCTATCACAGCACCGCCTCCGCCGGGCCGTCCGGGAGGTCCATCAGGGCCCAGAAGCGACAACGATGAACATTGGATAAAATCTTCAATTATCTCTTGTCAGCGTTTCGCGGGTCTGTATGGTGGTGTTCGTGTGTGTGTGACGGCAGCGTCAACTTTTCAAGGAGCGTCTCATGAAACTCGCGTCATTCTCCCGTTCCCTCGTCGCGGCCCTGGTTCTCGGCGCGGCCTTCACCGGCGTCGCCCAGGCGCGTGACGTCTTCACCGCCCAGCTCCAGGCGCCGACGCAGGAATCCCGCGTCATCGCCCGCTCCACGCTGTGGACGTGCGAAGGCGACGTCTGCCGCGCGGCGCCCCGCCACGGCGTCTCGGTCAGCGCCTGCCGCGCGCTCGTGCGCGAAGTCGGCGCGCTGACGACCTACGGCGCGGAAGACAACCAGCTCTCCGCAGAGCAGCTGGCCGAATGCAACGCATCGTCGGCCGCAGCCCGGGCCGCGGCGCGCACCCAACAAGCGCAGAACTGATCGCCTGCTGATCTGCGTTTGCCATGACGGCGCGGTCTCCCGAGCGCGCCGCCTCTTTCCGGCCCCCGCTCTATGCGGGGGCCTTTTTCTTTGTTTCCGGCCCCGCTCTGTGCGGGGGCCTTTTTCTTTGTTTCCGGCCCCGCCCTGTGCGGGGGCCTTCTTCTTTGTTTCCGGCCCCGCCCTGTGCGGGGGCCTTCTTCTTTGTTTCCGGCCCACGCCCTGTGCGGGGGCCTTTTTCTTTGTTGGAGCGGCGGCGCGGAATCCGACCGGGGCTAGGCCGCGCGATACTGGCGCGGCTGATGGCGCCCGTTTCCCTCTCCGATCTCTCGTCCGATCTCTGGTCCGCCGCCATCGACCGCTTGTCTTGGCTGCGCGGGCTGTTCGGGTCGCCGTTCGCGTTCCTGCGGCAGCGCGGCGCGCTTTCGCGCGACGAGCGCAACGACGTGCTGGCGCATCTGCGTCCGCTGGAGCGGCTCGTGCGCGCAACGCTTATGCTGATGGCGCTTGCCGATCAGGGACCGCCGCGGCCGGCCTCGGTGCCGAAGCGGCGTCCGCGCCGCACGATCGCTGCGCCGCGCTGGCCCGGCGAAGATTCTTCAGCCTGGCGGGGCGTCGCGTTCCGCGTGCTTGCTTCGCCGGCGCGCCCGCGCCGCCGCGCTGTGCGCGCAGCGCCGGCGACAATCTTCCATCGCTATCCCCTCGCCAAGCGCATGGAAGCGATTGCGCGCGTCCTTGCCCGCCCCGAACGCTGGATCGCGCGTCTCGCCCAGACGTTCCGGACACGGACGACATCGGCGTCCCGCGCGCGCGCCGCGCTCGGCCGCTACGGTCCCCACGCCCCGGGCGCCATCGCCGCGGCGGCAGCGCTGATCGACGCCGCGCGGCGCGACACGGGCTGACTTAGCGCTGACGCCCCCGCAGGCCTTCGATCCAGGCGTCCTCGCCGCATGGGCGCAGGCGGAAGATGCGCGCCATCGCGTCGTCGCGCAGCCGCATCTGCACGCCGCCGGTGCGCGAATCCTCCAGCCTGTGCGTCACCGCATTGAGCCAGCCGTCGTCGCCGCGCTCCAGCACCAGCACCCCGCGCACCGGCGAGGCTCGACGCCCGCCTGGCGGCGCATAGTCGATCCGCACGCGCACGCGCGTGCCGCGGCGTTCAAGGTCGTAGCGCGGCGCTTCCAGCAGCACCTGCTCGGCGCCGTCGACATGGGCGGACACCGCGCCGTCGCTGAACCGCACGCCGAGCCCCGCCTCGCACGCCGCGGGCCCGCTCGCCCACAATCCATTGAGTTCTTTCGGCGCGCCGGCGCCGCAGCCCGCGAGCAGCGCTGCTCCGGCCGTCATGATGCAAAGGGTGAACGCACGCCGCCCCATGCCTGCGCGGCTTGCCGTAAATTCATTGACGCCGATTGAACGCCGCGCCCGGCTTCAGCAGCTGCGCCGCACCAGCCAGCCGATCACCTCGCCCTCGCCGCCCATCGCTTCGGTCACGGTTCGGCAGCGGCTCGACGTCGGGGGCTCGTTCGGCGCACGGACGAATTCGGGATCGCCTTCGCCGAGAAGACGGTCCGAATCGAGCAGCGGGTCATAGGCGATGACGCGCCCGTCGCCGGTCCCGACGCTGCAGCCGTAGCGCCCGCCGTCGGCCTCGCGGATGCGCACCCCGGTCTGGTCGTCGGCGATGACGCTCGCCAGCGTCACCCGCGCCGGGCGGTTCTGCGCCCGCTCCAGGCAGGCGTCGATCGCGGGGATCAATTGCGGCAGAAGCGCCGCCCAGGTCGGCCCGCCGCCCTCGGAGATCCCGGACGCGGCGCAGCCCTGGTAGGACACGCCCTCGAACAACACGCTGGCGGAATAGGGCAGCGTTTCGCCGTTGCTCAGCGGGCACGCCTCGGCCTTCACCGTGATCGCCAGCGGCCCGGCGCGCACATGCATGCCCTGGGCGCGGTACTGGCGCTGATCGGCGCGGTTGAGTTCGTCCTGCAGCCCTGGCCGCACGAAATGGGCGTATTCGGACGAAAGCTGCAGCTGCCAGGCGCCTTCGCCGTCGCCCACGCCTTCCAGATCGCCCGAGGCTGTGAAATCGCCGCGATAGAGCGCGCGCTGCTCCGCGCTGGCGGCGCCGCCGAGCGCGCGCAGCGCCTCGTCCGCCTGCGCGGCGTGCTTGTCGTCGCCGACGGTTTCGGCGCTTTCGGTTCCGGCCGTCTCGGCGCTTTCCTCGCGCTGGCAGCCCGCGCCGGCCAGCAATGCGCTTACGGCCAGCGCGGCCGCAGCCGTCCGAATCGGCGTCGCCAATGCGCGCGTCATGGCCCCTTACCTCCTCGCCGGCCCATCAATCCCAACCAGCCGCCGCGGGCGCAGCATAAAGCATGACGATTCCTTAGCCTATGGCGCATTGCCATGTTTGCCCCGCCCCCGACTCCCGCGCATCGTGGCGCCATGGCGCGCGCCCAGGCCTTTCCGTTCTATGAATTCTTCGCCGGCGGCGGCCTCGCCCGGCTGGGGCTCGAGCCCGGTTTCACCTGCGTCTTCGCCAACGATCACGACCCGGCGAAAGCCGCCGCCTACGCCCGCGCGTTCGGCGATGACCACCTCGTCGTCGGCGACGTGGAAGCGCTCCCTGCCGCAGCCCTGCCCGGCCGCGCCGCCCTCGCGTGGGCGAGCTTCCCCTGCCAGGACCTCTCCCTCGCCGGCGCCCGCGCCGGTCTCGACGCCCCGCGCTCCGGCGCCTTCTGGGGGTTTCACCGGCTGATGCGCGATCTGGCCGACGAGGGCCGCGCGCCGCGCACGATCTGTCTGGAAAACGTCGTTGGCCTGCTCACGTCGCGGCGCGGCGCTGATTTCGAGCGGCTGATCGCGGCGCTCGACGACCTTGGCTATCGCTGCGGCGCGCTGGAGATCGATGCGGCGCATTTCGTGCCGCAATCGCGCCGGCGCCTGTTCGTGATCGCGACCCAGGCGCGCCATGAGGGGCTTTCAGGCCTCCAGCCGGCCGCGCCGTTTCATAGCGACGGCGTACGCGCCGCGGTCGCGCGCCTTCCCGCCTCCCTGCAGCGCAAGATGATCTGGTGGCGCCTTCCTCTCCCGCCGCTGCGCAACACCGCGCTTGCCGACATGGTCGACGCGCGCGAAACCGCGTGGCGCAGCGAGGCGGAGACCGCCAAGCTCATCGGCCAGATGAGCGCGCTGCAGCAGGCGCGGCTCACTACGCTGCGCGCCGCCGGGGGCGTTCATATCGGCGCGGTGTTTCGGCGCATGCGCATAGAGAACGGCGAAAAAGTGCAACGCGCCGAAGCCCGTTTCGACGGGGTGGCCGGCTGTCTGCGCACGCCGGCGGGCGGCTCCAGCCGCCAGATTCTCATTGAAGTCCGCGATGGCCGCGTCCGCGCACGCCTCTTTAACGGCCGCGAAGCCGCCCGTCTGATGGGCGTTTGCGACGATCATCCGATTCCGGACGATCGCACTGCGGCGCTGCACCTGTTCGGCGACGCCGTCGTTGCGCCCGTCGTGCGCTGGCTGGGGGAGCACATCCTTCTCCCGCTCGCCCGCGAAGCGCCGCTTGCGCGCGACAGCGCCGCGTGATGCCCGGCGCCGATCCATTCTCTCCTGCGGAACGTTCCGCGGTGATGCGCGCAGTGAAGAGCCGGGACACGCGTCCTGAACGCATCGTGCGCAGCCTCGTGCATCGCCTCGGCTATCGCTATTCGCTCCGCCGCGACGATCTCCCCGGGCGGCCCGACATCGCGTGCGTATCCCGGCGCAAGGCGATCTTTATCCACGGGTGCTTCTGGCACGGGCATACTTGCAAACGCGGCGCGCGTGCGCCGCGCGCCAACGCCGCCTACTGGTCCGCGAAGATCGCCCGCAACGTCGCCCGCGACGCGCGCACCTTGGCGGCGCTCGGATCGCTCGGCTGGTCTGCGCTCGTGGTCTGGGAATGCGAGCTGAAAGACGACCGCGCGCTGGCCGCGCGCATCCGCGGCTTTCTCTCATGATCACGGCGCAGGCGTTGCGCGAGCCAGCACGCGCTGCAGCCAAGAATGATCATCGCGCGCTCCCGGACCGTCAGCCCCAACCCGACCTTAGTGATACTCATTCTTATGTGCAAGAGTTCGCCTTGACTGGTCATTCAAGCCCGATTTGAGTGAGCCCTCAATTTTCGGGGAGGACGAGATGCGCGCACTCATCACCGCTGCAGCGGCTGGGTTTCTGGCGTTCGGCGGGCCGGCGCGGGCCGAGGTGACCGCCAGCGGCGCGGACGGCTTCAGCGTGGCGCACGAGGCGGATATCGCGCTGGCGCCGGCCGAGGCCTGGGCCCGCCTCGTCGCCATCGGATCGTGGTGGTCGGACGACCACACCTATTCCGGCGCGGCCGCCAACATGACGCTCGATCCGACGGCAGGCGGGTGCTTTTGCGAGACCTGGGCGGCGGGATCGGTGGCGCATGGGCGCGTCCTTGTTGCGATCCCCGGCGCCCTGTTGCGCCTCGACGCGCCGCTGGGACCGCTGCAGGACCGTCCGACGACGAGCATTCTCACCATGCAGCTCGCGCCGCACGAGAATGGCGCGCGCCTGACGCTGACCTTCGTCGCCGCGGGGCCGCCGAGCGCAGGCCTCGCCGAACTCGCGCCGCTGGTCGACATGGTGTTGGGGGAGCAGGTGCGGCGCTTTGTAAACACGCCTTAAACCTCGTTCATCGTGGGCTCAGACCGGATTTGCCACACAAGCGGCCCAAAGCGGCAGGAAAAGCGCGGCGCGCGGGGGAACCTTCCGTATCCCGCCGACTTCTTCCTAAAGCGCCGGAGCGACTTGGAGGGTGAAAATGCGGTCTATTCTATTTGTTTCTGCGGCGGCGTTGGTTGCGGCGTCGTGCACCACAACTGATCCGTATACGGGCGATCGTGTCCGCAACAACACCGGCACAGGCGTGCTGGTCGGCGCGGGCACGGGCGCAGCGCTCGGCACGCTCGCCGGCGGCAGCGATTCACGCAACGCCGTGATCGGCGCGATCATCGGCGGCATCGCCGGCGGCGCCATCGGCGGCTACATGGATCGCCAGGAAGCGCAGCTGCGCGCGCAATTGCGCGAGTCTCAGATCGAAGTACAGCGCACGGCCCAAGACGAAATCCTCCTGCGCATGCCGGCATCGATCACGTTCGATTTCGACCAGGCGGTGGTGAAGAGCCAGTTCGTGCCCACGCTCGCCGACGTCGCACGGACGCTGCGCGACTATCCGTCGACGACGGTCGACGTTATCGGTCACGCCGATTCCACGGGCGCCGATGATTACAATCAGGAACTCTCGGAGAACCGCGCGTTCGCCGTCGGCTCCGTGCTGATCAATAACGGCGTGCAGCGCGAACGCCTGGTGGCGCGCGGCATGGGCGAAACCCAGCCGATCGCCTCCAACGCGACCGCGCAGGGCCGTGAACAAAACCGCCGCGTGGAGATTCGTCTGAAGGCCGTGCAGGCCTGACGCACGGCGACGGGATGACATCTTGAGGGGCCGCGCCGCGTTGCGCGGCCCTTCTTGCGTCTGCAGCCTACGGATCGAGGATTGCCTTGAAGGTGCCTTCCACGATCGGGCGGAAGCCGCTCTTCGGGCCCGACAGCGCGCGCAGGAACGCCAGCGTGTTTTCCGCTGCGCCCTCGAACGCGAGATTGAATTGCTCGAACCCGCAATTGCGGATCGCCGGCAGCGCGCCGCCGGCATAGACGAGCGTGACGTTCTTGAAGGTGCAGTCTTCGTACTCGTTCCCATCGAGCGCCACGCGCTGGTCGGTGAACGTCTGCCCGGTGTATCTGGCCATGCGGCCTACCTAGGCCGGTTTCAGGAAAAGTGTGAAGCGGTTTTCGGTCCGAAACCGGCCTAACGCTTTGGGCGCTGCCGGTCGTCAAAGACCGTGCGCCTTCTTTTCCTTCTTGCCGAGCGCGCGTTTGCGCGCGGCGTAGACGCCGCCGCGCCCGTAGAGCTCTTCCGGCGCACGCGCGCTGAGGCCGGCGCTGATCACCACGTCGACCCAGGGCTTGGGGACAGTCGTGGTGCGGCTGTCGCTGACGCGTACGGTCCGGCGTTCGTCGACGATGTCCTTCAGCGTCACTTCCCACCAGCCGCCGTCATCGAGGCGATGCAGTTGGACATGCGAGGAGACGACGCGCATCCGCGCATGCAGCGCCTTTTCGGCGGCCGCGCGCGCGTCCTTGCGCTTGGCGTTCCAGGAGCGCCATTGCGCGTTCTTGCGCAGGAGTCCGGTCCGGGGATGGACATAGAAGCGGCGCCATTCCTGATCGAGCGGCACGGGCCCCAGGTATTTGTGCTGCGACATCACCCGGCCGTTCTCCATGCGCGTCTTCACCGCGACGAAATCGTCGAGGTGATCGCGCACGTGCTGCTGCACGGGGTTGGTCGCCTTCAGGTGCGCCGAGATCTCGGAATAGACCTTGTCCCATGGGCGCCCGACCTGGCCTTCCAGGTAGCGCTTCAGCGGGCCCAGGTGCTCGTTGAGGTTCTTGGTCTTCTCCTGGCGCGTCGGCTTCACGCGCGCGCGAAGCGGCGCGTCGTCGTCGTCGGTGAGCGCGCGCGCGCGGCCGGGCGTAAAATGCCCGTGCTGCGAATTGTGGCGCGGCCGCTCCACGATCACCTTGGCCATGTCCTTGCGCATGGACGTGGACATGCCTTCGCCGCACGGCGAAATTAGGGAACAATCGCCGGCAGGCGAAAAATTGTGCGCGGAGGTGGGTGCATGTTGTCGAAATCGCTTCGTCCGCTGGGCGCGCTGGCGTGCCTGATGGTGCTCGCAGCCGCCTGCGCGGGCGCGCCGCGCGGCGCTGCGACCGCGACGGTCACGGGCGCTGTGACCTATGAGGGGCGCCAGGCGCTGCCGCGCCCCGGCGCGGTCGTCGTCACGCTGCAGGAGGTCAGCCGCGCCGATGCGCCCGCGACGATCGTCGCACGCCAGGAGATCGTGCTGACCGGCGCGGCGGCGGCGCCCTTTCCGTTCACGCTCGTCTACGAACCCGGGCGCATCGATCCGCGCGGGCGCTATGTGCTGCGCGCGGAAGCCCGCGCCGCCGGCGGCGAGCTGCGCTCCACCACACCGCAATCCGCCCCCGTGATCCCGCAGGGCGCGCCGCGTACGCTCGACATCGCGATCGTCAGCGTCACCGAGCCGGCGTCGGCGCCCGCGCCCGCGCCGACAACGGAGACGCCTGCGACGGAGGCGCCCACAGGCGGGGGCCACAGCGATCGCGCGCTGCGCCAACGCGGCGTCGCCTTCCGCGCGGTCGGCAACGAGCCGGGCTGGCTGCTCGACCTCTTCGCCGACCGCTTCGAGCTCTCCTACGATTACGGCAACACCACGCTCGCTGCGCCCCTGCCCGCGCCGTCCGCGCACAGCGAAGGCGTCACCCGCTATGACGTGAGCGCGGAGGGCCGCGCGCTCGCGATCCTGATCCGGCGCACGCCGTGCCAGGACGTGATGAGCGGCGAGATGTTTCCCGCCACCGTCTCGGTCTCCGTCGGCGATCAGACGCTGCAAGGCTGCGGCCGCACGCCGTGACCCGCGACCGCGTCGTCGACGCGCTTCTGGAGGTCTTTCGCACCGGCAGCGGCGCGCCCGCCCGCGCGCGGCTTTCGTCGGGCGAGGAGGCCGTGCTCAAGTTCAGCGGCGCCGGCGGCGGTCCGCGCGCGCTGCTGACCGAGTTCATCGCGCTGCGCGTCGCCCGCGAGTTCGGCGTCGCCGCGCCGGCGGCTTACCCGGTCTGGCTGCCGGAGGATTTCCCCTGGCAGACGGGCACCGATGAGTTCGATGACGTGGTCAGACGCAGCCGCGGATGGAATCTCGCCATCGCCTACATTCCCGACGCATCGCCCATCGCCGGCGACGCTCTCGACGCCCTGCCGGATGATTTTATCCGCCCCCTGATGATCGCGGATATGATGCTCGCAAATGTCGACCGCACGCGCAAGAACCCGAACCTCCTCCGCGACGCCGAGGGCGCGGCGTGGGCGATCGATTTCAACGGCTGCCTGTTTCTCAACCGCCTCGTCGCCGGGCGCACGGAGCGCCCTGAAACGCTGCCGCCGACGCATCTGCGCGCCGCAGACCCGCCGCCGCCCGTGCGCCTGCTGCCGGCCAGGACCGTTGCACGCATGCTTGAAGGCGCCCCCGACGCCTGGTTCGACGGCGCCGACCGAGCCGCGCTCTCGCCGCGCGTCATCGCGTATTTCTGCGCCTGACGTCGCGACGAACGCGCGGCTTAAGGCGCGCCACGCACCGGCAGCGGGACGTTGCACAGCCCGATCGCGCCGGCGGGATGGAGATACCATTCGTCGCGCCGGTTGCGGCGCGCTTCGACCAGTTCGGCGAAACTTGCGCTGTCTGTGCGCAGCGCCTGCAGCGCCGTACGCTCCGCAGGCGGAACATCGGCCGCGACCCGCATCGTGCGGATCGGCGTGCGCTCGGCGGCCGTCTCGTAGAAGCCGAGATCGCCCGTGCCGCGCTTCAGAGTCGTCAGATGCTCGATGCCGGAGACCACGCGCCCGACCAGCGTGACGTTCAGATCGAGATTGCGCGGCGCATTGCCGATCGTCACGTAAAGCTCGCCCCCGCCGCCGGAATCCGCCGCCACATCGCGCCCGGCGCCGACCATGGCGTAGCAGTGCGCAAGCCAGGCGCGCCCGTTCCCGCGCGCAACCGGGAAATTGCCGGAGAACCCGACCTCATCGGCGTAGGCATCGCGATCCGGCAGCCGCACGAACGGCAGATCATCCGTAATCGGACGATCAAACTCGGCCGGCAAGGTGGCGCGACCGTTCTGGAACGCATGGGCCGGCGCATCCTCCGGCCGCCCCCATTGCGCGACGTAATTCTCTTGCACCCGCACCACCGCGGCCGCGTCGAAGAAACCCTCGCGCGCCAGCGCCTTGATGTTGGCGACATGATTGGGCGCGTAGTCCGGCGCGAGTTCGATCACCACGCGCCCGCTCGGCAGTTCAAGATAGAGCGTGTTCTCCGGATCGAGATCGGCCCAATCGCTCGCCGGGATCGACGCCATGATCTCCGGAATCGTCCGCGCGGCGACCGGCGCCGTGTCGGGCGCCATCGACTGCGGCGCCGACGCGCACGCCGTCAACGCAAGCGCCGCCGCGCTCAGCATCATTCTGCGCATGTCCCTCATCTCCTCGCCGTCGAAGCTAAACGAGCGCGCCGTAAAACAAAAGGGCGCCGGCTCGTCGCCGACGCCCCTTCGCAATACGAACCGAAGCGCGGATTAGGCTGCGGCCTTTTCCTTCTTGGCGCCGAAGCGGCCGTAGAACGTCTCGTTCTTGGCGGCCATCTCGCGCAGCAGCTTCGGCGGCGTGAAGCGTTCGCCATAGGTTTGCGCGAGACGATCGGCCTCCTTCACGAATTCCGCCGCGCCCCAGAAGAGATCGATGTAGGAAACGCACCCGCCGGTGTAGGGCGCAAAGCCCCACGCCAGGATCGAGCCGACGTCGGCGTCGCGCGGATCGGTGATCACGCCTTCTTCAAAGCAGCGCGCGACTTCGATGCATTGGCGGAAGAGGAAGCGCTTGGTGAGCTCCTTCTTCATCTCCGGCGGGCAATCCGTCACTTTGATATCGAGCTGCGCGGTGAGTTCGGGCCAGATGCGCGTGGGGCGATTGTTCTCGTCGTAATCGTAGAAGCCCTTGCCGGCCTTGCGGCCCACGCGGCCTTTCTCCTCTACGATCCAGGCCATGAGGCGGCCGCGCGCATCGCCCTTATAATCCGCACCCATCGCTTCGGCCATTTGCTTGCCGATCTTGAGCGCGGTGTCGAGGCCGACCGAGTCCGACACTTCGAGGGCGCCCATCGGCATGCCGGCTTGCCGGCCGACATTCTCGATGATCGCCGGGGCGATGCCGTCCGACAGCATCTCGATGCCCTCGGTGGTGTAGGTGCCGAAGCAGCGCGAGGTGTAGAAGCCGCGACTGTCGTTCACAACGATGGGCGTCTTCTTGATCTTCAGCGTGTAGTCGATCGCCTTGGCGATCGTCGCCTCGCTCGTCTCCTTGCCGACGATGAGCTCTACGAGCCCCATCCGCTCGACCGGCGAGAAGAAGTGGATGCCGATGAAATTCGCCGGTCGCGACGACGCTTTCGCGAGGCCCGTGATCGGCAGCGTCGATGTATTTGAACCGAAGACGGCGTTCTCGCCCAATTCGGCCTCGGCCTTCTTGGTGATCTCGGCCTTCAGTTCCGGATTCTCGAACACCGCCTCGATCACGAGATCGGCGCCCTTGATCGCAGCATAATCCGTCGTCGGCGTGATCAGCGCGAGGAGCGCGTCGCCTTTCTCTTTGGTCGATTTGCCGCGCGAGACGTCCTTGTCGACGAGGCGTTGCGAATAGGCCTTGCCTTTGTCGGCCGCTTCCTGGCTGACGTCGATCAGCACTGTTTCCACGCCGGCTTTCGCCTGCACATAGGCGATGCCCGCGCCCATCAGGCCCGCGCCGATGACCGCGACCTTCTTGATCTCGGTCGGGGGATGGCCGGCGGGGCGGTTTCCGCCCTTCGACAATTCCTGCATCGAGAGGAAGAGCGAACGGATCATGCCGCGCGCCTGGGGCGTCTGCATCGTCTTCACGAAATAGCGGCTCTCAATTCTGAGCCCCGCATCGATCGGCACCTGCACGCCTTCATAGATGCAAGAGAGGATGTTCTTCTGCGCGGGATAATTCCCGTACGTCTGCTTCGACACGAGCGCATTGCCGCCGACGAACGCCATGGCGCCGCCCGGCGAATAAGGTCCGTCCTTGACGCGATAGCCCTTCACGTCCCACGGCGCGACGGCCTTCGGATTGGCCTTCACCCATTTCTTCGCGGCCTCGACCGTCTGTCCCGCCGGCACGACTTCATTGATGAAGCCGAGGGCCTTTGCTTCTTCCGGGCTCTTCGACTGGCCTTGCAGAATCATCATCGCGGCCGGCTGGACGCCGATGAGACGCGGCAGGCGCTGGGTGCCGCCGGCGCCAGGCAGCAAACCCACTTTCGATTCCGGCAGACCGAACTGGATGCGCGGATTGTCCGCCGCGACGCGATAATGGCACGCGAGCGCGATCTCAAGCCCGCCGCCGAGCGCCAGCCCTTCAAGCGCGCACGCCACCGGCTTGCCGCACGTCTCCAATTCGCGGAACGTCTTGTTGAGCATGAAGGCGCCGTCGAACGCGTCCTTCAGGCGCTCTTCCTCCGTCTTCGGCGTTTTCGGCGTTCCCCCGCCGGCGAGGCCGCCAGAGCCCATCTCGCCGAGATCAGCGCCGGCGCAGAACCCGCTCGCCTTGCCGGATGTGATCACGGCGCCTTTGATCTTGTCGTTCGACTTGATCTCGTTGGCGAGCGCGACGATGTCGCGGACGACGCCGCCGGTGATCGTGTTCATCGAACGCCCGGGCACGTCGAAGGTGATGAGCGCAATGCCGTCGCCGTCGATCTCAAGCTTGAAGTTTTCCATCGTCATTCCTCCAGATCCGAGAGCCCTCCTCCCCCGCAAGCGGGGGAGGAGGGGGTTTCGGGAGCGCGGCCGTTCACACTCACACCCGTTCGATCACCGTGGCGGTGCCCATGCCGGCGCCGACGCACAGCGTGATGAGCGCGCGCTCTTTGCCCGTGCGCTCCAGTTCATCGACCATCGTGCCGAGGATCATGCCGCCGGTCGCGCCGAGCGGATGGCCCATGGCGATCGCGCCGCCGTTCACATTGACCTTGTCGTGGTCGAGTTCGAGCGCCTGCATCCAGCGCAGAACGACGGACGCGAACGCTTCGTTCAGTTCCCAAAGGTCGATGTCCTTCGTGGTCATGCCGAGCTTCTTCAAGAGCTTCTGCGTCACGAACTCGGGGCCGGTGAGCATGATGCCGGGCTCCGACCCGATCGAGGCCGAGCCGACGATCCGCGCGCGCGGCTTCATGCCGGCCGCGTCGCCCGCTTCTTTCGTGCCGATCAGCACGGCGGAGGCGCCGTCGACGATGCCGGAGGAATTGCCGGCGTGGTGGACGTGATTGATCCGCTCGACTTCCGGATAACGCTGCATCAAGACGCCGTCGAAGCCCGGCATCTGCTCGCCCTGCGCTTTGAACGACGGCTCGAGCGAGGCGAGCGATTGCATCGTCGTGTCCGGGCGCATGTGCTCGTCATGCGCGAGGATCGTGACGCCGAGCTGATCCTTCACCGGTACGATCGATTTCTTGAACCGGCTTTCCTTCCACGCGCGCGCCGCGCGCTTCTGGCTCTCCATCGCGAACGCGTCGACGTCGTCGCGCGAGAAGCCGTATTTGGTGGCGATCATGTCGGCGCCCACGCCTTGCGGCGTGAAATAGGATTTGAACGCGATCGTCGGATCGGTCGCCCACGAGCCGCCGCCGGCGCCCATCGGCACGCGCGACATGCTTTCAACGCCCCCGCCGATGGCGAAATCGGCTTCACCCGACTTCACCTTCGCGGCGGCGATGTTGCAGGCTTCAAGGCCGCTTGCGCAAAAGCGATCGACCTGCACGCCAGCGGTGTCCTGAGAGTACTCGGCGTTCAGCACCGCGATCCGCGCGATGTCGCCGCCCTGCTCGCCGATCGGCGAGACGCAGCCGAGCACGACGTCGTCGACCTTGCTGGTGTCGAGATTGTTCCGATCGCGGATCGCGGCAAGCGCCTGTGTCGCGAGCGAAAGAGCCGTGATCTCGTGCAGAGACCCCGTGTTTTTGCCCTTGCCGCGCGGCGTGCGCACCGCGTCATAAATATAGGCTTCAGCCATGTCACTGCTCCTGCAGCCAAGCTGCACTTCAACCGCCCTGCCCGGGACCGGAGGCGTCCCTGGCGCAAGCATCGCTCGCGCCTACCGTCCGCACCGCGCCGGCCGGGCTGGCCGACGCGTGGTGAACTCGGACCGCCGGCTTCCAGCCGGCAGTAAAGTCAAGCCGGCTGGAAGCCGGCGCTCCAAGCAAAGCGTCCTCGCGATCAGCACTTTCATGATCTCGTTGGCGCCGCCATAGATGCGCTGGACGCGCGCATCGCGGTACATCCGCCCGATCTCCATCTCGTTCATGAAGCCCCAGCCGCCATGCAGCTGCAGGCATTCGTCGATGATCTTGCACTGGATGTCGCTCACCCAATATTTCGCCATCGACGCCGTCGCCGGATCGAGTTTGCCTTGCAGCAGAAGCTCCGTGCACTGATCGACGAACACTTTCGCGACCGTCGCTTCGGTCTTGCACTCCGCGAGCTTGAACTGCGTGTTCTGGAATTCGATCAGCGACTTCCCGAACGCCTTGCGCTCCTTCACGTAATCGATCGTGAGCTGGAGCGCCCGCTCGATCATCGCCACGCCCTGGATGCCGATCTGCAGCCGCTCGGACGGCAATTGCTGCATCAGATGGATGAAGCCCATGCCTTCTTCCATGCCGAGCAGGTTGGACGTCGGCACGCGCACGTCTTCAAAGAAGAGCTCGCTGGTGTCCTGCGCATCCTGGCCGACCTTGTCGAGATTGCGCCCGCGCCGGAAGCCCCCAGAATCGCTCTCGACCTCGTCGGTCTCCACGATGATGAGCGAGGTGCCTTTCGCGCCCTTGGTCGGATCGGTCTTGGCGACGACGACGATCAGGTTCGCCGTCTGCCCGTTGGTGATGAACGTCTTGGAGCCGTTGATGACGTAATGATTGCCGTCCTTGCGCGCGGTCGTCTTCACGCCCTGGAGATCGGAGCCCGCGCCCGGCTCCGTCATTGCGATCGCGCCGACGAGTTCGCCCGTCGCCATTTTCGGCAGCCAGCGCTGCTTCTGCTCCTTGGAGCCGTAGTGCCAGATATAGGGCGCGACGATCGCGTTGTGGAGCGAGCCGCCCCAGCCGTCGATCCCCATCTCGCCCATCGCGTACATGATCACGGCGTCGTGCCGGAAATCGCCGCCCGCGCCGCCGAACTCCTCCGGCGCCGAGGCGAGCAAGAGCCCCGCTTCGCCGGCCTTCTTCCAGAAGTCGCGCTCCACGACGCCGTCTTCGCGCCACTTCGCGCATTTCTCCGGCGGCGCCTCGCGCGTGAAGAACGCGCGCACGCTTTGATCGAAGATGTTGAGTTCTTCGTCGTCGCGCCACGCCGCGAGAGGCGCCTGGATCGCCGGCATCGTGATCTCCCTCAGAACGCGTCGGCGGCGAGCGCCATCAAACTCTGCGAGCCTGTCTTGAGCTTGGCAAGGTGGGCTGCCGTCTCCGGCAGCACGCGCTCGACGAAATAGCGTCCGGTCTTGAGCTTCGCATCATAGAACGGATCGGCGGCGCCGCCATTGGCCTTGGCGTGGAGCGACGCTTTCGCCATCAGCGCCCACATATAGGCGAACGCGGTGAGCCCGAAGAGGTGCAGATAATCATGGCTGGCGGCGCCGGCGTTGTCGAAATTCGACATGCCGTTGGCCATCAGCCATTGCGTGCCCTCCTGCAATTGGTCCTTCGCGGACTTGAGACCTTCGATGAACGGCTTCAGGTCCTTGTCGTCGTCATGCTCGGCGATGAATTGATCGAGTTCGTTGAAGAACGCGAAGATCGCGCGGCCGCCGTTCGCGGCGAGCTTGCGGCCGACGAGATCGAGGCCCTGAATGCCGTTGGCGCCCTCGTAGATCATCGCGATCCGTGAATCGCGCACGAACTGGCTCATGCCCCATTCTTCGATATAGCCGTGCCCGCCATAGACCTGCTGGCAGTTCGTTGCGGTCTGATAGCCCTTGTCGGTGAGATAGGCCTTCAGCACCGGCGTCATCAGGCCCATGTAGTCGCCGGCCTTCTCGCGCACTTTCTCGTCGGGCGATTTGTTGAGCAGATCGCCGTAGAGCGCGGTCCAGAACACGAACGCGCGGGCGCCCTCGTTGAAGCTCCGGGCGTCCATCAGCATGCGCCGCACGTCCGGATGCACGATGATCGGATCGGCGGGGCCGTCGGCGTTCTTCGGCCCGGTGAGCGAGCGTCCCTGCAGGCGGTCCTTCGCGTACGCCGCGGCGTTCTGGTACGCCGTTTCCGATTGCGCATAGCCTTGGAGGCCCACGCCCAAGCGCGCCACGTTCATCATCGTGAACATCGCGTGCAGCCCGCGATTTTCTTCGCCGATCAGAAAGCCGGTGGCGTCGTCATAATTGAGCACGCACGTGGCGTTGCCGTGGATGCCCATCTTCTCTTCGATCTTGCCGCAGGAGACGCCGTTGCGCGCGCCGAGCGAGCCGTCTGCGTTCACCAGCACCTTCGGCACGATGAAGAGCGAGATGCCCTTGACGCCGGCGGGGCGCCTTCGATGCGCGCGAGCACGAGATGGATGATGTTGTCGGCCAGATCGTGCTCGCCGGCGGAGATGAAAATCTTCTGCCCGGTGATGCGGTAGCTGCCGTCCGCTTGCGGCGCGGCCTTTGTGCGCAAGAGCCCGAGATCGGTGCCGCAATGCGGCTCGGTCAAATTCATCGTGCCGGTCCATTCCCCGGTCACGAGCTTGGGCAGATACATTTCGCGCTGCGCATCGTCGCCATGATGCAGGATCGCTTCATAGGCGCCGTGGCTGAGGCCCGGATACATCCCGAACGCCATGTTCGCGGACGAGACCATTTCGTTCCACGCCAGCGACACGATGTGCGGCAGACCCTGCCCGCCATAAGCCGGCTCGCAGCCCAGCGCGGGCCAGCCGCCTTCCACCAGCTTCTTGTAGGCGTCCTTGAAGCCCGGCGGCGTCGTCACAGCGCCGTCCTCGTGGCGGGTGCAGCCATGGCGATCGCCGACCCCGTTGAGCGGCTGCAGCACGCCTTCGCAGAACTTCGCGCCCTCCTCCAGGATCTGCTCAACAAGCTCCGCCGGCGCCTCGGCGAAGCCCGGCAGATTGGCGTAGCGATCGATCCCGAGGACATCGCGAAGCAGGAAGCGGAATTCGCGCAGCGGCGCGGCGTAGGTGGGCATGAAGCGTCTCCGTTTGGCGCTCACTTGAAGAGCCGGCGCGGGAGAGAAGCAACCCGCCAGCGGCAGGGCCGCCGGCGTGATCACCGCGTGTTGATGCGCCGGCTCAGGCGTCCTGCAGACGCCGCCGCGCTTCCTGCTCGTAGGCGCGCGCGGCCTTCAGGCTTTCCGCCGGCGCGGGCTCGGAGAGCGCGCGCTCCAGACGGATGATCCCGTTCGTCAGCGCCTCGATCGCGCCGTCGATGTCGCGCCGCTGCTGCTCAAGCGCGACGAGGCGCTGCTTGAACTTCTTCAGCGCGACCTGGTTCTGCAGGCGATGCTGTTCGTCGGCGTTGTAGAGATCGAGGATCTCCTTGATCTCGATCAGCGAGAGCCCGATCCGCTTGCCCTGCAGGATCAATTGCAGCCGCACCCGGTCGCGGCCGAGATAGACGCGGTTCAGCCCGTCGCGGCGCGGCGCGAGCAGGCCCTTATCCTCGTAGAAGCGCAAGGCGCGCGGCGTGACTTTGAATTCGCGGGCGAGTTCCGAGATCGAATACGTGCGTTCGGACTTGCCCAGCTCTGACCTGGCCTTCTCCATGGCGATCCACCCTTTCTGCACGGCCGGCGTTCTGCGCGCCTTTACCAATCCCTAACGGCGTATCTGACGCTGACGTTAACGTCAAGCCCGGCCTGCACCCGGTCGGCCCCTTGGCTTGCGCCGTCAAAACGCGCAAAAACAAGCCGCCGCCTGTTAGGACTTTGCGCGTGCTCGCCCGACGCCGACGCCACGGCCCCTTCGCCGCAGCGCTTCTTGCGCTCGCTCTCGCGGCCTGTTCGGCGCCGGCGGAAAAGCTGTCGGCGCGGCTGGGATGCCCGCCGGCGTTGGGGGTCGACCGGCTGCTGGCGCAGCCGCAGAGCCGCATCGTGTTGCTGGATTCCGGACCGGGCGATCGGGCGGCGGCCATCGGCGCAGCGCTGGCGATCGCCTGCCATGCCGCCGGCCGTGGCGAGCGGGTGATGATCGGGGCGCTGGGCGATGGCGCGGAGACGCTCGACGGGCCGGTCCGCGGCCTGCTGCGGCGCGGCGCGCAGATCGACATGTTTCGCCTCCAGCCGCCGGCGGCGGAAGCCGCGGCGCGGCTCAGCGCCGAAGAGCGCGACCGCACCAATGGCGACGCCCGCGCCGACGCCGCGGCGGAGGCCATCAGCGCACGCGCCGACGCCGCCGACCGGTTCATCATCGTGGTCGACGCGCCCGACGCCGCGGTCGCGCCGGTGGGTCTTGCGGGACACACCTGGCGTCCGCTCGGCGCCCGCCTCGGCGCGCGCGAGGCGACAGCGCTGCGCGCGGAATCCTGGGGCCGCGACGGCATGCGCATCATGCTCACAGGCTTCGAAGACATCCCCGAGCGCGGCGCAGCGCTCCGATACAGCGGGTTCGTCCAGGTCGGGCCGACATCGCAACAATCGCCGCCGGCGAGCGCGGCAGACGCGCGCACGCGCTGATTCGCACGCTGCGCGTGCGGGGGCCGCGCCTGAGCGCGCCTGTCCCGGCGTTCACCATTTTACGCAGCATTAACGCCGGCCCGATTCTGATCGATGCTCAGGTTCAATGATGATTCTGTGCGGGCGTGATCGTTTCGCTGCGCGTGCGGAAATGGGCATTCGAGGGCGGCATGAGCGCAACTCCGTGGAGCGTGAAGGGGATCGATCCCAAGGTGCGCGAAGCCGCGCGCGACGCCGCCCGCCGCCAAGGCCTCACCCTCGGCGAATATCTCAATCAAGCGCTGGCCGCGCACGAAGCGGGCCAGGGCGTCATCGATGACGAGCCGCTGCTGCAGCCGCGTCCGCGCGGGCTGCCGCGCCTCGCGGCGCTTTATGGCGAGATCGAGGACGAAGAGCCGGCGCTGCGCGGGATGCGCGCGGTCGATCGCTTCGGGGACCGGCTGCACGACCCGCTGTCGCGGCTGGCGCAGCGCATGGAAGCGAGCCAGCGGCGCACGCAGCTCGCGCTCGTGGGCCTCGACCGCGCGGTCTCCACGATCGATCGCTCCATGCTCGGGCTCTCCGAGCGCGTCGATGAAGCCGAGGCCGCCGCGCACGACACCGCGGGGCGCCTGGTCGAGGCGCTGGAGATGTTCCACGCCGCGCAGGAGGACCTCGCCGCCAAGCTGCGCGACGCCGATGCGCAGATGGTCGAAGCGCAGCGTACGCTCGAAGAGGCGACCGGCGGCGCGCAGGACATGCGCGCTGCGATCGAGACGCGCCTTGACGCCGCAGAGCAGAGCGCGTCCGACGCCTTCACCGCTGCGGCGGCGCTGGCGCAGCGCATCGCCGTCGCCGATGAAGATCTCGCGCGCAAAATCGCGGACATCGAAGCCCAGGCGCGCGTCGAGATCGACGCCGCGATCGCAGAGAGCCGTGCGGCTCTGGCGGAATCTGCGCGCATCGCCGCCGAGATCGACGCCGCCAAGGCTGTCGCTGCGGAGGCCAAGAGCGGCGTCGCCGACTTGCGCGCCGAGCAGCGCACGCTTGCTGACCGCGTCGCCGCCAGCGAAGCGGAAGCGCACGACGCGCTCACCGAAACCCGCGCCGTTCGCGACGACCTCGCGGGGCGCATGGACCGCCTCGAACACGAGGCCCGCGCGCTGGCCGGAGACACGCACGCGCTCGACGAAATGCGCGCGGCGCAGGATGTTCTCGCCAAGCGCCTGACCGAGTGCGAGACCGGCGCCCGAGAAGCGTCGCAAAGCGCGATCGAAGAGATGCGCCGCATCCAGGCGGCGCTCGCCGCGCGGCTCGATCACGTCGAAGCGGCGGGGCGCACGTCGTCGTCGGCGGCTCCCGCGGCGTCGCCTTCGGCGCTGGAAGACATCCGCGCGGCGCAGTCGCAAATGTCGAGCCGACTGTCGAAGGCCGAGCAGGAAGCGCGCGATCTGACCGCGGGTCTGCGGCAGGCCGCGGGCGGCGCCATCGCCGACCTGCGCAACGCGCAATTGCGCCTCACTGCACGACTGAAGGAATTGGAGGAGCGCGCCGCAGATGCGCCTGCCGCCGTGCGCACGATCGAAGACGGCGTGCGCCGTCTGGAAGAGCGCATCGCGCAAGTGGAGACGACGGCCAACACCGTCGTGCGCCAGCTTGAAGAAACCGCGACCGCCGCAGCGGCTGACAGCGACGGGGCGGTCGCGCTGCGGGCAATGTTCGAACGGCGGCTCGACGAGATGAGCCAATCGAGCCAGTCGGCGCTGGAAGAGGCCCGCGCCGCGCTCGCGCAGCAGATCGGCGACGCGCTCAATGGCGCGCGCGCCGACGAGATCGACGGCTCGATCGCGGAAGTGAACCGCCGCCTCGCCGCAGCGGAGCGGCGCCAGGCCCAAACGATTGAGGCGATCTCGATCGAAATCAAGCGCATGTCCGAGACAGTGGAGCGCCGGCTGCGCGCGGTCGAGACGCGCCCGGCGGCGGAGAGCAGCGCCGACGCCGGCGACGCGTTCAAGGAAGAGATCGCGCGGATGAGCGAAGCGCTAGAGCGGCGTTTTGAGGAGATGGAGCATCGCGAGGCGGCGGGCTTCGACCGCGTGTCGCAGGAAATCGGCCGCGTGTCTCACGAACTCACCGGCGCCGCAGAGCGGTTGGACTCGCGCGTCGCCTCGGTCGAAGCGCGCAGCGCGCAGGCGATCGAGCAGATCGGCGAGCAGATCGCGCGGATGGCCGAGCGCTTCAACGCGCGGCAAGAGGCTCTGTCGAAGGACGTCGATGCGCGGACAGCGTCCGTCAGCGACGCGGTGGAGGACATGCGCCGCCGGCTGAGCGCCATGGAAGGCGCGGACACGAACGAAGCGGCGCCGGTGGTTGAATTGCGGCCGACCTCTCCTGCGCCGCTGTTCGACGGCGCCGTGCGTGCGGGCCCGATCGCGGCGGCGCCGCCGGCGTCGCCGGAAGAGGTCGCCTACATCGACGACATCGAGCCGCCGCCGGTCGAGGCCAGCGCGGAGCGGGATGCCGAGAGCGTCGCGTTCACCGACGATTTTGAGGTCATCGAGGCGCCGGAACAGGACCCTATCGCGCGCGACGCGTTTCCGAGCTTCGGCGAGGAAGACGCCGTGCCGCTCGCGGACGCGCCCCCGGCGATCGATGATTTCACGGATCAGGACGTCGCGGCCGAAGACGCGCCGCCGCTCGAGGACGAGTGGGCGGCTGCGGCGCCGCCCTCGGACGTGGACGCCGCGGCGCTCGATCTGCCGGACTTCGATCCCTTTGAGGAGATCGACGAGCCGCCGCTGCCCTCCCTCGCCGAAGAGCGCGAGGCCGGCCCGGCGCCGAAGGAGGATTATCTCGCCGCGGCGCGCCGGGCGGCGCTTGCCCAGGCTGCGGCGCCGAAGCGCGGGCGCAAGGCCAAGGCCGAGAAGCCCGCCAAGGCCAAAGCCGCGAAGCCGGAAAAGCGCGCCGGCGCCGGGCTGCGCGGCCCGGGCCGCGTCATCCTCTGGGGCGGCGCGGGCGCAGCCGCCGCGGCGCTGGCCGCGGGCGCAGTGCTGCTGCGCTCCGGCGGCGGCGAACCGGCGCCGACGTCGGACGCGTTCGGCCCCAGCGCCGCGGAGGCCGCGCCAACGCGGGCCGAGCCGCTCGCGGCGTCACTCGACGCGCCGCTTGGTTCGCCCAGCGCCGAGGCGCTCGCCGAACAAGCGCCCGGAGCAGGCGACGACCTCGCCGTTCCTGCCGTCGCGGCGGAAGCGCAGACACGCGCGGTGGCGCGCCCGCTCGCGTCCTCACCGCGGAGCCTGGAGCAGGCCGCCGCCCAGGGCGACGCGGTGGCGCAATATGATCTCGCGCTGCAGCGGATCGCGGGGGAGCAGCACAGCGACGGCGTCGCGCTGCTGCGCCGTGCTGCGGCCCAGGATCTCGCGATGGCGCAATATCGGCTGGCCAAGCTCTACGAGCGCGGCGAAGCCGGCGTGGCGCAGGACATCCGCCAGGCGCGGCAATGGACCGAGCGCGCCGCCAGCAACGGCAATCGCCGCGCGATGCACGATCTCGGCGTCTTCTTCGCCCGCGGCGAAGGCGCAGCGCTGGATGAGCAGGCGGCGTTCCGCTGGTTCCGTCAAGCCGCCGATCTCGGCGTCACCGACAGCCAGTACAATCTCGGCGTCCTCTACCAGCAGGGCCGCGGCGTGGACGCCGATCCGACCGAGGCGCTGTTCTGGTATCATGTGGCCGCACGAAATGGTGATCGCGACGCCAACGCCCGCGCCGCGGCGCTGGAGCAGACGCTGACCCAAACGCAGGTCGAGCAGGCGCGTGCGCGCGCGCAGGCGTTCCGGCCGCGCGCCGCCAGCGCCCGCGCCAATGGCGAGTTCGGCGCCCGCGCCTGGGCTGCGCGCGCGTCCTGAGTCAAGCGACGCGCGCGAAGCGTTGCCTCGCTTCGCCAAGGCTGGAATAAGAACGCGGCGCCTGGGTTGGCGCGCGATCTGATCTGATGTCGATTTACTTGCCGATCGCCGAAATGCCGGTGAGCGGGCTGCTGGTCTTGCTGCTGAGCGCGCTCGTCGGCTTCGTCTCCGGCCTTACCGGCCTGGGCGGCGGCTTCATCATGACGCCGATGCTCATCTTCATGGGCATCCCCGCGCCGGTGGCGGTGGCCACGCAGGCGAGCCAAATCACCGCGACTTCGGTCTCGGGGCTCTTGGCGCAGGCGCGCCGGCGCATGGTCGACTGGCGGATGGGCCTGCTCTTGAGCACGGGCGGCGTGCTGGGATCGACGTTCGGCGTCTCGATCTTCTCCACCCTCCTCGCCGCGGGCCAGATCGATATTCTCATCACCCTGCTCTACGTGCTCTTCCTCACCGTGATCGGCGCCTTGATGCTGTTTGAAAGCTTCATGGCGATGCGTGCGGCGGGCAAGCCGATCGCGCGGCCGGCGCCGCGCCCGAGTTACACGGCGTTCAACAAGCTGCCGTTCCTGATGCGCTTCCCCCGTTCGGGGCTTTACATCAGCGTGCTGCCGCCGCTGGCGCTGGGCTTCGGCGTGGGCGTGCTGGCCGCGATCATGGGCGTGGGCGGCGCCTTCATCCTGGCGCCGGCGATGATCTACCTGCTGCGGATGCCGACCAACGTCGTCATCGGCACCTCGCTCTTGCAGGTGCTGATCGTGGCGGCCGTGGTGACGCTGCTGCAGGCCACGATCACGCAGAAGGTGGACATGCTGCTCGCCGCGATCCTGATCGTCGGCGGCGTGATCGGCGCGCAGCTGGGCGCGCGGCTGGGCGCACGGCTCCCGGGCGAGCAATTGCGCGCGGCGCTGGCGATCGTGGTGTTCGGCGCCGCGGCCAAGCTCCTGTGGGATCTCCTGACCCCGCCGGCCTATCTCTACGTGCTGGACCCGAGCTGATGCGCGCGGCGATCCTCCTCGCCGCGGCGCTCTGTTGCGCGGCGTTGGCGCAGGCGCAGGAGCGCGCGCCGGAGCCGGAGATCGTGGCGCCGCCGCCGGCGCCGGCGGACGCCGCGCCCCGCATCATCGCAGCCCCTTCACCTGCACCCACACGCCGGCCGCGGCGCGCGCAGACCGCGCAGCCGGGCGGCGAGCCGGACACGGACTTCCCCGCTGCGATCGCGCAGGAAACGTTTGCGGCGACGTCGAGCTACCAGGGGGCGGAGGTGACCGTCTTCGGCTACACACCCGACCGCATGCGCCGGGGCGATGTCGTCGTCGCTGTGCGCGGGCCGCCGCAGACCGCGGTGGTGCGCCGCAAGTTCCGTTTCCTGGCGTTCTGGGTGAACGGCGATCCGGTGCGTTTCGAGGACGCGCCGTCGTTCCTTGCGGTCTATTCCACGCGCCCGCTGCGCGAGATCGCAAGCCCGCGCGCGATCTGGGAGCTCAGGCTCGATCCTGCGGCGTCGGCCCGGCTTGTCGGCGCGACGCCCGCGGATGCGGACGCCTCAGCCTATCGCCGCGCGCTGGTGCGGTTGCGCCGGCAATCGGGGCTCTACGTCGAAGAACCAGAGGGCCTTGAACTCGACGCCAACGCGCTCTTCCATCGCCAGATCAAGATTCCGGCAAGCGCGCCGCTCGGCGAGTACACGATCGAGATCTTCTGGTTTCGCGACAACCGGCTCATCGCGCGCCAGGAGAACACGCTCAATGTCGCGCGCCAGGGCATCGAGCGCACGATCCACGATCTGGCGACCACGCAAGGCTTCTTCTACGGGATTCTCGCGGTGATGCTGGCGCTCGGCGGCGGCTGGGCGTCCGCGATGATCTTCCGCAAGACGTAAACGCGATCAGCGCACGAGGCCGGCGCCCAGAAAGCTGACATGCGTCGCGGGTCCGGGCGTTTCCCAGCGCTCTGCGTCGCGGCAGCCGATCAACGCGGCGCAATGCATGGCGGGGGCCGCCTCTTCCGGCGCGGTGAAATACGCGTCGACCGCCCGCGCCAGGCCTTGGGTCAGGCCGGCCTGCGCCGCGGGGTCGGCCAGGCGACGAAGATCCTCGGCTTCCGAGAGGAAGCCCATCTCAACGAGCACCGCCGGCGTATCGATCCCGCGGAGCACGACAAAGTCGGCGCGCCGGGGCGCGCTCTGCAGCACCGGCGCGCCTGCGGCGCCGATATTGTCCAGCGCCAATTGCGCGAAGCGGGCGGAGTCCTGCGCGGCGTGTTCCGGGCGGCTGGCGATCGACAGCGTCTGCCCGCGCCAATCGGCGGCGGCGTCCCGGCCGGACGCGTGGTGCGTGTACACCACGACGCCGCGCGCCTGCGCCATCGGCTCGGCGTCCGCATGCAGGGAGATAAAGAGATCTGCGCCGCGCTGGCGCACGAATTGCGCGCGCGCGTCGAGCGATACGAACGTATCCTCGCCGCGGGTAAGCTCGACTCGGTAGCCGCGCGCGACAAGCGCATCGCGCAGGCCCAGCGCCGCTGAGAGCGTGAGATCCTTTTCGTGAACGCCTTCGGGGCCCGCGGCGCCGCCGTCGCGTCCGCCATGGCCGGCGTCGATCACGATCAGCCGATCCGCCGGCCCGAAAAGATGGGTCTGCTGCGCCCCGAGCGCGCCGACCGGAGGCGCGAGCGCAGGCGCTTGCGATGCGAGGTCGAACACGAAACGGCGACCGCCATTCTCTACCCGGGCCGAGATCAGCCGCGCGGACTCGCTGAGATCAAGCACGAGGCGCGCCGACCCGTCCGGCTGATTGGCATAACGGTAGCGCGTCGCGAGGCCTACGCCTTCGCCCTGGCCCTGCCGCGGCCAATCCGTACGCGGAAGATCGACGACGAAGCGATTGGGCCCTTCCAGGAAGAAGGCGTGCGGCGACGGCGCGCCTGCGCCCACGGTGAACGCAAGACGCGTGACGCCGTTCTGCGCGCTGAGCTCCAGCGTGTCCGCCAGCGCGGCATGCACGGGCGCGGCTTCGCGGGCGGCGCTCGTGACCACCGCCGCCCGGCTCGCCCGCCAGTGCGCGTCCGCGGCGTTGGCCTCGACGTCTGCGTTGGGCGTCAGCGCGCGTCGGTCCGGCGATCCCGCGTCGGGACCGAACGATCCCGCAAGCGGGCTGGCGAGAAGCGCGGAGGCGAAGCCGCACATCGCGCCGGCGACGGCGCCGGCGACAGACCGCCCAGCGACGCCGACGCGCGAATGCGTGCGCGCAGCCCGCGGCGCGGGACGCGGGATGGTTCTGCGCGGATAGACGGCCGTCTCCGCATTCTGCGCCGCGGCGGCCACGGGGGCCGCTTCGGCCACGGTCAGGATTTGGTCGGACCGGGCGACGGCGGCTCGCGGCGGCGCCGCTTCGATCACATGCTCGAGCTTGCCGCGCCCGTAGCTCGGCGTCGGGCGCATATAGGCCGGCATCTCGTCGCCGTCCGACGCCGCCGGGGCGACGGGCGTGATCGTCGCGCCGACCCGGCCGGCGAGCGCATTGGCGACAGCGTGCAGCCCCGGGTGGGCGAGGTCATGCCCATCCCAATCCTCGATCAAGAGCGCGGCGGGTTCGGAGAATTCCTCAGGCGGGGCTGCGCCTGGGCCGCGGACGGAGAGCGCCGTCCCGGTGCGCACCGCCGCGCGGGCAAGGTCAATGAAGCGTGGGCATAGACGCGATTGCTCAGACCAGAGCACCACGAGCGCAGACGCCGACGCGAGTTCAGATTCAACGCGGCTGCGCCGCCGCGGCCGGTCCTCCGGCTCGCAGAGCTCAATCGACGACAGGCCGAGCGCGCCCAGCGCAAGCATCAGAAGCCCCGCGGACGCACCATCCGAGCCGTGGTGAATGACGACGATCTTCCCCATCGATCGCGATCCGAATTGTCCCACCTGGACCGCGTTGTTAACATTTTACTAACAGTCGTCCAACCCAAATCTTTGGTTGCTTGCAACAAACGCAAGATTTCGGCGCTTCAGCCGTCGCCCAGCAGGCGCGACGGCGGGGCGGGATGGAGCTGCGCGCGGGCCATCAGAAGCGCCGTGGGGGGGCGGTGGAAAACCGCTGCGAAGGCGATATCGCAGACGTTGAGGCCGCCGGCATAGGCGCCGAGCGCGGGCATGACGAGGCGATCGCCGTCGGTTGCGAAGCAGCGTGCGCGGACGGATCGGCCGCGCGCGGCGACCCGCGCGCACGGATGGAGGTGGCCGGCGATCTCGCCGCGCGCGGGGCCTTCGGTCGGCTCGTGGCGGAGGATGAGCGGCCCAAGCGCCAGGGTCTCCATCGCGCGCCCGCCCAGGGCCGCTGGAATATCCGGATCGTGATTGCCTTCAATCCACACCCAATCGGTGCGGTCGGTCAGCGCGCGCAGCGCGGCGCGATCGTCGCCCGCCATGCGGAACGGGCCGCCGCGGTCGTGAAAGGAATCGCCAAGCGACACCACCGTATCCGGGGCCAGCCGCTCCACCATCGCGGCGACGCGCCGGAGCGCGGTGCGGGTATCGTAGGGCGGGATCATCTGGCCGCGCAGCGCGAAGCTCGATCCCTTTTCCAGGTGAAGGTCAGACACGACGAGCGTGCGGGCGCTTTCGATCCACAAGCCGCCGTCGGCCAGCGCGGCCACGTCTTCGCCGGCGAGCGTAAAGGGGATCGTCGCGCCGGGCGCCTGCGCGAGCGGCGCGGCGGCGGGCGCGGTCGCCTGCGCGGCCGGCGGGCGTTTCTTGCGACCGGAATCGGAGAGCAGCGCCATCGGCCTCCCTCAACACACTGAAGCGCATTCAAAGTCCGTTGCTTTAGCGGGCGCGCCGAGTCGCCGCCAGGGCCGCGTGCGCGCTCAGGGCGTGACGATCGGAAAGCCGGCCCGCGGCGCGACGAAGCGGGCGCGGAAGGCCGCGAACGCGTCCGGGGCGCCGTCCACGCGCGTCGGCGGGGGCGTGGGCGTTCCCGCCGGCGCGAACAGGCCCATCAGGAACGCCGCGCGCGGCATGGTGATGGTCGCATGCGCGGCGGGGTCGGCCTCGCCTTCACGATAGACGAGCACGCGGTTGCGCAGCGCAACGACGAACCGCTCGCTGCGTTCAGGAAAGACGAAATTGATCACGAGATCATCGGCGATGCGGGGATCGACGCGCACCGAGAGAAGATCGAGCATCATCGCCGTCGGCGTGTTGGTGATGAAATCAAGGCTCGCTGCTGTGACGCCCTGCCCCGGATCGCGTCCGCGCAGTTCAGCTGCGGCGGAGAGATACATATTGCGCCAGATCGCGCTCTCGGCCTGGTAGGCGAGCTGATCATAGGCGCGCGCCAGAGCGTCCCGCGCATCGGCATTGGACGGATCGGCGAAGACGACGTGGTTCAAGAGCTCCGCCGCCCAGCGATACTCGCCGGCCTCATCGGCTTCGCGCGCGCGGCGCATCACGCGGGACGCGCCGCCCATGGCCTCCACGTAGCGCGACGCCGAGACGCTCGGCGGCAGCGGATTGAGGTTTGCGGGATTGCCGTCGTACCAGCCCATGTAGCGCTGATAGACCGCGCGGGAATTGTGCCGCATCGTGCCGTAATAGCCGCGGTTCCACCACAGCGCGTCGAGCTCCGGCGGCAGCGCGATCGCATCGGCGATCTCTTCGCCGGTGAAGCCCTCGTTCATCAGGCGCACGCTCTGGTCATGCAGGAATTTGTAGGCGTCGCGATGGGTGTTGAGGAAGGCCGCGATCTCGCCCTGCCCGAAGCGCGGCCAGGCGTGGCTTGAGAAATAGACGTCCGACTGCGGCGCGTACCACGCGATCGTCTCGGTAAGATAATCGGCCCAGCGCTTGGAATCGCGCACCAGCGCGCCGCGCGGCGTCAGCACATTGTGCAAGGTGGCGTTGGCGTTCTCCGCGATCCACAGCGCGCGAAAGTCCGGGAAGAACGCATTCATCTCCGCCGGCGCTTCGGTGTCGGGCGTGAGCTGGAATTCGATGCGCACGCCGTCAATGCGGGTTTCGCTGCGGGTGAAGCTCACGGTCTCGGTCGGCGGGATGAAGGTGCGCGCGCCGCCGGAGACGCCCATGCCGATGCCGGACCCGAGCGTGCCCGCAACGCCCGGCTCAAGGCCGACGCCGAACTGGTATTGCGCGCGACGCGACATCGCGGGTCCGGCGATGACGTTCTCGCCGATCGCGTGTTCGAGAAAGCCCGCAGGTGCGATGATGCGCACGCGGCCGGCGGCGACGTCAGCCTGATCCACAACGCCGCGCACGCCGGCGAAATGATCCGCATGCGAGTGCGAATAGATCACCGCGACAACGGGCTTGTCGCCGAGATGCGCGCGCGCGAGATCGAGCGCGGCGCGCGCGGTCTCCGCGCTCGTCAGCGGATCGAGGATGATGAAGCCGGAATCGCCGACGACGATCGTCATGT
>WGOB01000039.1 GCA_016124255.1 Alphaproteobacteria bacterium | reverse complement strand
GCCTAGAGCAACATCCGACCTACTGGAATCGCTTTGCGATTCCGAGGTCGGATAAAGTTGCTCTATATTCGAATGTGTAGAGCATCTTTTTCCGACCATTCGATCGCAGGGGCGATCGCGTATGGTCGGAAGATGCTCTAGGCGCCGGCGCCCAGGATCCAGCCTTCTTCGCCTTCGACAACGGCCTTGCGCGCATCCTCCTTGGCCGGCCCGAACAATCGGCCGAGCTGGCCTTGCTCATCGAGCGCGTTGAAACGCTCTGCGCCGACGCGCACCTGCGCCTGGTCCTTGATCTCGCCGTCTCCCGGCTTGGCGCTGAACATCGAGGGATAGAATTCCGCGAACACCGCCTCCACGCCGTCCAGATCCGCGGACGTCAACGGCCGCCAAGGCAGCTCGAAGGGCCACAGACGCGTCGCCGGGTGCGCATTCCTCAGTCTACGGATCATCGGCAGCCCGGTCAGCGCCTGCCCCCCGACGCTGCCCTGGTAATAGAGCTTCCAGATCGATGATGCGCCTTTGGCCGCTTCCTCGGCGTAGCGATATTCGGGCAGATCGGCGTCGCCGTGCGCGCGCGGGCGCTTGGACGAGAGCATCGTCTGCTCTTCTCGCGCCGGCGCCCCCCAGAAGGGAAACGCTGCGCCCGTCATCAGCCGGTTCATCTTGGCCGCGACCTGAAAGCGGTTGTTGGCGTTGTCGGGCTTGTCCTTGATTTCTGCGGCGATGAAGTCGAGCAGCGCAGCCCATGCCGGCTCGCCCAGCTTAAGCGCCGCCGCCGTACCGCGCGGAAAGCCGAGCGGAAAATCAAACGTCGCCAGCACCCGCTCGTTGCGACGCGCGAACTCGGCCATGAGCCCGGCGATCAGCGCCTCCGCCTCGGCGCGCGTCGCGGGATTGTGTGATTCGAACACGTGCTGAAAGCGGACATTGCGCTTCATCACGCCCACCCAGATGGAATCGGCGCCGGTCGCAGGCTTGGACGCCGCGCTCCAGTCGATTGTCAGGTAGGCCTGGAAGAGACGGCTCATCGCCGTATACGCCCTCTAACGGAAACTTCGCGACGCGCTCAGGCGAGCTTCACGAGCATTTTGCCGGTGTTGGCGCCGGAGAAGAGTTTGACGAACGCTGCCGGAGCGTTCTCCACGCCGTTCTCCACGGTCTCTTCCCATCGCAGGCGGCCTTCATTGATCCAACTCGTCATGTCCTTGTGGAACTGGCCGCGCAGCCCCGCGAATTGAGTGACGATGAAGCCTTGCATCTTGATGCTCTTGCCGACCACGTAGATCAGGTTGCGCGGGCCGGGCGCGGGCTCAGTGTTGTTGTATTGCGAGATCATCCCGCATTCGACGAAGCGCGCGAACGGGTTCGCGAGTTCGAGCGCGACTTCCAGATGCTCGCCGCCGACGTTGTCGAAATAGACGTCGATGCCTTTCGGAGCGGCCGCGCGCACCGCAGCGAGCAGGTCGCCGCGCTTGTAATTCACCACTGCGTCGACGCCGGCCGATGTCAGCCAGTCTGCCTTCTCCTGCGAGCCGACCGAGGCGACGACACGGCAGCCCGTGATCTTGGCGATCTGCGCCACGACGGAACCAACCGCACCGGCGCCCCCGGAGACGAACACGGTCTCGCCCGCCTTGGGCTGGCCGATTTCCAAGAGGCCCGCGTACGCCGTCAGGCCCGGCATGCCCAGCACGCCGAGATAGGCCTGCGGCGGCGCGTTGTCGGCTGGAAGCTTCTCCAGGCTCGCGGCGGGCGCCGTGAACCCCTCGCGCCAGCCGAGCATGGATTGCACAAGGTCCCCGGGCTTCAGCGACGCATCGTTCGACTCCACGACCTGGCCGACGGCGCCGCCCTGCAACGCCTCGCCGATCTGGAACGGCGGCACGTAGCTCGCACGGTCGTACATCCGCCCACGCATGTAGGGATCGACGCTCATCCACAGATTGCGCACCTGCACCGCGCCGGGGCCGGGCGCGGGAACATCGACCTCGGCGACCTCGAAATTCTCCGGCGACGGCAGACCCACCGGACGGCTCTTCAGTCTCACTTCGCGCGCGCGCATGGGCCGCCCTCCTCGTTCGGGGGCACCCTAGTGGCTCCCGGCGCGCGGGCAAGCGCCGCGGCCCCTCCAAGCGCTTGAAGGCGGGCCCCTGGGGGCCCATAAAGCGCGGCTTTTTTGGATTCCGTATGACCACTCGTTTGCGTTTCGCGCCGTCCCCGACCGGTCGGCTCCACGTCGGCAATGTCCGCACCGCGCTGCTGAATTGGCTCTTCGCCCGCAGCCAGGGCGGCGAAATGCTGCTGCGCATCGACGACACCGACGCCGCGCGCTCGACCAGGGCGTTCGAAGCAGCGATCGAAACCGACCTTCAATGGCTCGGCCTCGCGTGGGAGCATCGCGCCAACCAGTCCGCGCGCTTTTCCGCCTACGAGACGGCCGCCGACGCGCTCAAGGCTGCAGGCCTCCTCTATGCATGCTACGAAACCGAGGATGAACTCGACCGTCGCCGGAAGATCGCGCAGGCGACGGGCAAGCCGCCGATCTATGACCGCGCGGCGCTGCGCTACACGACGGATGATCTCTCGCGCTTCAAAGCCGAAGGGCGCACGGCGCACTGGCGCTACAAGCTCTCCGGGGCGCGGCGCGAATGGGACGATCTCGTCCGCGGGCGCCAGTCGATCGACACGGCCTCGCTGAGCGATCCCGTGCTGATCCGCGCGGACGGGGGCTATCTCTACACGCTGCCTTCGGTGGTGGACGACATCGAATTCAAGATCACGCACATCGTGCGCGGCGAGGATCACGTCGCCAACACCGGCGTGCAGGTTGAGATTTTTGAAGCGCTGGGCGCAACTGCGCCCGCGTTCGGCCACTTCCCGCTGCTTGTCGGCGCGGAGGGCGAGAAATTGTCGAAGCGCTTGGAGTCGTTGTCCGTCAGTGATCTGCGCGAGGCCGGCTACGAACCCATGGCGGTCAATTCGCTGTTGGCGAAACTTGGCACCAGCGATCCGGTCGAAGCCCGCACTGCGTTTGACGACCTGGTGCACGAGTTTGCGTTCTCAAAAGTCGGCCGCGCCCCCGCGCGGTTCAGCGAGGAGGAATTGAAGCGTGTGAACGCCGCGCTCGTGCATGGCCTCGATTACGACGCGGCGAAGCCGCGCCTCGCGGCGCGCGGCGCTGATCTTGGCGAAGCGTTCTGGATTGCGGTGCGCGCCAACCTCGTGACGTTCAACGACGTGGACGCGTGGGCGCGCGTCGTCGAAGGGCCGGTGACCCCGGTGATTTCAGACAAGGCGTTCGCCCAGGCCGCGGCCGACGCGCTGCCGAAAGGGCCTTATGACGCCGCAAGCTGGCAGGCCTTCGTCGACGCGGTGAAAGCGAAGACCGGCGCAAAGGGCAAGGCGCTCTTTATGCCGCTGCGCCAGGCGCTGACAGGCATGGAGCACGGCCCCGAAATGGCGCCGCTCTTTGCGTTGATCGGCGAAACGCGCGCCAAGGCGCGGCTGTTGGGCGAGGCCGCCTAAGCGCGCACGACTTTCGCATCGATTGCGTCGAGCGCTTCTTGAATTGTCTTGGCGCTGTCGAGCACGTCGAGGAAGTGCGGCGGGGTGAGGCGTGCTTCGATCGTGTGTTGCATCAGGTGAAAGAACGGCTCCCAGAAATCGTCGCGCGATACGAAAACAATCGGCTTCAGGTGCAATTCGAGCCGACGCCACGACAGCATCTCCACCGCCTCTTCCAGCGTCCCGATGCCGCCCGGCAGCACCAGAAATCCGTCGCTCTCGTCGAACATGATGCGCTTGCGCTCGTGCATCGTGTCGACCATGCGGTGGGGAACATCCTCCAGGACGATTTCGCGGCGCGCCAGAAAGCGCGGCATGATGCCGAGCACATCGCCCCCGGCGCCATGCGCAGCGCGCGCCGCGCGGCCCATCAGGCCCACCCCGCCCCCGCCATAAACCATGCGCCACCCGCGCCCCGCCAACGCCGCCCCGGCCTCGTCGGCGAGTTGCAGATAGTCCGGCCGCGTCGCATCCGAGGAGCCGCAATAAACGCAGACGGAAAACGGGCGCGCGGCGGCGGCGACAGAGTCGGTTGCGGAACGAAAAGCGGAATCGGGCATGGTCTTCATCGAGTCCCAGATTTAAGGCGCATTGCGGGCGGACGCACCCACCCTTAAGTGTCGAGCGCCGCGGGCGGGTGTTTTCGCTGCAAACTCAAGGCCCGTCCGAGCAGAACGGCAGAAGGGATCACCATGCGCCGGGGCGAAGCGCCGCCCAAACCAAAGCCCGAACCGGGCGACGCCGAAGGTTCGGCGCCGCTCACGCGCGTCATCGCGCGTTTGTTCCGGCTCATTGGCGGGCTGCGCGGACCGGGGGCGCGCGCACGCTTGATTGTCAGCTTCGTGCTCACGCTGTTCGCCAAGGTGCTGGCGGTGTTCTCCCCGCTGATCCTTGCCGACGGGATCAATGCCCTGGCCGCCGGCGAGGGCCGCGGCGTCTATTCCCTGTTCATCGGATTGATCGGCTTCTGGGCTGCGCTGCGCTTTGCGTCCACCGCGGGCCCTCAGATCCGCGACGCCATCTTCCAACCGATCAGCGAGGAGGCGCAGCGCCGCGCGGGCGCCGGCGTCTTCGCCCACGTTCATTCGCTCTCCGTGCGCTTCCACCAGTCGAAGCGGACCGGCGCGGTGTACCGCACGATTGAGCGCGGCGTGCGCGCGATCGACTTTCTCCTGCGATTTCTCGCCTTCAACATCGCGCCGACCGTCATCGAGCTTGCCCTGGCCGGGGCGGTGCTCGCGTGGCGCTACGGCCCGTGGTTCGCGGTCATCGCGTTCGTGACGGTCGGGCTCTATGCGTGGATCACGTTCGGCATCACCGAATGGCGCCTGAAATATCGCCGGATGATGAACGAGAAGGACACCGAGGCGGCCGGCCGCGCGGTGGATTCCTTGTTGAACTATGAGACGGTGAAAAGCTTCGCCGCTGAAGCGCGCGAAACTGCACGGTTCGACGCCGCTTTGGCGTCCTACGCCCGCGCGGCAGTCCGCTCCAATTCCTCGCTTGCGCTGCTCAACGTCATTCAGACTCTGGTGATGAATGTCGGGCTCGCAGGTATGGTCGCGTACGCGGGCTGGCTGGCGAGCGGGCGCGCGATCGGTGTCGGCGACATCACGGCGATCATGCTGATCATGCTCAATCTCTACGCGCCGCTGAACATACTCGGCTTCGCGTACCGCGAGATCAAGCAGAGCTCGATCGACATGGAGAAAATGTTCGCGCTGCTCGATGAGGCGCCCGACGTCGCCGATGCGCCGGACGCTGCGCCATTGAGGGTGTCGCAGGGCGACGTCGCGTTCGAGGACGTGTGGTTCGCCCACGAAGGCCGCGATCAGGGCTTGGCCGGGGTTGCGTTCCGCGCGCCCGCGGGCCGGACGACGGCGGTGGTTGGGCCCTCCGGCGCCGGCAAATCGACCGTGCTGAAGCTCCTCCTGCGGTTCTACGATCCCGCCGGCGGTCGCGTGACGATCGACGGCCAGGACATTCGCGAGGTGACCCAGGCGAGCCTGCGCGGCAGCATGGGGCTCGTGCCCCAGGACGTTGTGCTGTTCAATGACACCATCCGCTACAACATCGCCTATGGGCGCCCTGACGCGTCGCAGATGGAAATCGAGGAGGCCGCCGCGCGGGCGCAACTTCTCTCATTCATCGAAGCGCTGCCCGAGGGCTGGGAGACGCGCGTGGGAGAGCGGGGCCTGAAACTCTCGGGCGGCGAGAAACAGCGCGTCGGCATCGCACGGGTCATCCTGATGAACCCGCGAATCCTGATCCTTGACGAAGCGACCTCGTCGCTTGACAGCCGCACCGAGGCCGACGTGCAGGCGGCTTTGGACGAGGCTGCGCGCGGGCGAACCACCATCGTCGTGGCGCACCGGCTCTCCACCATCGCCCATGCCGACCAGATCATCGTGCTCAAGGATGGCGCGATCGCGGAGCGCGGATCGCACGCGGCGCTGATCGCGCGGGACGGCGGTTACGCTGAATTGTGGCGTCGCCAGGCGGAAGAACCGCCTGAAACCGTCGCCGCTGAGTAGCGATTGGGAACAAGCGCAATCGTCTCGCGGTTTTTTCTGAAGGGCGCAACGCTTATGTCCCGGCAATGCCGCGCGCGCGGCCCGTCCGACTGAATTCACCGGGAGACAATCGATGCCACAAATAACATTGCCGGCGCTGCCGTGGGCCAAGGACGCGCTTGCCCCGGTCATCTCCGCGGCCACCGTAGAGAAACATCATGGCGCGCATCATGCGGGCTATGTGAAGCGCGTGAATGCACTCATCGAAGGCACCGACTACGCCGACCTCCCGCTGAAGGAGATCGTCTTGAAGAGCGTCAAGGATCCCAAGGCCCGCGGTCTGGCCAACGCGGCGGGGCAGACCTGGAACCACAATTGCTATTGGGAATCGCTCTCGCCCGACGGCGGCGCGCCGTCAGCGGCGCTCGCCGCGCAGATCGAGAAGGATTTTGGCGGCCTCGACGCGTTGAAGGAGCAGCTTGTCTCCAAAGGCGCCGCCCACTTTGCAAGCGGATGGGTGTCGCTGACCCGCAAAGACGGGGCCCTGCACATCCTCGACACGCACGACGCGGAAACCGCCCTGGAGCACGGCCACGCCCCGCTGGTCGTCATCGACGTGTGGGAGCACGCCTACTATCTCGACTACCAGAACGAGCGCGACCGCCACCTGCGGACAATCGTGGACAAGCTGCTCGATTGGCGCGGCGCCAGCGCTCGCTTCGAAGCAAGCTAGCGCACGGTTTCCTCAGAAATCCTGGAGGACCAGGGGCCTAGCGTGGAAGGCGGCTAGGCGGCCAACCGGAGCGGCGTCCGCGAATGTGCGGCGCGAGTCAGGAAGGCCTCCACGTCGCGGGCGCTCGCATCGGCGGCCTCCTCTTGCACGATGTGGCCTGCCTCGTCGTAGACGATGAGGTCGGCCCCGCCGATTGCGTCGGCGAACCGCGCGCCGTCTTCCACAGGCACGATCGCGTCCTGGCCGCCATGCAGCACCAGCGTCGGCGCCACGATCCGTGCGAGCAGCGGCGCCGTCGCGTTGATGCGGGCGTTGCGCTTGAGCGCCACCTGCATCTGGACCGATCGGTTCATAGGCGCGCGCGAGAGATCGACGTAGCGGCGCACCATATCGTCATCGGCCTGGCCGGGATCAGCGAAGGAGGCGCGCAGGCCGTGCCGAAGCCAGGGCGTGTTGTCGAGATCGCAAAGCAGCGGACCCAGCGGTGAACGCAGCATCTGCATCGACGCAGGATCAAGGACGTCCGCGTCCGGCCCTGGCGTGAAGCCCGCAGCGCCCACGAGGATCAGCGCATCGATCTTGCGGGGCCGGCGCGCGGCGTAGTCCCACGCCACCGCCCCCCCAAGCGAGGAGCCGGCGATCGCGAAAGAGTGAAGACCAAGCGCGCGTGCGACCGCGTCGACGACGCCGGTAAAGCTGCCGCGCGTGAGCTCGTAGTCAGGCGGCGTCCGCGTGAGGCCGTGCCCGGGCAGATCGACGGCGATGACGCGCCGGCGCCGCGAGAGCCGCCGCATCCATGGCTCCCAGGTGTGGAGCGAGGCGCAATAGCCGTGAATGAGGATGATGGCCGGCGCATTACGCGGGCCTTCGTCGCGGCAATGAATCTCCAGCCCGTCAGGCCCGGTCACGAACAGCGAACGCGGCGTGGCGTATTTCCGCTCCAGCACCGCGCGTGGGAGATCGGGGCGCCGCAGCGCCGCGAGCGCGAAATAGCCGATTCCCGCGAGCGCGAGGCACCCTGCCGCAAATCCAAAGAGCAGATGGCGCATGTTCCCCCCGCCGGCGCGCTCGTGTGTCGCGACCATTTGGCGGGCGGTTGGGTAGCGAACAGTTAACGTCGGCGCGGTCGCCCGCGGCTGGCGCAGGGCGCCTCGAGTTTCGCGCAACCGCAGCGGTGCGTTGAAATGCCCGCTCGAGCCGCGCATATTCTTGAGGCGCCGATGCTGAAGATGAAGTCGTCCGCAGCGCTCCTGCGATGGCGTTTAACCCGGACGATGGACGCACGCCGGATGACGGCGGCGAGTGGATCGAACGGTCGGCCGCGCAGCCGGCACGGCCGGCTGGCCGGGGATATCGGTCGCGTCGCAGCGCGCCGCACTGCAGACCGGGATGGTTGGAAGCCGGGAGGCGGCGCGTGCGAACGGCTGGGCGTTTCGTGGGATGCCGGCGGCGCATGCGCGGTTGCAGCGCGCTTTTCCGCGATCCCACAGGCGCTTGAAGAGCGTATGATGAAGGGATGCCGCGGCCCCGTCGCCGCCGCATCCAAGTGAAGTTTGGGGAGCGGAATCTTTGCGCCCGGGAGTCCGGGGATTCCGAGACTCAGGAGATGCTGAAGCCAGCGCGAATATGACCAGTCCGTCATTTTTGCGCCGCGGCTGAGTCGTTTGATTGCCACCGGCAAGAGCCACTGGCGGCGGCCTGCGGATCGCGGCCTCCGCCGAACGGAGCGCCAATGACGATGGACCTGTTCCAGTCTTACTCGAAAGCTTTCGAGTCACGCCGCGAGCACGAAATGTCGCTCGCGGACTTCCTCGATGGGTGCCGCTCGGACCCGCTTTTCTACGCGGGGCCCCACGAGCGGCTGCTCGCCGCCATCGGCGAGCCGCGCATGATCGACACGGCCAAGGACGCGCGTCTTGGGCGCGTGTTCATGAACCGCACGATCCGCGTTTATCCGAGCTTCTCTGAATTCTACGGCATGGAGGAAACGATCGAACGGATCGTGGCTTTCTTCCGCCACGGCGCGCAGGGCCTGGAGGAGCGCAAGCAGATCCTCTATCTGCTCGGCCCGGTCGGCGGCGGCAAGTCCTCGCTCGCCGAGCGCATCAAGCAGCTCATGGAGGATCAGCCGATCTATGTGCTGAAGGCGGGCGATGATCTTTCGCCGATCTTTGAGAGCCCGCTCTCGCTGTTCGATCCCGCCACCCAGGGCGATATCCTGGAGAACAAGTACGGCGTGCCCCGCCGGCGCCTCTCCGGCCTCATGAGCCCGTGGCTGGTGAAGCGATTGGACGAGTTCGGCGGCGACATCACGCGCTTTAAGGTCGCCAAGATAAACCCTTCGCGTTTGCGCCAGATCGGCGTCGCCAAGACCGAGCCGGGAGACGAGAACAATCAGGACGTCGCCTCGCTCGTCGGCAAGGTGGACATCCGCAAGCTCGAACTGCATGCGCAGAACGACAGCGACGCCTATTCCTATTCGGGCGGCCTCAATCGCGCGAACCAGGGCGTTCTCGAATTCGTGGAGATGTTCAAGGCGCCGATCAAGATGCTGCATCCGCTGCTGACGGCGACGCAGGACGGAGCCTATGTCGGCACCGAGAACATCGGCGCCATCCCGTTCAACGGCATCGTCATGGCGCACTCCAACGAGGCTGAGTGGCAGGCGTTCCGCAACAACAAGAACAATGAAGCCTTCATCGACCGCATCTTTGTCATCAAGGTGCCGTACTGCCTGCGCGTCACCGAAGAGAGGCAGATCTACGACAAGCTGATCCGCAATTCCGAGCTCGCAGAGGCGCCCTGCGCCCCCGGGACGCTGGAGATGCTCGCGCGTTTCTCGGTGCTCACGCGCCTGAAGCAGCACGAGAACTCGAGCCATTTCGCCAAGATGCGCGTCTATGACGGGGAAAGCCTCAAGGAGGTCGACCCCAAGGCGCGCACGATGCAGGAATACAAGGACGCCGCCGGCGTCGACGAAGGCATGGACGGCGTCTCAACGCGCTTCGCCTTCAAGGCGCTCGCAGCCACCTACAACGTCGACACCGAAGAGATCGCCGCAGACCCCGTCCACCTGATGTACGTGCTGGAACAGGCGATCAAGCGCGAGCAATATCCTGAGGATACCGAAGGCCGCTACCTCGAGTTCATCAAGGCCGACCTCGCGCCGCGGTTCGCCGAATTCATCGGTCACGAAGTCCAGAAGGCCTATCTCGAGAGCTACCACGACTACGGGCAGAATCTGTTCGACCGCTACGTCGATTACGCCGACGCCTGGATCGAAGACATCGACTTCAAGGATCCCGACACAGGCCACATGCTCAATCGCGAGCTGCTCAACCAGGAGCTCTCCAAGATCGAAAAGCCCGCCGGGATCGCCAACCCGAAGGACTTCCGCAACGAGATCGTCAAGTTCACGCTGCGCGCCCGCGCCAGCCATGGCGGGCGCAATCCCTCCTGGACGAGCTATGAGAAAATCCGCGAAGTCATCGAGCGGCGGATGTTCTCCCAGGTGGAGGATCTTCTCCCGGTAATTTCGTTCGGCTCCAAGAAGGACAGCGAGACCGAGAAGAAGCATGGCGAATTCGTCGACCGGATGGTGGCGCGCGGCTACACCGAGCGTCAGGTGCGCCGTCTCGTTGAATGGTACATGCGGGTGAAGCAGGCCGGGTGATCGAGACCCATGCACATCATTGACCGGCGCCTCAATCCGGGCGGCAAGAGCCTCTCGAACAGGCAGCGATTCATCCGCCGCGCACGCGCGGCTGTCCGCAATGCTGTGCGCGAGGCCTCGCGCGGTCGCGGCATCAAGGACATGGATTCAGGCGGCGAGATCACCATCCCAGCAGGCGGCGTCCATGAGCCGTCGCTGCGCCGCTCCGGAGAGGGCGGCGTGCGCGACTACGTGTTGCCCGGCAACAAGAAATACATCGAAGGCGACCTGATTGCGCGACCGGAAGGCGGCGGCGGGTCCGGCGGCGGCGGCCTAGACGGCGGCGGCGAAGACGAATTCCGCTTTGCGCTCTCCGACGAGGAGTTCCTGGACCTGTTCCTCGAAGACCTGGAGCTTCCAGATCTCGCCAAGCGTCAGATTGCCGTCATGGGCATGCCGGAATGGCGCCGCGCGGGCTTCCGCGCCTACGGCTCACCTGCGAACATTTCCATCCCCCGCACCTTGAAGAATTCGCTGGCGCGCCGGATCGCCCTCAAGCGACCGGGCGCAAGCGACGTCGCCGCCCTGCGCGCGCGGATCGAGGAGATGGAGAGGGAGGGCGCCAGCGAAGACGAGATCGAGGCGGCGCGCCTGGAATTGGAGCGCCAAGCCAAGCGCTCAGTCACGATCCCCTATATCGATCCGCTCGATGTGCGCTATCGCCGCTATGAATCGCATCCTCGGCCGATCGCGCAGGCGGTGATGTTCTGCCTGATGGACGTCTCCGGCTCGATGGACGAGCACATGAAGGATTTGTCGAAGCGGTTCTTCTCGTTGCTCTACCTCTTCCTCAAGCGCCGCTACGAGGCGGTGGAGGTCGTGTTCATTCGCCACACGCACCTGGCCCAGGAAGTTGACGAGCAGACCTTCTTCTACAGCCGCGAAACCGGCGGCACCGTGGTGTCGACTGCGCTGGAAGAGATGATCCGCATTGCGCGCGCACGCTATCCGGTCAACGCGTGGAACATCTACGCGGCGCAAAGCTCGGATGGCGACAACGCCACTTCCGACAATCCACGCACGTTGTCCCTGCTGACGGACACGATCCTGCCCATGGTCCAATACTACGCCTATCTAGAAGTCGGCCCCGATCACCCGATCGCGCCGATGCCCGGGCTGGACCGCCCCACCGACCTGTGGCGCGCCTACGAATTGATCCAGGGGCCCAAGGTTCCGATGTCGATGCGCAAGGTGAACCATCGCCGCGACATCTACCCGGTGTTCCGCGAACTCTTTCAGCGCCAGGGAGCCGAAGCCGCATGAGCGCGCGCGCCAAAACCGAAAGCCGGCTGCTCTACACGGGCGTCGATTGGGACTTCCCGCTGATTCAGCGCATCTATGAGGCGTTGGAGGAGGTAGGAAGGGGCGAGATGAAGCTCGATCCCATGCCCAATCAGATTGAAGTGATCACGTCCGAACAGATGCTCGACGCGTATGCATCGACGGGCATGCCGCTCTTCTACAATCACTGGAGTTTCGGCAAGCACTTCGCGCGCAACGAGGCGATGTATCGGAAGGGTTTCCAGGGCCTAGCCTACGAGATCGTGATCAACTCCAACCCCTGCATCGTCTACATCATGGAAGAAAACACCGTGACGATGCAGACGCTTGTCATGGCGCACGCGGGCTTCGGTCACAATCATTTCTTTCGCCACAACCAGGTCTTCAAGCTTTGGACCGACGCTGACGGCATCCTCGATTACCTCGCCTTCGCCAAGAGCTACATCGCCCAATGCGAGGAACGCTACGGTCAGGCGGAGGTCGAGCGCTTACTGGACGCGGCCCATGCCCTGCAGAGCCATGGCGTACACCGCAGCCCGCGCAAGCGCGCGCCCAATCTGCGCACGGAAGAGAAGCGCGAGCGCGAGCGCCGCGAGCATGGCGAGAAGCTGTTCAATGATCTCTGGCGCACGGTGCCCGGCGGCGGCCGGCGCAAGGGCCAGAAACGCACCGACGAAGAGCGCCGCCGCGCGCTGCTCGGCCTGCCCGAAGAGAACATCCTATACTTCCTGGAGAAGACCGCGCCGCGCTTGCTCCCCTGGCAGCGCGAGGTGCTGCGCATCGTCCGCAACATTGCGCAATACTTCTATCCTCAGCGTCAGACGCAAGTGATGAACGAGGGCTGCGCGACGTTCACGCATCACCGGATCATGACGCGCCTGCATGAGCAGGGCCGGATCGACGACGGCGCCTATATGGAATTCCTGCACTCGCACACCAACGTGATCACGCAACCCAGCTTCGACGATCCGCGCTATAGCGGCATCAACCCCTACGCGATCGGATTCGCGATGATGCAGGACATCGAGCGTGTCACACTCGATCCGACCGAAGAAGACCGCTTCTGGTTCCCCGACATCGCTGGTAATCGTGATCCCTACGAGACGCTGAAGGATGTGTGGGCCAACTTCCGCGATGAGAGTTTTCTCTCGCAATATCTGTCGCCCAACATCATGCGCCGCTTCGGCCTCTTCGTCATCAATGACAATGAGGCCGAGGAATACATGAAGGTGGGCGCCATCCACGATGAGCGCGGCTATCGCAATCTGCGCCGCGCCATCGCCCGCCAGTACGACATTTCCCGCCGCGACCCTGATATCCACATCGTCGATGTCGACCTCATCGGAGAGCGGCGGCTCGAACTGCAGCACCGCGTGCACGATGGCGTACAGATGCACGACGCCGACCTCGACGACGTACTGCAGCGGCTCGCAGACCTCTGGGGCTACGAGGTGGTCCTGAAGGTCGTGGACGCTGAGACGGAAGAGGTTGTGGAAACCCACGAGGCCGAGCCGAACATGCCGTTCGGCGGATCGACCTGACCAAACCGGTTCAGAGCACTTCGCGGCGGTGGACCGCGCCTTTGGCGGCGTAGGAGAAGCGCGCGTCGGGCGCTGCGCCGTCCAGCACCAGCGCCGCCATGAGCCGGCCGACCTCCGGGCCATGCTTGAAACCATGGCCTGAGCCGCCGCCAAGCAGGAATGCGCCCTCTCTGCCTGGGCAGCCATCGATCAGGAAGTCGCCATTGCCGCTGTTCTCGTACTGGCAGACGCGGAACTCCGTGAACGGACGATCCGCCAGCAGCGGGAAGCGACGCGCGAGATGAGCGCGCAGAAGCGCAACGCCTTCCGCGCTCATGCGGCGGTCGCCGGTGTCGGGGTCGAACGGGGCCCCGTGCGTATCGCGCGCGATCTTGAACCCGCGTCCTTCCAGATTGGGGAAGCCATAATAGACGTCCCCGCCGTTGAAATCGATCCAGCCGGGAAATGACGTCGCCTCGAACCGGTCATTTTCATCGGGCGGGGCGATGAACGCCACTTCCTGTCGGGTGACAAAAATCCGATCGCCCAGAAGCTCTGGAAACACCTTTGGCAACCACGGTCCGCACGCATAGACGACGGCGCCCGCGCGCAGCGCGACCCCGTTGAGCCGCACGTCGCGGCCTTCGCCGCCCGGCTGCGCGTGCGCGATGCGGTAGGCGCCGCCTTGCATCACGAAGTAACGCACGATCTCTTCAACGCTCCGCCGCGCCATCAGTGCGCCGAAGTCAGGCTCGAACAGCGCAAAAGCGAGATCGTCGGATGCCATCTGCGGCCAGCGCCGGGCGAGGGCGGCCCGATCAAGTTCCTCCAGCGGCACGCCAAGGCTTCGATGCGCCTCGATCGACTGGCGCGCGTACTCGACCATCTCGCTGAAGCAGAAGAGCACGCCCGCCTGGTGGAAGAGCGGCAGCGAGGCCGTATGCGAAAGCGCTTTCCATTCCGGCAGCGACGCGAGCGCCATCTCCGAATAGATCCGATCGGCGCCGTAGGTCGCTCGTGTGAGCCGGCTTTCTCCGCCTGACGATGCACGCGCATGACCGGCGCCCGCCTGGTCGACCAGCAACACGCGGCGTCCGCGCCGACGCAGATGCTCCGCCGTCCAGGCGCCGAACACGCCCGCGCCGACCACGACCACGTCGAAGCTCTCACCCGTCATCGGCGCATGTGCGCACGCAGCAACCGGCGCCGCCAGCCCCGCCGTGAGGATTCTCCGCCGCGTCGTCCGCATCGCCATGCTCCGCACACGGACGAGACCGTGCATCACGCGCGCGCGTCAAGGGCGATGCGAGATGGCGGGAACGGGGGTGCGCGAAACGCTGGCTCCCCGGGTAGGATTCGAACCTACGACCAACCGGTTAACAGCCGGTTGCTCTACCGCTGAGCTACCGAGGAACAACGAAGCGCGGGTGTAGCAAGATCGCCCGGCCATTTCCAGCGTGTCGGCGCTGAACGATCCAGCGGCCAAAGAAAATCGGGCCCCCTTTCGGGGGCCCGAAGGCGTTGGGTATGGTGGGGTGTCTCCAAGGGAAGACGAAGAGGACTATGCGGCGCATCCGTTAATCTCGGGTTAACGCCGGTAAAAGTCTTGTTTTTGATGAACTTAGGATTACCCGCTCAGCGCGCCGCCTGAGTCGCACCGCGCTGCGCGCGCCGCCAGTCCCAAGGCGAGTCGCAGCCCATCGCCCAGACGCCGCGGCCAGCCGCCCGCGCGGTGCGTTCCTCCGCGGCGTAGCGATCGCCGGCGTAGCGCGTGTAATTCCAAGCCCAGCCGGCGCGCACCAGGGATGCGCCGAGGTCGGTCCCGTCGACCGCGCATACGGCGACGCGGCGTCCATAGCGGTCTCGGTCGCGGCCTTCGCATTGCACCGACCCGCCGTCGACCAGCGCCTCCAGCGCCGCCGCGGCGGCGGGACCAGGCGCCCCCGAAGCGCAGACCTGGCCGCCTTCCGGCGCATCGATGCCGAACAGGCGTACCCGTTCCCCAGCCAAGTCTAATGTGTCGCCATCGACAACGCGCACCGGGCGCGGCGTCGCCGCGACCGCAGGGATGAGGGCCGCGCGGTCGTCCGGCGCTGCTGCAGCCGATCGCTCGATCGCGGCGTCGAATGCGCCAGCGACGGAGCCGGTCGCGAGGATGGCGCAGAGGAGGATGACCCCCCTGAGGCGGCGGCGCGTTGTACTGGAAGCAAAACGCATACGTGCGTCCCCACAAAAAACAATCTAAGATTGTATATTGATTTAACGAAATCCGCAGCAAAACCTTGCCTGTAAGCGGTTAGGCGCGGGTTAAGGCGGGGCGGCCGTCGCGTCGGCGCGCACGCCGAGGCCGCTCCGACGCCGCCATTGACGGACGCCGCGACGCGCCTCATTTCGCATTATGGCCCGCACAGCAGCGTCAGCCGCGCCGGAGGCGACGGCTTCCGAGCCCGCCGCGCATCACGAGCGCGTTCTCATCATCGATTTCGGCTCGCAGGTGACGCAGCTGATCGCGCGGCGCGTCCGTGAGAGCGGCGTCTATTGCGAGATCCACCCCTACAATCGCGCCGACGCGGTCCTGGCGGCGGGCTTCGATCCCAAGGCGATCATCTTTTCTGGCGGTCCAGCGAGCGTCATCGACGGCGAGAGCCCGCGCGCGCCGGACCGCGCCTTTGCCCTGGGCGTTCCGATCTTGGCGATCTGCTACGGCCAGCAGACGATGGCGGTCCAACTCGGCGGCGTGGTGGAGGCGGGCCACGCGCGCGAGTTCGGCCGCGCCGATGTCGAGATCGTGAAGCCGAGCGCGCTGTTCGACGGCGTCTGGCAAGTCGGCGGCAGGTACCCGGTGTGGATGAGCCACGGCGATCGCGTGATCGACCTGCCGACGGGATTCTCCGTGGTCGGAACATCGCCGAATGCGCCCTTCGCGATCGCGGTCGACGAGGCGCGGCGCTACTTCTCCGTGATGTTCCACCCGGAGGTCGTGCACACGCCCGATGGCGCCAAGCTTCTGCGCAACTTCACCCACACGATCGCCGGCTGCAAAGGCGATTGGACGATGGCCGCGTTCAAGGACGAGGCGATTGCGCGCATCCGCCGGCAAGTCGGCGACGGGCGGGTGATCTGCGGTCTATCCGGCGGCGTCGATTCAAGCGCCGCCGCCGTGCTGATCCACGAAGCGATAGGGGATCGGCTGCATTGTGTGTTCGTCGATCATGGCCTTATGCGGCTCAACGAGGCCGACGAAGTCGTGCGGCTCTTCCGCGACCACTACAACATCCCGCTGATCCACGCCGACGAGAGCGAACGGTTCCTGACCGCGCTCGACGGCGTCGACGATCCCGAGATCAAGCGCAAGACGATCGGCAAGCTCTTCATCGACGTATTCGAGGAGAAGGCCAAGACGATCGGCGGCGCCGCTTTCCTGGCGCAGGGCACGCTCTATCCCGACGTGATCGAAAGCGTCTCCGCGGTCGGCGGGCCCTCGGTGACAATCAAGTCGCACCACAATGTCGGCGGCCTGCCCGAGCGCATGAACATGACCTTGGTGGAGCCGTTGCGCGACCTCTTCAAGGATGAAGTGCGCGCGCTTGGGCGTGAACTTGGGTTGCCGGAAGCGTTCGTCGGGCGCCATCCGTTCCCGGGCCCCGGTCTCGCGATCCGCGTGCCCGGCGCCGTCTCGCGCGACAAACTCGACATCCTGCGCCAGGCGGACGCGATCTATCTCGATGAAATCCGCAAGGCCGGCCTCTACGATTCGATCTGGCAGGCGTTCGCGGTGTTGCTGCCGGTGCGCACGGTCGGCGTGATGGGCGATGGACGCACCTACGAGTACGTCTGCGCGCTCCGCGCCGTGACGTCGACCGACGGCATGACCGCCGACTTCTTCCAGTTTCCGATGGATTTCCTCGCCCGCGCCGCCACGCGGATCATCAACGACGTCAAAGGCGTCAACCGCGTCGTCTACGACATCACCTCGAAGCCGCCGGGAACAATCGAGTGGGAATGATTCAGTAGGGTTCGGCGACTTTCGCCGACATTCGCTGATCGGCCAATAAATCTCGTAAAATCAATAGAATATATCTCGGGGTCGATCGCCAACGATCGGCTCTAAGCGGAAACTTGTGACGGTGTT
>WGOB01000062.1 GCA_016124255.1 Alphaproteobacteria bacterium | reverse complement strand
GAGGCGATGCGCGCCAAGGGCTACAACATCGGCGGCGAGCAGAGCGGCCACATCATCCTCTCCGATTTCTCCACGACGGGGGACGGCCTTATCGCGGCGCTGCAGGTGCTTGCGGCGCTCGTTGAAGCCGAAAAGCCCGTCAGCGAAGTGTGCCATCTGTTCGAGCCCGCGCCGCAGCTCCTGGAGAACGTGCGCCTCAAGAACGGCGCAGCGCCTCTGGAGAACGAGAAGGTGCAGGAGACCATCCGCGCCGCCGAGAAGCGCCTCGGCGCCAAGGGCCGCATTGTCGTGCGCAAGAGCGGCACCGAGCCGCTCGTGCGCATCATGGCGGAGGGTGATGACGAGGCGATGGTGCAGGACGTCGTCGGCGAGATCGCCAACGCGGTCCGCGACGCGGAGCGCGCCGCCTGATCCGCGCCGCACTGCTCGCCGCGGCCTGCGCCGCCACGCCGATCAGCTCCGCGCACGCCGAGCCCGGCGGCACGTCCGGCGTCACCGGGCCGAGCGTCATCGCCGGCGCCTGGGATGTCGAGACGCGCACCGCGCGCTTCGAAGGCGACGCGCTCGACGGCGCCTGGGCGCATCGCGCGCATGTGAATTACGGCCTCAATGAGTGGTGGCGTTTCTCCGTGATCGCCCGCGGCGCGCAGGCGCCGGGCGAGTCCGCCGAGCTGCGCTCGCTTGGCGTCTCCAACGTGTTCGATTTCACCGCGACGCGGGCATGGCCGGTGCATCTCGGCGCGCAGCTGCAGTACCGTTACGATCTCCACGGCGCGCCCGGCCTCGTCACCCTCAAGCTGCTGGCCGAGCATCGCGCCGGCGATCTCACGTCCCGGCTCAATCTGATCGCGGAGCGCGAGGTCGGCGGCGGCGCAGCGTCCGAGTGGCTGCACAGCTATTCGGCGCGCTTCATGTGGCGGCTGAACGACGATCTCGCGCTCGGCGTGGAGGGCTTCGACGATGTCGACATCGCCGCCCGCCACTGGGGGCCGCGGCTGGAATGGTCGCCGGGCCAAGCGCGCATCGCGCTCGCCTACCTCGCCGGCGCCGGCGCGACCGAAGCGGACTCCCAGATCCGCCTCTCCCTCGGCTACGCGTACTGAGCGCGCGGCGCGTGGGAAACAATTGACAGCGCGGCCAGCGTTTGCGTTCGACTCTGAGCATGGACACGCCCATCCCGGACGGCTTCGCGCCCTACACCCGCCCCAGCCCGCTGATCGACCCCTGGCGCCCGCTCTACATGCGCGAGGACGCCGACCGCACGATCCTGGGTCTCGCGCTCAGGGAGGCGCACTGCAATTCGCGCGGCACGGCGCATGGCGGCCTGATCGCGGCGCTTTCGGACCAGGCGATGGGCATCAGCTGCGGGGTGCAGCTTCGCGCGCAGGGGCGCGCCGTCATCAATCTTTGGACGACGTCGCTGTCGGTCGATTATCTTGGAGCAGGGACGATCGGCCAATGGATCACGTTCGATACGTACTTCGCGCGGGTCGGCCAGACGCTGTGCCATGCGGAGCTGGAGGTCGCCGCCGACGGCGCCGCCATCGCGCGCGCCCGCGCCGCCTTCCGCGTCGTGCTCGACAAGGGATGAGCAGCGCATGAGCGTGACCCGGCGCGCCATCGTTGAGGCGCCGGCGCTGCTCGGCGCCTGCGCCAGCCTCACGCGATCGGGGCCCTACGAGGCCGCCCGCCCGCGCGGCGACGCGACCTTCGCCCACGGCGTCGCCAGCGGCGATCCCGCCGCCGACAGCGTCATCCTCTGGACCCGCGTCAGCGGCGCGCATGAGGGCGATGTGGAGGTCTCCTGGGAGATCGCCGCGGACGAGTCCTTCGCCGTTGTCGTCGCCGGCGGCGCAGCGATCGCCGCCGCGGCGCGGGATTGGACGGTGAAGGTCGAAGCGCGAGGCCTCGCGCCCGGCGTGCATTACGCTTATCGCTTCCGCGCCGCGGGCGCGGTCTCGCCGATCGGCCGTACACGGACATTGCCCGTCGGCCCCATCGACAGCGTGCGCTTCGCCATCGTCTCCTGCGCCAACCACGCCCTCGGCTATTTCAACGTCTACGACCACATCGCGCGCGGCGCGTTCGACGCCGTGCTGCATCTCGGCGATTACATCTACGAATACGGTCCGCGCGGCTATGCCGGCGCCGAGGAGGAATTGTCCGATCGCCTCCACGAGCCCGCGCACGAGACGCTCACGCTCGCCGACTACCGCGCTCGGCACGCGCAATATCGCCGCGACGCCTCCCTGCAGGCCATGCACGCCGCCTGCCCGGTCATCGCGATATGGGACGATCACGAGGTCGCCGACGATTCCTGGGTCGATGGCGCTGGCAACCACCAGCCGGAAGAGGGCGGCTGGGCCGGGCGGCGCGCGGCCGCGCTGCGCGCCTATGAGGAATGGATGCCTGTGCGCCCCTTCGACGGCGCCGCGCGCCGCCCGGCTTTGACCTATGGTGATCTGGCGACGCTGTGCGTGCTCGAAACGCGTCTCCACGCCCGCGCCCGCGCGATCGGCTTTGCTGACCTCGCGCACATCGAGGACGATGCGGCCGCAGCCGCCTACATGCGCGAGATCGTCGCCGCGCCCGATCGCGCGATGCTCGGCCCCGATCAGCTGGAGGCGATCCGCGCGCATCTGAGCCAGGCGCGCCGCCCGTGGACCATCCTCGGCAATCAGACGCTGATGGCGCGCGTGAAAACGCCCGACATCGCGCCCTATCTCACGCCGGAGACGGAGGCCGAACTGCGCGGCCGCTGGAGCGACGCCGACGGCTTCCTGCGCGCCTCAAAGTTCGCATTGCCGCTCTCGCTCGATTCCTGGGACGGCTATCCCGCCGAGCGCGAGCGCCTGTTCGCCGCGGTCCGCGCCGCCGGCGTGGAGGATGTTCTCGTGCTCACCGGAGACACCCACACCTGGTGGGCCAACGAACTCGCGTGCGACGCCGGCGCGCCGATCGGTGTGGAGCTCGGCTGCGCATCGGTCACCGCGCCGTCCGGCTTGAGCGAACGCATGGTCGGCGCGCGCGCCAGGGCGCTGGCGCTGTTGGTGAACCGCGAGAACCCCGCCGTACGCTACGTCTCCGGCCGTTCGCACGGCTATGTCGATCTCACGCTGCGGCGCGACGAGGGCCGCGCTGCGTTTGTCGCCGTCGATACGGTCCTGGAGCGCCGCTACCGCACCTACACCGAGGCCGGGTTTCGGCTCGCCAAGCGCGACGGCCGGCTGCGTCTCGCCGGCCCCCGCGGGCTCTCGCTTTATGAGCGCTTCCTGTTCTGACCAGAACCGGAGCATCAGGCGCCGATTTAATGTCCCGGTCGTCGGCGAAGCGCCTATATTCATGGAATGGCCGACCATCCCCGCCACCGGCTCGGCAGCCCGCTTCGCTTCGCGCTCGACACGGCGGCGTTCAAACGCGATCCGCATCCGACCTTCGCGCGCATGCGCGACGCAGGGCCGATGATCCCTCTGAAACTACCCTTCATCGGCCGCGCCTGGGCGACGACGACATATGCATCGACGTTGGCGCTGGTGAAGGACAATGATCTCTTCGTCCAGGAAAGCCGCCATGCCGGGAAGAGCGGCGTCGTCGGCTTCACCTGGTGGATGCCGCGGTCGCTCAAGACGCTGACGAACAACATGCTCTTGAAGGACGAGCCGGATCATCGCCGCCTCCGCAAGCTGGTGGATCAGGCGTTCATGCGCCGCGGCGTGCAGGAGATGCGCCCGCGCATCGATGCAATGGCGGATGCGCTGCTCGATGAACTGGAGTCGCTGGACAGCGTCGATCTTCTGAACGATTTCGCGCGCCGCCTGCCGCTGGACGTGATCTGCGAGGTGCTGGGGCTTCCCAATCAGGACCGCGCCGTGTTCGCGGAATGGACGAAGCTGATCACTCAGATCAACAAGCCGCACGACATCATCCGCGCCCTCGGCGCGATCAACCGCATGATCGATTACGTGCGCGGCCAGATCGAGGACTGCCGCCGATCGCCGCGACCGGGGCTGCTCGGCGAGCTCGTCCGCGCCGAAGCCGACGGCGACACGCTCGACGAAGACGAACGCCTCTCGATGGTGTTCCTGCTGCTTGCCGCCGGTTTCGAAACGACCACGCACCTCATCGGCGGCGCCGTGATCGCGCTCGATCAGAACCCGGCGCAGAAAGCCTACCTGCTGGCCGATCCGGCCGCGCGCATGGAACGCGCGGTGGAGGAGATCGGCCGCTTCTGGACGCCCGTGCAGACGACAAAGCCGCGCTATGTCGCGCATGACGCTGACTTCTTCGGCCAACCCCTGCGTCGCGGCGATGTGGTGGTTGCGCTTCTCGCAGCCGCAAACGCTGATCCCGCGCATTTCGATGCGCCCGAAACACTGCGCCTCGATCGGTTCCCGAACCAGCACCTCGTGTTCAGTTCAGGGATTCATTTCTGCTTGGGCATGCAGCTCGCGCGCGTCGAAACGCAAAGCGCGCTCAGCCGCCTTTATGCGCGCTTTCCCGATCTCGCCATTCCGCCAGCCGATCAGCTGGACTGGATCACGCGGTTTGGCATACGCGGCGTGAAGAGCCTTCCCGCGCAGCTCGCGCCCCACTTGCGCCGCGCCGCCTAACCGCGCGGCGCCGCCTTGCGGATCAGCCAGCGATACACGCCGAAGAGATTGACGGCGAAGAGCACGACATTCTGCCACAGCACCGAGAACTCGCCGCCATTCATGCCCGCGATGATCCACGCGATCGAGCTTGTGACGAAGAGCGCGAAGGCCCAGCCGGTGATCCGGCGTCCGAGATCAGCCGCAATCGCCAGCGCGGCGATCATGCCGGAAATGCTGGCGTACCAGCCGATTGCAGTGTCCATGGGCGCGCTCCTCAAGCGAGGAACACACGGTCGGCGCGCCCAGTTCCGTGCGCCGGCTCAGCCGCGGAGCCGAGCAATCCACGCGGCCGTCGCGGGATCGTCCGGAGGCGGCGCATCGCCGTCCAGCGCCGGCGTCAGCGCCCGCGCCATCTCCTTGCCGAGCTCCACGCCGTATTGATCGAACGGGTTGATCCCGGCGAGGAACGCCTGCGCCACGGTGCGATGCTCATAGAACGCAATGAGCGCGCCGACGCTCTCCGGCGAGAGATCGTCGAGCGCGAGGATCGTTGTCGCGCGGTCGCCGGGGAAGGCGCGGTGCGGCGCAAGGCGATCGGCGTCGGCCCCGCTCAGGCCTTGGCCGACCATGTCCGCGTGCGCCTCCGCTGTGCTCCGGCCGTGCATCAGCGCTTGCGCCTGGGCGAGCGCGTTCGCCATCAGCGCCGTGCGTCCCGGTCCGCCGGCGTCCTTCACCAGCACGAACTCGACCGGCGTCTCCTCTACGCCCTGGTGCAGCATCTGGAAGAAGGAATGCTGCGCGTTGGCGCCGACTGCGCCCCAGGTGACGACGCTTGCGGCGCGGCGAAGCGCTTCTCCGTCGCGGCCGACGCCTTTGCCGTTGGATTCCATCTCCAGCTGCTGGAGGTAGGCGGGCAGAAGCTGCAGCCGATGCGCGTACGGCGCAATCGCGTAGCTCTTGTGATTCAGCGCCGCGCGATTCCAGTGCTGCGCCGCCGCCGTGATCAGCGGCGCGTTTCGTTCGAACGGGGCTTTGAGGAAATGCGCGTCCATCTCCGCCGCCCCCGCGAGCAGGCGATCGAACACGGTTCCGCTCGGCTCCGCTGCGCCGTCGCGGGAAAGCGCGATCGCGCAGGAAAGCCCCACAGCGCTCCACAGCGAATAGCGCCCGCCGACCCAGTCCCAGAACGGAAAAATATGTTCCTCCGCAACGCCCCACGCGGCCGCGCGCCTCGGCGCCGCGGTGACCGCCGCGACCGCGCCGCGGCCCGCCAGCCAATCGCGCGCAAGGCCGGCGTTGAACAGCGTCTCCAGCGTCGTGAACGTCTTGGAGACGACGATGACGAGCGTGCGGTCCGGATCGAGCCCCTCGACCGCCTCGGCGAAATCGGCGCCGTCGATATTGGCGGCGAACCGCAGCGTCAGCGCACCATTGCGATGATCCTTCAGCGCATCGGCGACCAGCCGCGGGCCGAGATCGGATCCCCCGATCCCGATGTGCAGAATGTTGGAGATCACAGCGCCGCCGGCGCCGCGCAGGGCGCCGCGCGCAATCGCCGCCGCAAGCGCGCGCATGCGGGCGCGGGTTTCGCTGACTTCAGCGGGCGGCGCCGGCGCGCGCAACGCCATGTGCCGCGCCGCGCGGCCCTCGGTCGTGTTGACGATCTCGCCGCCGGCCATGCGGTCGCGCCAGCCCGCGACGTCCTGCGACACGGCCAGACGCGCCAGAGCCGCCAGCGCATCGCCGTCGATCCGCTGGCGCGACAGATCAAGGGTCAGATGCGGCGCCGTGAACGTGAACGCCGCGACGCGATTGGGGTCGGCGGCGAAGAGGTCTCTCAGGCGCATGTCGGCGAGGCGGCGCCCGCCGTCTTCAATGTCGGTCTTGCTCATGCGCCTGCTTGTAGGGCCGCGCCTGCGTCGTGTGAATTGGGATCGCGTCTCCGGCGGAGGTTCGTCGCCTCAGGCGCGCCCGATCGAGACATAGGTGAACCCGTGCGCGACGACGTCGGCGGGATTGTAGATGTTGCGCAGGTCGACCAGCGTCGGCGTGCGCACCGCCGCCTTCACCCGGGCAAGGTCCAGCGCCCGGAACTCGTCCCATTCCGTGATGATCACGATCGCATCGGCGCCGGCCGCGCACTCGTAGGCGCCGGCGCGGAAATCCACGCCGTCCAGGAGATGCTTGGCCTCCTCCATGCCTTCGGGGTCGAACACCCGCACCGTCGCACCCGCCGCCTGCAGCGCCGGGATGATGTCGAGCGAGGGCGCATCGCGCATGTCGTCGGTCTCTGGCTTGAACGTGACGCCGAGCACCGCGATGGTCTTGTCCGCGACGCTCCCGCCCATCGCGTTGATGATCTTGTTGGCCATCGCGCGCTTGCGCGCGTCATTGATCTCCACCGTCGTTTCGATCAGGCGCACGGGCGATGAATATTCCTGCGCCGTGCGCACGAGCGCGAGCGTGTCCTTCGGGAAGCACGAGCCGCCATACCCCGGTCCCGCGTTGAGGAACTTGCGGCCGATCCGGTTGTCGAGACCAATGCCGCGCGCGACCTCCTGCACATCGGCGCCGACGCGCTCGCAGAGGTCGGCCACTTCGTTGATGAAGGTGATCTTCATCGCCAGGAACGCGTTCGCGGCGTACTTGATGAGTTCGCTCGTGCGCCGCCCGGTGAACAGGATCGGCGTCTCGTTGAGGAAGAGCGGGCGATAGAGTTCGCGCATCACCGCGCGCGCGCGCTCCTCGTGCGTCCCCACAACGACCCGGTCGGGCCGCTTGAAATCGCCGATCGCTGCGCCTTCGCGCAGGAATTCGGGATTCGAGACCACCGAGAAATCGCCGTCGGCCCGGCGCTTCTTGATGATCGCCTCGACCTTGTCGCCGGTGCCGACTGGCACCGTCGATTTGGTGACCACCACGGTGTAGCCGTTCATCAGGTCGGCGATCTCTTCCGCCGCCGCATAGACGTAGGAGAGATCCGCATGCCCGTCGCCGCGGCGCGATGGCGTGCCGACCGCGATGAACACGACATCGGAGTTCGCCACCGCATCCTTGGCGTCGGCGGTGAAGAAGAGCCGCCCCGCATCGACATTCTGTTTCACCAGGTCGTCGAGGCCGGGCTCATAGATCGGCATCACCCCGTTCTTGAGCTTCTCGATCTTCTCCGGCGCCTTGTCGACGCACGTCACGGTGTGGCCGAAATCGGCGAAGCAGGCGCCGGAGACGAGGCCGACATAGCCGGCGCCGATCATGGTCACGCGCATGGTTCAAATCTCCTGATTGTACGCGCCGACTTCGGAGAAGCGCGCGAGGCGAGGTTTCACTTCATCACGGAAGAGCGCCTTCATGTCGTCCTCGTCCTTCATGCTTTCGACGACGACGACGAGTTCGGGCTTGTTTGAGGACGCGCGCACCAGGACCCAGGAGCCGTCCTCCAGCGTGACGCGGGCGCCGTTCACTGTGTTCACCCCGCGGATGGCGCGGCCGGCGATCCGACCGCCGTCGCTGGCCAGCTGCTGGTACTGCGCGACGACCTGGTCGACGACGCCGTACTTCTTCTCGTCATCGCAATGCGGGCTCATCGTCAGCGACGTAAACGAGACCGGCAGCGCCTTGCGCAACGCGGAGAGCGTCTTGTCGGCGTTCCGGTCGAGCATCGCGAGCACGGCGCCGGCCGCGACGATGCCGTCGTCATAGCCAAGCCCGATCGGCTCGCGGAAGAAGAAGTGGCCGCTCTTTTCGAAGCCAGCCAGCGCCTGCAGCTCCGTCGTGCGGCGCTTGATGTAGGAATGCCCGGTCTTCCAGTAATCGACGCTGGCGCCGTTCGCGTGCAGCACGGGATCGACGCCGAAGAGGCCGGTCGATTTCACGTCGACGACGAAGCGCGCATCCTTGTGCTGCGCGGAGAGATCGCGCGCCAGCATGAGGCCGACTTTGTCGGCGAAAATCTCCTCGCCCTCGTCGTCGACCACGCCGCAGCGGTCGCCGTCGCCGTCGAAGCCGAGCGCGAGATCGGCGCCGTGCTTTTTCACCGCGGCCGCCATGTCGTGCAGCATCGCAGCGTCTTCGGGATTGGCGTTGTAGTGCGGGAAGCTCCAGTCGAGGTCGCAATGCAGCTCGATCACCTCGGCGCCCATGCGGCGCAGCGCTTCCGGCGCGAACGCGCCCGCCGTGCCGTTGCCGCACGCGACGATCACCTTCAGCGGCCGCGTGAGCTTGGTCTTGCCGGACACGTCCGCGAGATAACGTTCACGCACGCCTTCGATGCGCCGATATCCGCCCCCCGTGCGCGACTGGCCTTCGCCCGACAGCACGATTTCTTTCAGCCGCGACATTTCGTCCGGCCCGAACGTGAGCGGCGGGTCCACGCCCATCTTCACGCCGGTCCAGCCGTTTTCGTTGTGCGAGGCCGTCACCATCGCCACGCACGGCACGTCGAGCGCGAACTGCGCGAAGTACGCCACCGGCGAGAGCGCCAGCCCGATGTCGTGCACCTCCATGCCGGCCTGGATGAGGCCAAGCGTCAGCGCCTGCTTGATCGAGAGCGAATAGGCCCGGTAATCATGTCCGACGACGATCTGCGGCTTCACGCCCAGATCGTGCGCCAGCGCGCCCAGACCGCGGCCAAGCGCCTGCACGCCGAGGAGATTGATCTCCGGCGCCTTGTCCGATCCCGGCGCGCCGAACCACCAGCGCGCGTCGTACTCGCGAAACCCGGTGGGCTTGACGAGCGGCGTGGTCTCGAAATCGTATGTGTTCGCCGCGAGCTCGGCGCGGGGCGCTCGTTCCATCCTCGGCCTTTCGGGCTTCTGGCGTCCGCTGGTTCCGGTTATCGCGACGCGAGGCGCTCTCTTGAGACAGAAGCGCAGAAAGTGCAACGCCTCGAAGGCGCCGCGCGAGCGCGGGAAACCCCACTTCGCTTGACGCTCGAATTCGCCCCAAAACCGGACGCGCTCGACCTTTTTTCCATTTACCCTTAAGGGCAAAATCCATGCCGCATCTTGCTCTTCTGCGCCACGGCCAAAGCCAGTGGAATCTGGAAAACCGCTTCACCGGCTGGGTGGACGTGGATCTGACCGCCGAAGGCGAGGCGCAGGCGCGCCGCGCCGGCGTGCTGCTCGCCCAAAGCGGCGCCGCGTTCGACAAGGTGCACACCTCCGTGCTCACCCGCGCGATCCGGACCGGCAACCTTGCGCTTGAGACCGCCGATGTGAACTGGCTGCCCGTGGTGAAGGATTGGCGGCTGAACGAGCGTCACTATGGCGGGCTCACCGGTCTCAACAAGGCCGAGACCGCGCAAAAGCACGGCGAAGAGCAGGTGAAGATCTGGCGGCGCAGCTATGACGTGCCGCCCCCGCCGCTCGCCGCCGGCGGCGAATTCGATTTCGCGCGCGATCGGCGCTACGCCGGCGCAGCCATCCCGAATACGGAATCGCTGAAGACGACGCTCGATCGGGTGATCCCATATTGGGACGGCGCCATCGCGCCCGAGCTGCGCGCCGGCAGCAATCTGATTGTCGCCGCGCACGGCAATTCGCTGCGCGCGATCGTGAAGCTTCTCTTCGACGTCGCCGACGACGCGATCGTCGGCGTGGAGATCCCCACCGGCAATCCGCTCTTGATCGATCTAAGCGGCGATCTTCGCCCGCAGCGCGCGCGCTATCTCGATGAGGCTCGCGCCGAGAACCTGCCGGGGTGAACGACGCAGCCCACATGGCGCGCGCGCTGGCGCTGGCGCGGGCGGTGGCGGGAAAGACAGCGCCCAATCCCGCGGTCGGGTGCGTGATCGTGCAGAACGGCGCAAGCATCGGCGAAGGCGCAACCGGCGAGGGCGGCCGTCCGCATGCGGAGGAAGTCGCGCTCGCCGCCGCCGGAGAAGCCGCCCGCGGCGCGGTCGCCTACGTCACGCTCGAGCCGTGCGCCCTGCGCTCCACGGGCGCGGCGAGTTGCGCGCAACGTCTGCGCGATGCCGGCGTCGCGCGCGTCGTGATCGCTGCGCGCGATCCGCATCCGAACGCGGCCGGCGCCGGGATCAATCTTTTGGCGGCCGCGGGAATCGATGTCGACGTGGGTCTCATGGAACCGGAAGCGCACGCCGTGAACGCGGATTTCATCGCGCAGTGGACGTTTCCTCCCCCGTAACGCAAGGGGAGGCGGATCGCCCCGGATTTGCCCGGGGCGAGATGGAGGGCGAGGAACCCTTTCGCGTCTGACGGCGCCTCGGCGTTATGGGAGCAAACTAAGCCGCGGCGACCACGCGAGCGTAGAGGTCCGTCGCGGCCTTCACGAACGCCGCCTTGGTGAAGCGCGCTTCATACGAGCGCGCGCCGTTTTCCACCAGCTTCCGTGCGAGCGCTTTGTCGGCGATGACGCGGGCGAGCGCGGTGCGCAGGGCGTCGACGTCATCCTTCGGCACGAGCAGCGCGTTGTGCTCATTGGTCACCGTTTGCGCCGGGCCGGCGGCGTCGGCGACGACGAGCGGCTTGCCCGCCGCCCAAGCTTCGATCGTGACGTTGCCGAACGGCTCGTAGCGCGAAGGGAACGCGATGATGTCGCATGCGGCCATCAGGTCGGCGCGATCCTCGCGCCAGCCCAGAAAGCGCACCCGGTCGGCGATGTTGAGCGCTGAAGCCTGCGCCTTGAGCGCCGCATCTTCAGGGCCCGCGCCCGCGATCCAGATGTAGGCGCCCGGCAGCCCGGCGGCGGCCTCCAGCAAGACGTCGAACGCTTTGACCTTGTGCAGCCGCCCCAGCGCCAGGATCGCCGGCGCGTCCTCGGGCGTGTCGAGGCTCGCGCGCGGCGTCGGCGTCGCGGGCGCCAGATTGGCGTAGGAATCGAGCAGCACCACGCGATCCTCGCGCACGCCCTCGCCCTTGATGTAGCGCACGATGTCCGGCGTCATCGCCGCGTGCCAGGCGCAATTCTGAAACCGCCGCAGCTTGTAATAATCACCATACCAGCCGATGCTCCGGGTACGGAGCGCCTTTTTGGCGAACGTGCCCGCCCGCGCCATCCAGTAGTGGCAGACGTCCGGCGCGAACGCGTCGATCGCATGCTGGACGGCCAGGCTTGTCGGCGCGCGCCAGAAATTGTCGAACTGCGCCAGCGTCACCGGCACGTCGAGCGCGGCGAATTCGGCAAGCCGCGCTGGATTGTGCGCGCGCGTGACCACGTGCTGCGCGAGCCCCGCTTCGGCGAGCGCCACGACCGCATCGCGCATGATGCTCTCCGCGCCCCCGTCCTTGGCCCCCGCGATCACGTGCAGGACTTTCATCAGATCAGGCTCTCGATCCAGGCTACGGCGTCGTCCAGCATGTGCGCGCGAACGGCGCCGTCATTGCGCCCCGCGATCTTGACGCGGACATGAAAGGAATGGTCGGCGTCCTCATAGAGCCTGAGCGCAGCGCGGTCGCCGAGGCGTTTCACCACGGGCGTGAGCAGATCGAGGTGGGCGAGGTCGTCCCGCGTTCCCTGCAGGAAGAGCATCGGGATGGAGAGGCCGTGGAGGTGCTCGGCGCGATCGTCGGACGGCTTGCCTGCGGGATGCAGCGGGAAGGCGAAGAAGATGAGCCCGCGGACGTTCGGCAGCGGATCGAGCGCCTGCGCCTGGCTCGTCATCCGCCCGCCATAGGAACGCCCGCCCGCGAACAGCGGGAGGCCGGGGAAATGCGCGGTCGCCACCTCGACCGCCGCGCGCACCGCCGCATGCGCGACCTTCGGCGCGTCCGGCCGCCCCGATCCACGCTCCATGTACGGAAGGTTGTAGCGCAGCGTGGCGACCCCGCGGTCCGCCAAGCTTTCGGCGACGGCCGCCATGGACAGGTGGTCCATCCCCGCGCCGGCGCCGTGGGCGAAGACGTAGCACGCACGCGGTGCGTCGCCGGGAAGGATCAACCCGGAGACGTCTCCATCCCCGACTGAGAGTTTCACTGCGCGCCTCATCGCGGACCTGCTACATCCGGTGCTCCGCGCCACGCAACCGGCCGGTCAGAGGTCTCGCCATGGCGACGCTCGTTTTCGGAATGAACATGTCGCTCGACGGCTATGTCGACCACGATAAGTTCGCGCCGGATCCAGCGCTCTTTCACTATTTCATCGAGCAGACCCGCAACACCGCCGGCAGCATCTACGGCCGCGGCCTCTACGAGGTGATGCGCTATTGGGACGAGGACGACTCGGCCTGGGACGCGCCGCTGCGCGCGTTCGCGGACGCGTGGCGGCGCATGCCGAAATGGGTGGTCTCCCGCTCGCTGAAGGAGGTCGGGCCGAACGCCACGCTGCTCGGGGATGATGTCGAGGCCGCGGTGCGGCGGCTGAAGACGGATGTCGACGGGGAGATCGAGGTCGGCGGACCCAAGCTGGCGGCGAGCCTCACGACGCTCGGACTGATCGATCGGTATCACATCTTCCTGCACCCGGTCGTGCTCGGCGGCGGCGCGCCCTTCTTTGTCGACGCGCCGCCGCCGCTGCGTCTCGTGGGGCACGACGCTATCGGCGAGAACGCGCTGCGGCTGACCTACGTGCCGGCCTAGAACCGGATTTCACGCATCAGCCGCCGGGCCCGTCCGTCATGATGAAGCCCATGAGGTCGTTCACGTTGAGCTTCAGATCTCGGATGATGTCCTTCACCACGTCGCCGATCGAAATCACGCCCACGACCTTGCCCCCGTCGAGCACGGGGAGGTGGCGAAAGCCGCGCGCCGCCATCAGCGCCATGCAGGCCTCCACTTGGTCCTCTGGCTTAACGGTCACCGGTTTGCCTGTCATCACCTGGCCGACGGGGGTCTGCTTCGCGTCGAGCCCAGGCAGCAGCACGCGTATGGCGCAGTCGCCCTGAGTCACGATCCCGACGAGGACGTCGTCATCAATCACCAGCACGGACCGGACCCGGTTGTCGCGCATCTGCCGCAAGGCTTCCACGACCATGTCGTCGGAGCGCACATGGATGAGGCCGCCATGCTTCCGAGCCAGAGCGTTCTTGACGGTGTTCATCCCGAGACTCTCCTGGGCTCTTCGCCGGCCCGCGTGCGCGCATCCCACCTCAACGCTATCTCCCCCTCGGGACGCGTTCAACCAGCGACTGCCTTTGCGCGACGGCGCTCGGCGCTATTCTGCAGCGATCGCGTGTTGTTTGGCGAGGCGGTCGAACGCCAGGAGATCGTTCACCAGTGCTTCCAGTTCCGCGAACGGGACCATGTTGGGCCCATCGCTGGGGGCATTGTCCGGGTCCGGATGGCTTTCGATGAAGACGGCCGCCACGCCGATGGAGACGGCGGCCCGCGCCAGCACCGGCACGAACTGCCGCTCGCCGCCGCTCGTTTCGCCCTGTCCGCCGGGCTGCTGCACGGAGTGCGTGGCGTCGAACACCACCGGCGCGCCAAAGCCTTTCATGATCGGCAGCGCGCGCATGTCCGACACCTGGGTGTTGTAGCCGAAGCTCACGCCGCGTTCGCACGCCAGCACGTTCGGATTGCCCGACCCCGTGATCTTGCCGATCACGTTCTTCATGTCCCACGGCGCCAGGAACTGGCCCTTCTTCACATTGATCGGCTTTCCGGTCTCGGCGGCGGCGACGAGCAGATCGGTCTGCCGGCAGAGAAAAGCGGGAATCTGCAGCACGTCCACGACCTGCGCCACCTCGGCGCACTGGTCGGGCAGGTGCACGTCCGTCAGCACCGGTATCCCCAGCTTGCCGCGGATCTCCTGGAACACGGGCGCGGCGGCGTCGAGGCCGGCGCCGCGCTTGGTGGAGAGGCTCGAGCGGTTGGCCTTGTCAAAGCTCGTCTTGTAGATGAAGCCGGCGCCGGCGCGCTGGAACACGCCCTTGAGGAACTCCGCCGTCTCCAGCGCATGGCCCCGGCTCTCCATCTGGCAGGGCCCGCAGATGAAGGCGAGCGGCAGGTGGTTGCCGATCTCGACGCTGGAGCCGACGCGGACGACGGAATTGGGGCTGGTCATGGGGCGATCCTCTAGGCGGGGGAGATAGGCCGCCGGACGGGCTCGCTCAACCATGGCTGGCGCGTGACAAGGCGTCCAGGGCGGGCGAAAAGCAGGGATGAGCAGCAGCAAGGCCAAGCCGCCGTCGTTTGACGCCGCCGCCGCAATCGCGGCGGGGCGGGAGGTGGCGCTGGCGGAGGCGCGGGCGCTGGACGCGCTCGCGGCGGCGATCGAAGGGCCGATGGCGGCGGCGTTCGTCCAGGCCGCCGAAACGCTCCAGGCCGCGCGCGGCAAGGCGATCATCACCGGCATGGGCAAGTCCGGCCACATCGCCCGCAAGATCGCCGCGACGCTGGCCTCGACCGGCCGCCCCGCGATGTTCGTGCATCCAGGCGAAGCCAGCCACGGCGATCTCGGCATGATCACGCCGGACGATTGCGTGCTGGCGATCTCGCGCGGCGGCGAGAGCCACGAACTCACCGATCTCGTCCATCACTGCCGCCGCCTGCACATCCCGCTGATCGCGATGACCTTCCGTGCGGACTCGACGCTGGCGAAAGATTCCGACGTTGTCCTGGCGCTGCCCGATCTTGGCGAAGCGGACGACAACGCGCCGGCGCCGACGACATCGACGACGATGTGTCTGGCGCTGGGCGATGCGCTGGCGATCGCGCTGCTGCGGGCGGCGGGATTCACGACGAAGGATTTCCGCGCGATCCATCCCGGCGGGCGCCTTGGCGCCATGCTGAAGCACGTGCGCGACGTGATGCGCACGGGCGAGGCGCTGCCGCTGATCGCGCCGAACCTGCCGGTTCAAGCGATGCTGGGCAAGGTGAGCGAGGGCGGCATCGGCTGCGTCGGCGTCGTTGAGAATGATCGGCTCATCGGCGTCATCACCGACGGCGACATCCGCCGCAAGCTCGACGCGGCGGCGTTTTCCAAGGATGCGCGCGCGCTCATGACGGCGAACCCCAAGACGATCTCGCCCGACGCGCCGCTGGCGGATGCGGTGGCGACGATGAACGAAAAGCGGATCACGGCGCTCTTCGCCGTGGTCGACGGCGCGCCCGTGGGCGTCGTGCACATGCACGATCTCCTGAGCGCGGGCGTGCGTTAGCAACGAGAGGGACGATGATGCGTAGGCTGATGATTGCTGCGGCGTTCGCTGTGCTGGCGCCGGCGGCGTTCGCTCAGGAGAGGGGTTTTTCGCCGGCCATCGAGTCTGCGATCGAAGAAGTGAACCCACGGCTGATCGCGTGGCGGCGTGATATTCATCAGAATCCGGAACTCGGCAATCGCGAGACGCGGACGGCGGCGCTCGTCGCGCGCCACCTCCGCGCCCTGCGCTTCGACGAGGTCCGCACCGGCGTCGCGCACACCGGCGTCGTCGGCATCCTGCGCGGCGGGCAGCCGGGCCCCGTGATCGCGCTCCGCGCCGACATGGACGCCCTGCCGGTTACGGAAGAGGTGGACGTCCCGTTCCGCAGCCAAGTCCGCACGACGTACAACGGCGAGGAAGTCGGCGTCATGCACGCCTGCGGGCACGATGCGCATGTCGCGATCCTGATGGCGGCGGCTGAAGTGCTCGCGCGCCGGCGCGAAGAGATCGTCGGCACGATCATGTTCATCTTCCAGCCCGCCGAAGAAGGCGCGCCCCAGGGCGAAGAGGGCGGCGCGGAACTGATGCTCAAGGAAGGGCTCTTCCGCGACATGCGTCCCGAAGCCGTGTTTGGGCTGCACGTCGGCAACCAGGAAGGCGGCCGCATCTATGTCGGCGCCGGCGGGATGATGGCGAGTTCGGATGCATGGCGCATCGTCGTGCGCGGGCGCCAGACCCACGCCTCGCGCCCGCACGAGGGGATCGATCCGATCACCATCGCAGCGCAGATCACGCAGGCGCTGCAGCTCATCCCGTCGCGTCAGATCAACGCTGTCGATACGCCGGTGATCGTCAGCGTCGGCCGCATCCGCGGCGGCGTGCGCAGCAACATCATCCCCGACAGCATCGAGCTCTGGGGTACGCTGCGGACGCTCAACAACGACGCCCGCGAAGACGCCATGGCCCGCATCCGGCGCACGGCTGAGGAGATCGCCCAGGCGTCGGGCGCAACGGCCGAGGTGAGCTGGGATCCGGGCAATTACCCGATCATGGTCAATGACGCGGGCGCCTCGGAACGCGGCGCCGACGCAATCCGGCGCGCGCTGGGCGCTGATCTCGTCTCACCCGGCCGGCCGGTGATGGGCGCAGAGGATTTCGCGTTCTTCGCCAACGAAACGCCGGGCTTCTATTTCCGCCTCGGCGTCAATGCGCCCGGCGTGACCGACGCCGCCTCCAACCACAGCCCCCGTTTCTACATCCATGAGCCGGCGCTGGAGAACGGCCTGCGCGCGATGCTCGCCGTCGCGCTCGATCGCGTCGCGCCGAACGCGTTCGCCGCGACCGCCGGCGCTGGGCAGAGCGGCGAATAGCGCAGACAAAGAAGGCGCGCCGGGTGGGGCGCGCCTTCAAGTGTGTCGTTAGGAGGATTGCGGAAGTGCGGCGGGTCAGGCCGCTTCGTCGTTGGCGACGATGCGGGACTTTGTCTTCGTCGCCCCGATCTCGATCTTGCGCGGCTTGAGCGCCTCCGGCAGCTCGCGCACCAGATCGATCGTCAGGAGGCCGTTCTCCAGCCGCGCCTTGTCGACGCGAACATGGTCGGCGAGGCCGAAGCGGCGCTCGAAGCTGCGCTCGGCGATGCCGCGGTGCAGATAGCGGCGGCCTTCTTCGACCGGCGCCTTGCGGCCGGCAACCACCAGCATGTTCTGCTTGTACTCGATCGTGAGGTCTTCTTCGCCGAACCCGGCCACGGCCAGTTCGATCCGGAAGGCGTTCTCATCGGTCTGTTCGATGTTGAAGGGCGGGTAGCCGGGCGCGCCGTCGAGCCGCGCAGCCTGATCAAGCAGGCTGGAAATGCGGTCGAACCCGACGAGGGTGCGGTAGAGGGGGGAGAGGTCCTGAGCCATGACATGTCCTTTTCAAGCGTTAGCGACATGAAGGCGGCCGCTATCCGGGCGGCCGCATCGGGAACGATCCGGCCCCGGAAGGCGGCTGGATCATCCGCACAGCCTCGCATTTGAGCGCCATGCGGCGTTGAGATGGGCGCGGGACAGCGCGGTTCAAGGCCCCGCCGGGCGGCGTCGCCTCCCGGGTTTTTGACTTTGCGGCGACGCACGGCAAAGTCCGCCCGATGAGGGATCCGAGACGCTCCTGGACCCGGCGCGGCGCGACGGCGCTCTTGGCGGCGGCGCCCCTGGCCGCCTGCGGCGCTGGCCAGAAGGGCCCAGCCAGCGTGGAGGGCACGCTCGAATGGGCCGTCGCTGGCCCTTGGCGCCTTGATCCGGAACGCGATCGCGACCGCCATCCGTTCGCGACCCTGCGCTTCTGGGGCCTGTCTCCGGGGATGACGGTGCTGGAGGTCTATCCCGGCCGCGGCTGGTACACCTCGATTCTTGCGCCCTATCTGCGCGCCACAGGCGGGCGGCTGATCGTTGCGGAATGGGACCGCTCCACCGCCGCGCCGGCGCAGCGCCAGACGATGGACGCCCTGACCCGCCGATTCGCCGACCGCGCGCGCTTCGGGGTGATCGAGCACGCGGTGCTGGAGGCCGACAGCGGCCCGATCACGGCGCCCGGCGCCGTCGATCTCGCGATCGTGGCGCGCAACGTCCACACCTTCATCGCCGGCGGCTTCGCCGAGAAGGCGTTCCGCGACATCGCCGCCAGCCTGCGACCCGGCGGCGTGCTCGGCATCGAGCAGCATCGCGCGGCCTCCACCGGCGATCCCGATCCGCTGGCGCGCGACGGCTACGTGCAGGAGGCGTACGTCAAGGCGCTCGCAGCCGAGGCGGGGCTGGACTTCGTCGCCGCCGAGGACATCAACGCCAATCCGAAGGACGACCGCGATCATCCCTTCGGCGTCTGGACGCTCCCGCCTGAACTGCGCACCGCGCCGTTGGGCGAACCCGATGATCCGGAATTCGACAGCGCGCCCTATATCGAAATCGGCGAGAGCGATCGTATGACGCTGAAATTCCGCAAGCCGGACTCGACCGGCGAACGCGAAGAGACGGAAAGCGCGCCATGAGTTTCGTCGAAATCGCCGGCAATCCCGTTCCCGAGGGCGCACGCGAGCATTGGTTGAAGGGCGCCGGGGGCCTTAGTATCCGCACCTTGACGGCGCCGGCGCAGGGCGCTGCGCCCCGCGGCTCGATCATCCTGTGTCCCGGCCGCACCGAATTCATCGAGAAGTACTTCGAAGTGATCGCAAAGCTGCAGGCGCGCGGCTTCGCGGTGCTGTGCATCGATTGGCGCGGGCAGGGTCTTTCAGACCGCGAAACGCGCGAACAGGAGAAAGGCCACATTGGCGATTTCGGCCGCGCCGCGCGCGATCTCGGCGAAGCGGTGCGCCAGAATGCGGCGCAGCTGCCGCGCCCGCACATTCTGCTCGCGCACTCGATGGGCGGCGCATTGTCGCTCCTGGCGCTGCAAAAGAACCATCTCACGGTCGAAGCCGCCGCCTTCTCTGCGCCGATGTGGGGCATCGCCGCTTTGAAGGGCCCCGCGCTGAACGCCGCGCGCGCGATGGCGGCGCTTGGCTTCGGCAAGGCCTATGCGCCGGGCGCATCGAAGGCGTGGTCGCGTGAATCGTTCGAAGGCAATCCGGTGACGCACGATGCGGTGCGCCATGCGCGGTGCATGGATCTGATCGAAAAGGAACCGAAGCTCGCGCTCGCCGGCCCGACGATCGGCTGGGCGGCGGCCGCGGCCGATGTGATGGCGGGCTTCCAGAAACCCGGCGCGCTCCAGCATCTCGCCATGCCGGTGCTCGTCGCGACAGCGGCGGAAGAGAAGCTGGTCGACAACGCCGCCCACGCCCAGGTCGCCGCGCTTCTGCCGAACGCGACGCACATCACCATCCCCGGCGCGATGCACGAGATCATGATGGAGACGGACGATCGCCAGGCGCCGTTCTGGGACGCCTTCGACGCGCTCTTGGCGCGTCTGCCTGCCGTCCAGTCTTAGAGCAAGGGCCCCGGCAGCGGCCCGATCTCGCGCTCAAGCGCCTCGGCGATGTCGAGCGCGCGCGCTTCATTGTCCCACCGCGTGATGATCTGCGCCCCGATCGGCAGCCCCGTCGTCGTCCGCGCAACGGGCGCGGCGATCGCGGGCGCGTGCAGCGACGTCGCCAGCGCGATCCAGTCGAGCGCATGCAGATAGGCGACGCGCTGGTTGTCGCAATCGAGGGTGCGCTCTGTCAGCTGGCCGTCCTGCGTGTGCGGGAAGGCCGGGACGGTGGTGATCGGCGACAGGATCGCGTCCCAGCCGTCGTCGAAGAAGGCTTCGAGTTGGTCCTTCAAGCGCTGACGCACGGTTTGCGCGGCTGCGATGTCGCGGTAGGGCGCCGTCGACGCCACGATGTATCCCGCCGGCGAATAGCGGTCGGCGCCCGCCTCCACCGCCTCCAGGCACGCCGCGCGCGCGCCGTTGAGCATCGCATACACCTCTTCCGGGAAGCCCGACGAGATGATCGGCGCCAGCAGCGTGAAATAGGAATCCATCAGCGCCTTCGTATCGACCGGCGCCGCAATGCGCTCCACGCTGGCGCCCTGGCGAACGAGCGCCGCGCCCGCCGTCTCGATTGCGGCGCGCACATCCGTCGCCAGCGGGAATTCCGGATCGTCCGTCCACAGAGCGATCCGCGCGCCCTTGACCGGCCGCGTCGGCGTGGGCGCGGCGGCCATCACATCGTAGAGCAGCCGCAGATCGCCGATAGTGCGCGCCATCGGCCCAGCAACGCCCAGATCGAACTCCACGTGCATTCCGGGCGGCGGCGGCACGTGTCCGCGCATCGGGAGCTGGCTCCAGGTCGGCTTTAGCGACGCCACGCCGCAGAAGTTCGCGGGATGGCGAAGCGAGCCGCCGATGTCGGACCCGATCTCGAGCGGCGTGATCCCCGCCGCCAGCGCCGCAGCCGCGCCCCCGGACGAGCCGCCAGGCGTGCGCGCTTGGTCATAGGGATTGTTGGTTGTGCCGTAGACCGCGTTGTAGCTCTGAAAGTCGCCCGCCATCAGCGGCACGTTGGTCTTGCACCACACGATCGCGCCGGCCGCCCGCACCGCCTTCACCAGATCGGCGTCGGCGCAGCGCTTGGGCCTGTTGGCGAACGCCGGATTGCCGGCCACGGACGGCAGCCCGTCGACGTCGAAGCAATCCTTCACCGTCATCGGCACGCCGGCGAGCGCCCCGAGCGTCTCGCCCTTCGCGCGCGCCGCATCGGTGGCGCGCGCTTCGCTCCGCGCGCGGTCGAGGTCGGTGGCGACCACCGCGTTGAGGCGAGGGTTCACCGCCTCGCACCGCGCGACATGCGCGTCGAGCAATTCCTCCGCCGAGACGCGCCTCGCCGCGAGGTCCTCGATCATCTCCCGCGCTGTCTTCGCGACCAGATCGTTCATCGTGCCTCTCCCGATTTGGCGGCGCGGCGCAGCGCCACGAGCGCTTCATCGCGCGGACGCGGATCGCCGGCGGCGATGATCTGCGCGCGGGCGCTGGCGTTCGCGAAGAAATCAGGATCGAGCGCCCGGCCGCGCCAATCGGTGATCTCACCCCCGGCGCCGGCGATGACGGGCGCAAGCGCGGCGACATCCCAGGGCGCAAGCCCGCTCTCGATCACGAGATCGACGCCGCCCAGCGCCACCATGGCGTACGCGTAGCAATCGCAGCCATAGCGCGCGAGCTTCGCCGTCTGGCGCACCTGCTCGAAGCCGCCGGCCTCGGCGCCGTCGAAGAGCGTGGCGTCGGTGGTGGCGACAACGGCGTCGGTGAGGCGCGCGCACGCGCGCGTCTTCAGCGCCCGGACGCCCGAGGCCGTCGTGAGCGCAGCGCCGCGATCGTGATCCGCGATCCACCCGGTGAAGCGCTCGCCGATATAGGGCTGGTCAATGATCCCGAGCACCGGCTTGCCGTCGTACGTGAGAGCGATCAGTACGCCCCAAAGCGGCAACCCGGCGATGAATGCACGCGTCCCGTCGATCGGATCGAGCACCCAGGAATAGGGCGAAGCCGCCGGCTTCATCCCGAATTCCTCGCCGATGATCCCGTGATCGGGGAAGCGCGCCTCGATCAGCCTACGGATGGTTTCTTCCGCGGCGCGATCGGCGACGGTGACCGGATCGAAGCCGCCGCGCGGCCCATCCTTGACCGTGACGGCGACGTCGCTTCGGAAATGCGGGAGAATGACGGCGCGCGCGGCGTCGGCGAGATCGTCGGCGAAGGCGCGCAGGTCGGCAAGGTCGGCGGCGCTCGGCATGCGGCTGCGGTTCTAGCCCGCGCACGCGTTCCGCCCAAGCGGTTCGTGCTACGCGGCCTTTTCCTGCGCGCGCGAGAGCATCAGCCGGCGCGCTTCATCGATGATGTCGCTGACCCGGTAGAAGTCGCCGTTGTCGAGCGCGCTGTCGGCCCGGCCGATGAAGATTTCGCACAGCGAGTAGCCGTTGCTGGTCCAGGGCTGGGCGACCGGAAAATCGATGCGGGCGCCGGTCGGCACGTGGAGCGCGCGCCGCCCGGCGATGGAGAACTGATCTGCCTTCGGCTGGGTCGTGGTCGGCTTGGTCATGCCGTTGAGGCTTGGCCGATGCGGTTAGCGGCGCGTTAACGTCCCTGGCCATGGCGGCAAGGAAGGTCGCCGAACAGAAAACGGGCCCGCGAGGTTTCCCCCGCAGGCCCGTTGTCCCCACTTGCCCCGACGACAGCGGCGGGATCCTGAACGGATCAGGCCGCGTCGGTCGTTTCGTCTTGCAGCGCCTTGGCGAGATCCAGGAGCCGGCGGCGCGGGCGTTCGCCCAGCCGGTAATAGGCCCGGATCAGTTCAAGGGTTTCCTTTTGCGAGAGCACGTCCGCCGCGATGAGGTCGCGGTCATTGGCCGGCGCGCCCGGCTGAGCCGTCGGCGCATTCAGGCTCTGGAGGCCCTCGAAGAAGTAATTGACGGGCACATTGAGCGCGACGGAGAGCTCATAGAGCCGGCTCGCGGTCACGCGGTTGGCGCCGCATTCGTATTTCTGGATCTGCTGGAAGCGGATACCGATGCTTTCGGCGAGTTGCTGCTGGGTGAGCCCCAACAGGCGGCGACGGCGCCGAAGCCGTTTGCCGACATGAAGGTCGATCGCATTCGCCATGACTTTAGTCCTGTCGTCGGCGCCCGCCCGACAGGGGCCGGCTGAACCTGCGATCTGAGGCTCAGCAATACCCGTGCCGCACCATCTCCCAACCTCCGCACCCCTTTTGGCCCATTCTTAACGGCGCGGTAAGGAGGCAATTCCCGTTCAGGGCGATATTCGGCCCGGACCGGGGCATTTATGCATCACTTACGTCTTGACTCTGTTTGCGAATCTCACGGTTCGGGTGCTCCTCGCACGTGGCGGCGGACGGCTGCGGGGGTCGCGGTGGGCGTTGCCGCCTCCGTCATGCGCCGCCCCCGTCACCCCACCGCGGCGCGGGCGCGGCGTTTGCGTTCATGCGGGTCGAGGTAGGTCTTGCGGACGCGGATCGCCTTGGGCGTGACTTCCACCAGTTCGTCGTCGTCGATCCATGCGATCGCCTGCTCCAGCGTCATGATCCGCGGCGGCGTCAGCCGCATGGCTTCATCCTTGCCGCTGGCGCGCACGTTGGAGAGCTTCTTCTCCTTGATCGGGTTGACCTCGAGATCCTCGCCTTTGGCGTTCTCTCCGATCACCATCCCTTCGTAGAGATCATCGCCCGGCGAGACGAAGAGCGCGCCGCGCTCCTCCAAGTAGAAGAGGGCGTAGGTCACCGCCTTGCCCGGTTCGGTGGAGATCAGCGCGCCGTTGCGGCGCCCCGGAATCTCGCCCTTCCACGGCGCCCAGTCGTGGAAGAGCCGGTTCATCACGCCGGAGCCGCGCGTGTCGGTAAGGAATTCGCCGTGATAGCCGACGAGCCCGCGCGACGGCGCGTGAAACACGAGCCGCGTCTTGCCCCCGCCGGAGGGGCGCATGTCCTGCAGCTCGGCTTTGCGCAGGCTCATCTTCTCGATCACGACGCCGGAGAATTCATCGTCAACGTCGATGACGGCTTCTTCGATCGGTTCGAGCGTGGCGCCGTTCTCTTCGCGCAGCAGCACCTTCGGACGCGAGATCGAAAGCTCGAAACCTTCGCGCCGCATCGTCTCGATCAGGACGCCGAGCTGCAGTTCGCCGCGCCCCGCGACTTCGAACGAGTCTTTGTTGTCTGCTTCGCGCACGCGGATGGCGACGTTCGATTCCGCCTCACGCAGAAGGCGTTCGCGGATGACGCGGCTCTGCACTTTGTCGCCCGCGCGGCCGGCGAGCGGAGAATCGTTGATCGACACCGTGATCGCCAGCGTCGGCGGATCGATCGGCTGCGCCGGCAGCGCCATCAGCACGTCCGGCGCGCCGATCGTGTCCGCGACGGTGGTGTCCGTCAGCCCCGCCACGGCGACGATGTCGCCGGCTTCCGCGCTCTCCACCGGCACGCGCTTCAGGCCGCGGAACGCGAGCACTTTCGTCAACCGGCCGCGTTCGATCTCTTTCCCGTCGCGCGTCAGCGACTTGACCGTGTCGCCCGGCTTCACGGCGCCGCTTTCGATGCGCCCGGTGAGCAAGCGCCCGAGAAACGGATCGGATTCCAGGATCGTCGCCAGCATGGTGAACGGCTGATCGCGCCGCGCGATCGGTTCGGGATCGGGCACGCGCGCGACGATCGTTTCGAACAGCGCTTTGAGCCCGTCGCGCGGATGCGCGAGATCCTTCACCGCCCAGCCTTCCTTGCCGGAGGCGTAGAGAATCGGGAAATCCGCCTGCTCGTCGCTCGCGCCGATCGCGAGGAAAAGCTCGAACACGTCGTTGAGCGTCTGATCCGGATTGGCGCTCGGCCGATCGACCTTGTTGAGCACGACGATCGGCTTCAAGCCGCGCGCCAGCGCCTTGGAGAGCACGAACTTCGTCTGCGGCATCACGCCTTCGGCGGCGTCGACCAACAGGAGACAGCCGTCGACCATGGAGAGGATGCGCTCGACTTCCCCGCCGAAATCGGCGTGGCCGGGCGTGTCCACGACATTGATCCGCACCGGCCCGTCCTCGGACTCGAACAGGATCGAGGTCGCTTTCGCGAGAATGGTGATCCCGCGCTCGCGCTCCTGGGGATTGGAATCCATCGCGCGCTCGTCGCGGGCCTCGTTCTCCCGGAAGGCGCCGCCCTGGGCCAGCATCTGGTCCACGAGCGTGGTCTTGCCGTGGTCGACGTGGGCGATGATGGCGAGGTTGCGAAGGCGGGTCGGGGGGCGCGGGGCGGACATGGCGGCTCGTTCAGGCGGACGGGGCGGGGGCTGCGGCCGCGCTTTCTGCACACGCGAACGGCAGCGCGCAAGGAATGCGTCCTGTTTGGCGCCCTGGATAGGGCGCCGTCACCGCAGGTGTGCAGGCGCAAAAAATCATGAACGCGAAATAACGTAATAAAATCAGATATTAATACCGTAATTAGCAATTCAGTGAATTTACGCCTGGTAAAAATGCGCTTGTCATTTGTGCGGTGCAGCGTATTTTCCAGTTCAGCGGCGTTTCGCGACGCCGTCCGCCCTATCGGGCGTTTCCTCCCTATCTAACTCGCCCCGGCCTCGGCCGGGGCGTTTTCTTTTTAGGGCGCTTTGATGTGGCGCGCCGTGACCGCGGCGGCGAGCGGCGCCGTGGAGGCGCGCCGAATGGCCGTCGCCGGCCTGCGCGGATCGGAGCGGGAATCGCCCCGCGCCCCAGGTGGCGCGCGCCCCCGTCTCCGCAGGCTGAAGGCCGGACAACCATAGACTCCATCGTCATTCCGGACGCGCCGCAGGCGCGATCAATTCTGACTGTGTGGCGCAACGTCTCGATTGGGCCAGGAACGGCGTCCCTTCGGGCGCGCGTGTGCGCCGCTGACTAGCCCAAGCTCTTGTGGAATTCCGCGGCCGCGAGCGCTTCGCCGAGGCGCGCCATGTCGGCGCGGACTTTGAAGAAGCCCTGCGTGCGCAGCATCGTGCGTTCGTCGATATAGAGCCCGCGCGAGAGTTCGATCTGCAGCGCGTGCACGCGCCGCCCGGGCCGCCCGTAGAGTTGCGTGGTGTGCCCACCCGCGAACGGCGAGTTGCGCGCCACCCGGTAGCCCAGCCGCCGCAGCGTCGCCTCCACCAGATTGGTCACGCTCGGATGGCACGAGGCGCCGAAGCGGTCGCCCAGCACGACGTCCGGCGCATTCGGCCCGCGCGCGCAGCTCGGCATCGAGTGGCAATCGATCAGCACCGCGCAGCCGATGAACGCGCGCGTCTCCTCCACAAGCGTCTGCAGCATGGCGTGGTAGGGGCGGTGGATGGCCGCGATCCGGCGCTCGGCCTCGGCGTAGCGCAGCTTGCCGCGATAGATCGGCTGGCCGTCCCCGGCGATCCGCGGGATCGCGCCGAGCCCTGCCTGCACCCGCGGCGCGCCCGCCGGGGGCGGCGGCGGCAGGCGCTCCTGAAACATCTCCGGATCGATCTCCGCTGGGTCGCGGTTGAGATCGACATAGGCCCGCGCATACGCGGCCGCGATCAGCGGCGCGCGCCCCGATGCGGCCGCGGCGAACAATTCGTCGACGTAAGCGTCCTCCGCCCGCCGCAGGCTCTGCAGGCTCACGCGGGTTTGCGCCAGGAACGCCGCCGGGTACCGCCGCCCCGAATGCGGCGAGGCGAAGAGGAGGGGCGAGGTGCGGGTCAACGGCGTGGCCACCGTGAACGGCGCTGAACTCTCCTCCGCGCCGTCGCCCCACGCCGGCGCCGCGGCGGACGCGTCGCGCGCAAAGGTCGCTGAGGCCTCGTTCAGATCCATCGCGATAGTGTTCTCAATACCGTCGCAAACCGTCAACAACATGCAGCGTATGGTAACTCTAAGCCGGTCTTTACCTTAGCTGTGCTAGAGGGTAGGGCGATTGAGAGGGTGATGAGCGCGATGGCGCGGATTTTATTGGCTGAAGACGATGATTCTCTGCGGTCGTTCCTGACCCTGAATCTCACGCGTGCGGGGCACGATGTGGATTCCTACGGCGATGGCGATTCGGCCTGGGAAGCGCTTGAGCGCAGCGCCTATGAAGTGCTTCTCACCGATATCGTCATGCCCGGCATGGACGGGATTGAGCTTGCCCGCCGCGCCGCCGAGATCGATCCGGGGTTGAAGATCGTGTTCATCACTGGCTTCGCCGCGGTCGCGTTGAGCCAGGCGCACAAGACGCCGAAGGACGCCAAGGTTCTCTCCAAGCCGTTCCACCTGAAGGATCTGGTGATCGAACTCGAGCGGGTCATCGCCGCCGCCTGATCCGGCGTCTCAGGCTTGCTCCAACGCCCAGTCCTCAGGAGCGTTTTCCGTCGTCGCGGGCGTCGTCACGCGCGCGATCGCGGCCAGGAGATCGCGCACCACGATCGGCTTGGGAAGGAAGAGGTCGGCGCCCGCACGCAGGAACGCAGCCTCCACCCGCGGATCGGAATGCGCCGAGAGCGCAATGATCGGCGTGCGCCGATTGGCGCCGGCGCTGCGGATCGCGCGCACGGCCTCGGGCCCTGGAAGCGCGGGAATGGCGGCGTCGGCGAGGATGAGGTCGTACGCGCGCGCCGCAGCGCGGCGCACGGCGTCGGCGCCATCGTTGGCGATCGCGATGCGGCAGCCGAACGGCGCCAGCACGGCGCTGATGATGTCCTGGATCGCGGCGTGATCCTCGATCAGCAGGATGTCGAGCGCGCGGGCGACGGGCGCAACATCGTTCTCCACGTCCGCCGGCGCGAGCGGAACCACAAACCAGAACGCAGCGCCTGCGCCCGGCTTGCTCTCCACGCCGATGGCGCCGCCCATGAGCGCGACGAGCCGCTTTGAGATCGCAAGCCCCAGCCCCGCGCCGCCATAGCGCGCGCCGATGTCGGCGTCGGCCTGCGCGAAGCGGGAGACAATCTGCGCCTGGCGGTCTTCCGGCACGCCGGGCCCGGTGTCGATCACGCTGAACCGCAGCGCGCGCCCGGCTGGCGCGGCGTGGACGCGCACCGCGCCCGCGTCGGTGAACTTCACCGCATTGGCCACCAGATTGAGCAGCACCTGCCGGAGCCGCCCGCCGTCGCCCATCACCCAGTCCGGCGCATCCGGCGCGATCCGCGCAGCGAGGAGAAGGCCCTTTGCCGCCGCATCCGCCTCGACGAGATCGAGCGTGGATTGCACCAGGTCGCGCACCCGCACCCGTTCCATCCGTAGACGGAGCGATGAGGCGTCCGCCGCCGCGAGGTCGAGGAGATCGTTGACGATCGCGAGCAGCGTTTCGCCCGCGCCCACGATCCGCGCCGCGCAGCGATGCGCGTCCTCCGGCAGATCGCCGGCCTGCTCCAGGAGGCGCGAGAAGCCGAGAATGGAGCTCAGCGGCGTGCGCAGCTCGTGGCTGATATTGGCGAGGAAGTTGAGCTTGGCGCGCACCGCGGCTTCCGCGTCGCGCACCGCGCGCTCCTGGTCGGTGATGTCCTGGAAGACGCCGAACAGCGCCGCCGGCGCGCCGGCATCGTCGCGCTCCACCTCGGCCTTCACGATCACGATCCGCTGCGCCCCGTCGGACAGCCGGTTGAGCCGCAGCCGCGCTTCATAGCCCGCGCCGGTCGCCTCCGCCCGCGCGACATGCGCGAGCAGCACCGCGCGGTCTTCCGGATGGAGCAGGTCGACCACGCTCGCGTCGCTCGGATCGAGATCGCCGGGCGCTGCGCCATGGATGCGGTAGACCTGCGGCGACCATGTCCCGCGGCGCGTGCGGAAATCGAAGCGCCAATGCCCCACGCCCGCCAGCGCCTCCACCAGCGCCAGCTTGCGATGCGCCTCGTCGCTCTCCTCGCGCTCCGCCACGCCGCCGTCCTCCCGCGCCGACGGTGACGCGAGAGGGTTAAGGCCGCGCGAAGGGCGTGCGCGCTGGCGGCTCGATCAAAAGGGCCAGAACGAACGTCGTTGGGGCCTGGGAAGGTCTTCGGGCGGAGGGAACCGCGAAGTCAGCGGCAGTTTGCGCAACACATCATCTAGCGCTTCGCGCGGAGGGCCGCGAAACCTTATTGTTCGCGTTTCTTCCTCTCTCCGCATCGTCCAGTCTGGCCGCGGACTGACCAAATCCGCGACGTTTCGCGCGATCTCCGCGGCGTTTGGATTACACGCGCGATATGGAAGGCCCAGGTCGTCGATTTGTCTTACTAACGTCGCCTTGTATTTCTGGTCGTTGCGATCGTTCACAAAGAGTATCGGAATGCCATAGCCAATGGCGGCAAGTTGCACTTCCCAGGTCACCCACTTGTTGCGTGTCGCGGCAGGACGGCTAGGTGCGATGAAGATGTCGCTTGTGTAGATTCGAGCCGCGATCTCGGACTGCACCTTCAATCTGGACAGCTTGCCGCCGCGCGGTCCTTTGAGAATCTGCGATGCTGGGAGCGAAATGTCTTGTACGGGAAATCCGCTCTTCTCTGCGAGTATCGAGAGCACGCCCTCGTAAAGTTGTTGATCGCCTTCATATCGATAGCTGATGAAGACACGAAGTCGACGTTCCCCTTGTTCGGGATTCCAATACTCAAATTGCGCCGTGCTCATCGCTCAGCTCCAAGCGTCATTGTCTTGGCAACCTCTGCACAACGGAACGCAACTGCAATTTCTTGTTGCGGTCAAGAAATGAAATTGAAGCGAAGGACGCCTCGGTCTGAGATCCATGCTCAGATCAATGGTGGGCGCGACAGGGATCGAACCTGTGACCCCTACGATGTCAACGTAGTGCTCTCCCGCTGAGCTACGCGCCCTGTCCATGGGTCGCCAGCCTTCCGGCCGGCGCGGGAGGATGCCTATAGGGCTGGAGCGGTTTCCGCTCAAGGGGGCGTCCAGCGACGCGCTCCGAAACTCTCTGCCGCAAGAGGCCCTAGCCCAGCACGCCGGCGACCGCCTGGTGCCGCGCGCCCAGCGCCTCCAGCCACGCCAGCCCGGCGCGGATTTCCCCGCTCTGCGCGGCGCGCGCCGCGGCCAGGATCTGCGCCCGCAGGGCAGGGGAATAGGCGTGCTCCGGCGCTTTGGAATAGGTCGTCAGCGCGCGGCTCTGCGGCAGCCCGGCCGCCCAGCCCGCCGGCGGCGAGAGCCCGAAATGCGCCGCAACCCCCGCCATCTCGCCGGGCGCGTCGTCCAGCAGCGCGTCGAAATCGACGCGTTTCAGCCGCGCCCCCGCCGCCGCCTCCAGCCGCGCAAGCGTCAGCCGCTCCGTCAGCCACGTCATCGCCGCAAGCTGCCCCAGGCTCAGCGCATGCAGCGCGCCGGGCGCTTCGCCGAGGTGGCCGGTCAGCCGCCGCATCCGCTCCCGGCCCATGCCGCGCAGGTCGATCCACGAGTTCGCGCCAGCCAGCAGCGTCGCGAGATAGGGTTCCGGCGCGAGCCCCAGATGGATCGCGCGCGCCTCCGGCGCGGCGGCCAGAAGCGCCGGCCCCAATCGCGCCGCGCTCGACGTCGCCTTGAGGATCACCGCGTCGCACTCCGGCCATCCGCGCCGCCACAGCGCGATCTGCGTCTCCAGAAGCGAGGCGAACTGCGCCGCGCTCAGCAGCGAGTCTGGCCGCCCGAGCGCGTCGTGAAAGTCCGCCAGCTGGCGCAGCGTCAGCGGCTCACGCAGCGGCTGTACGCATCCGGTCTCGTCCAGCAGCCGCGACGCCAGCGTCGAGCCGGTGTGCCCCGCGTGAAAGATGAAATGCAGCGGCTTCGCCGCCGCCCCCTCAAGCCGGCGCGCGACCTCGTCGTGGGCGATCCACACGCCCTCGGTCCCCGGCGCGAGGATGCGGTCGTCAAGGAAGCTCGCGGCCAGATACGCGTCCCGGCTCATGCGGATGATGAGCGCCAGACCCCGCAGCGGCTCCAGCTTCTGCGCGAAGAGGCTTGAATCGGCGCCAAGGCCGGCGAGCGGATCGGGCGCGGACACGCCCCTAGCCTAGCGAGCCGCGCAAATCCCGGCTAGTAACCTCGGTTTGAAGCTCGCTTGATCATCCGGTCATGCGCTGAGTGAACTTTGGCGTGTGGGCGAACTTCTCAATCGCCGCACGCGGCGCGCAGCCGACCATCAGACCACGGAGCAACAGGGGATGGGCGCGTGATCGCAGCCTCGGTGAAGGATTTTCGGGCGCTCGCGCGCCGGCGGCTGCCGCTCTTGATGTTCGATTATCTCGACGGCGGCGCCTACGGCGAACTCACGCTGCGCAAGAGCGTGGAGGACATGGAGGCGCTGGCGCTGCGCCAGCTCGTCATGCGCGACGTCTCAGCGCTCTCGATGAAGACGGAATGGTACGGCCAGCCCGCCGCGATGCCGGTGGCGCTTGGCCCCGTCGGCTTCGCCGGCATGTTCGCGCGCCGCGGCGAAGTGCAGGCCGCGCGCGCCGCGCAGGCCGCGGGCGTGCCGTTCTGTCTTTCCACCGTCTCGATCTGTAGTCTGGAAGAGGTTGTCGCTCAGACCGGCCAGCCGGTCTGGCAACAGCTCTACATGATCAAGGATCGCGGCTTCATGGCCGCGTTTCTTGAACGGATCGCCGCGCAGCGCGCGCCGGCGCTGGTGATGACCGTGGATCTCCCCGTCGTCGGCGCCCGCTATCGCGATGTGCATTCCGGCATGTCGGCGCCGCCCGGTTTGCGCGCGTCGCTGCAGCGCGCCTGGCAGGGGATCACCCATCGTGAGTGGCTGTTCGATGTGCAGCTCGGCGGCGGCCCGCTCATCTTCGGCAATCTGAAGGACGCCGTGCAGGACGCGCGCGGCGTCGGCCAGTTCTCGCAATGGGTGCAGAAGAATTTCGACGCCAGCGTCACCTGGAAGGATCTCGATTTCGTGCGCCAGCACTGGAAGGGGCCGCTGGTGATCAAGGGCCTCCTCGATCCCGCCGATGCGCGCGAGGCGCTGGCGAACGGCGCCGACGGGATCATCGTCTCCAATCACGGCGGCCGCCAGCTCGACGGCGCGCTCTCCAGCGTCAAGGCGATGCCCGCGATCGCCGACGCGGTCGGCGGCCAGGTTCCCCTGTTCATGGATGGCGGCGTGCGCTCGGGCCTCGACGTGCTGCGCTGCCTGGCGCTCGGCGCCCAGGGGGTTTTCCTTGGCCGCGCCTGGGCCTACGCCTTGGCCGCGGACGGCGAGCGCGGCGTGAAGCGTGCGCTCGACATCATCTGCGCGGAGCTGCGCGTGGCGATGGCGCTGACCGGGTGCACGGACGTGCGCCGCGCCGGCTCCGACCTCCTGGCCTGATCGGAAAGCCTGACAAGAAGGGACGAGCATGGCGGATCGTGTGATCGTGGTGACGGGCGCGTTCGGCGTTCTGGGACGCGCCGTGTGCGCCGCCGCAGCCGCGCGCGGTGCAAAGGTCGCCGCGCTCGATTACGCACCGCCGCCGGAAGGCTTTGAGGCCGCGTTCGCCCAAGGCGGCGTCGATCTCACCAACGCCGATGCGGCGCAGGGCGCCATCGACAGCGTCGCGCGCCAGCTCGGCCGCATCGACGCGCTCGCCAACATCGCCGGCGGCTTTTCCTGGCAGCCGCTCGAAGGCGGCGATCCCTCGCTCTGGGACAAGATGTTCCTGATCAATCTGAAGACCGCCGCCAACGCGTCGCGCGCCGCGATCCCGCACCTGAAGGCGGCGCCGGCTGGCCGGATCGTCAATGTCGGCGCCAATGCTGCGCTGAAGGGCGTCGCCGGCATGGGCCCCTATACGGCGTCCAAGGCCGGCGTGCATCGCCTCACCGAAGCCCTCGCCGAAGAGTTGAAGGAAACCGCTGTGTGCGTGAACGCGGTGCTGCCGTCGGTGCTTGATACGCCGGCCAACCGCGCCGACATGCCCAGCGCCGATCCCGCCAAATGGGTCGCGCCCGCCGATCTCGCCGCTGTCATCCTGTTCCTTGCCTCGGACGAGGCGCGGGCCGTCACCGGCGCGCTGGTGCCGGTCACGGGACGGGTCTAGATCGACCCAAAGCGTGAGGCGCATTGAACGCACGACGCTTTAGCCGCTGCAGAAAAGGCGGCGCCCGGTTTAGGACACCTCCATTGCCTGCAGAGCCGCAAGCCGCGACCCAAACGCCTGAAAAAGACCGCTCCGACGCCGCCTCGATGATCGCTCCGACCGCCTCGACCGAACCTGCAGACGCGCCGCTGCCGCGCCTCTCTCATCTGGCGCGCCTCGAAGCTGAAGCCATCCACATCATGCGCGAGGTCGCCGCCGAAGCCGCCCGCCCGGTCATGCTGTTCTCCGCCGGCAAGGACAGCGCCGTCATGCTGCATCTTGCGGCCAAGGCGTTCTATCCCGCCAAGCCGCCGTTCCCGTTGCTGCACGTCGACACCACGTGGAAATTCCAGGCGATGTACGAGATCCGCGACCGCACCGCGCGCGAACTCGGATTCGAACTGCTCGTGCATCAAAATCCCGAAGCCCTGGAGAAGGGGATCAATCCCTTCGATCACGGTCCGATCCACACCGATATGTGGAAGACCGAAGGCTTGAAACAGGCTCTGGACAAATACGGCTTCGACGCCGCGTTTGGCGGCGCGCGCCGCGATGAGGAAAAGTCTCGCGCCAAGGAGCGCATTTTCTCGTTCCGCACGGCGCAGCACCGCTGGGATCCGAAGAACCAGCGCCCGGAATTGTGGAGGCTCTACAACACGCGCATCAGCAAAGGTGAGAGCATCCGCGTCTTTCCATTGTCGAATTGGACCGAACTCGACATCTGGCAATACATCCTGCAGGAGCGGATCGAGATCGCCTCGCTCTACTTCGCCGCCGAGCGCCCGATCGTGGAGCGCGACGGCGCGCTGATCATGGTCGATGACGATCGCATGCGCCTGAAGCCCGGCGAACAGCCCGCGATGCGCCGGGTCCGCTTCCGTACGCTCGGCTGCTACCCGCTCACCGGCGCCGTGGAGAGCGACGCCGATACGCTTGAGAAGATCGTCCAGGAAATGCTCACCGCCACGACGAGCGAACGCCAGGGACGCGTGATCGATCGCGATCAGACCGCGAGCATGGAGAAGAAGAAGCAGGAGGGGTATTTCTAGGATGTCCGCCGCGCCCGACATCCACGCCTATCTGGCGCAGCAGCAGCAGAAGTCGCTCCTGCGTTTCATCACCTGCGGCAGCGTCGATGACGGCAAGTCCACGCTGATCGGGCGCCTGCTCTACGATTCCAAGCTGCTGTTCGAGGACCAGCTGGCCGCTCTCGAAGCCGAAAGCAAGACGCAGGGCACGCAGGGCGGCGCGATTGATTTCGCGCTGCTTGTCGACGGCCTCGCCGCCGAGCGCGAGCAGGGCATCACCATCGACGTCGCCTATCGCTTCTTCGCCACCGAGAAGCGCAAATTCATCGTCGCCGCCCCGCCCGGCCACGAGCAATACACCCGCAACATGGTCACCGGCGCCTCCACCGCTGATCTCGCCGTC
>WGOB01000057.1 GCA_016124255.1 Alphaproteobacteria bacterium | reverse complement strand
GCGCGCGCGCGGTGAAGCCGCCCGCGAAGTCGAGCGCGCCAACGCATACCGCCAGCAGGTCGTTCGCGAAGCCGAAGGCGAAGCCGCGCGCTTCAACTCGATCTACGAGCAATACCGCCGCGCCCCCCGCGTGACGCGCGAAAGGCTCTACCTGGAAACAATGGAGCGCGTCTATCGCGACGCCGACACCGTGATCATCGACGGGCGCGTGGGCGCAACGCCGTATCTCCCGCTGCAAGAGCTGCGTCGCAACCAGACCCAGCGCCAGGCCGCGCCGCAGGCCGCGCAGCCGCGCGCGGAACAATAGGAAAGCCCGATGCGACCGAGTTTGCTTGTCTGGCTGTTCATCGGCGTCGGCGTCCTGATCGCGGCGTTCAACACGCTCTTCATCGTCGATCAGACGCGCCAGGCCGTCGTGCTGCGTTTCGGCGACCCCCAAGCCGTGATCACCGACCCCGGTCTTTACGTGAAGGCGCCTTTCATCGACGAGGTGCGCGTCTTCGATAAGCGCAACATCAATCTCGCGCTGCCCGAACAGACGATCAACGCCGCCGACCAGGAGCGCCTGGTTGTGGACGCCTTCGTCCGGTGGCGGATCATCGATCCGCTGCGCTTCTACCAGGCAGTGAGCAACGAGGAGGGCGGCCGCCAGCGCCTTGTCAGCTTGTCGCTCTCGGCGTTGCGCCGCGTGCTCGGCGGCGCGGAATCGAATGCGATCATCCGCACCGACCGCGCCCGCCTGATGCAGGCGATCGAGAACGAGTTGAACCGCGAGGCGCCCGAGGCGCTCGGCGCCCGCGTGGTCGACGTCCGCATCCGCCAAGCGGAACTGCCGCAGCAGACGACCGAGCGGGTGTTCGAGCGCATGCGCTCCGACCGCGCCCAGGAAGCCGCGCGCCTGCGCGCGGAGGGCCAGGAAGAGGCCGCCCGCATCCGCGCTGCGGCCGACCGCGACGTCACCATCATCGCCGCTGAAGCGCGCGAGGAAGCCGAGCGCACCCGCGGCGTCGGCGACGGCGAACGCGCCCAGATTTTCGCCCGCGCCTACGGTCGCGATGCGGAGTTCGCAGCCTTTTATCGCTCGATGCGCGCCTACGAGGAGGCGATCCCGGAGGGACGCCAGATCATTATCCCGCCTGAGGGCGAGTTCTTCCGCTACATGCGCGACAAGGAAGGCGGCGGCCGCTAGAGCGATTTCGGCGGGCGCCGCAGCCCCTCTCGCGCGAAAGCCGCAGCGCCTCCATTGCGCCGCCCGCGCGCGGCGCTAAAGCTTCGTCGATGAGAGTGTTTTCGGTTCTGTTGGCGGCTCTGGCGCTCGCCGTTGCGGCGCCCATGTCGCTGGCGCAACAGCGCGTGCCCGCCCAGGGTTTCGCCGATCTGGCCGAGCGGCTGTCGCCGGCGGTGGTGAACATCGCAACCGCCCAGCGCATCGACGGCGGCGGCGAACTCCCGCGCTTTCCCCGCGGCTCGCCCCTTGAGCGTTTCAACGACGACGAGGATTCCGCCGCCCGCATCACCTCCTTGGGGTCCGGCTTCATCATCTCGGCAGACGGCGTGGTGGTGACCAACAATCACGTTATTGAGCGCGCCGACACCGTCGAAGTCGTGCTCAACACCGGTGAGCGCTTTCCAGCCACGATCGTCGGGCGCGATCCCGCCACCGATCTCGCCGTGCTCCGCATTACCGCACGCCGCGCCATGCCGTTTGTCGCGTTCGGCGACAGCGACGCCGCCCGCGTGGGCGACCTCGTGCTGGCGATCGGCAACCCTTTCGGCTTCGGCGGCACCGTGACGCTCGGCATCGTCTCCGCGCGCAACCGCAACATCGACGCCGGCCGCTACGACGATTTCATCCAGACCGACGCGGCCATTAACCGCGGCAATTCGGGCGGTCCGCTCTTCAACATGGACGGCGACGTCATCGGCGTGAACACGGCCATCGTATCGCCGACCGGCGGCTCCGTCGGCGTCGGCTTCGCCATGCCTTCGCAGCTTGTGCAGCCGGTGATCGATCAGATCCTGCGCTATGGCGAGGCGCGTCGCGGCTGGCTGGGCGTGCGCCTGCGCCCGCTCTCGCCCGAGATCGCGGAGCGCAACGGTTTGTCGCAACCCGCCGGCGCGATCATCTCCCAGATCACCCCCGGCGGCCCCGCCGAGCGTGCAGGCCTGCGCCGCGGCGACATCGTGCTTTCTTTCGGCGGCCGTCCAGTGGCCGATACCCGCGCGCTGACGCGCGCGGTGGCCGACGCGGAGATCGGCGGCGTCGTGGCCGTCGGCGTCCTCCGCGCTGGCCGCCGGATGAACCTCAACGTGATGATCCAGCAGCTTGCGGAATCGCAGGTCGCGTCAGGCGCGATGTCGGACGGCGGGCTTGAACTCAACCCCGGTCCCGCTGGCCGGCTGACGAGCGGGCGCGTCATGGGCGTGAGCATCGCCGAGCTCAACGGCGACGTCCGCCGCCGCTTCCAGCTTGAGGGCGATGCGCGCGGCCTGGTGGTGACCTCGATCGATCCGTCGAGCGATGCGCACAATAAGCTGCTCGTCGGCGACGTGATCGTGGAGATGTCGTTCGAACCGGTGCTGTCGATCGGCCAGGCGCGCGCGCTGGCGGAACGCGCGCAGGCGCAGGGCCGCCCGCTGTTGCTGCGGGTCGAACGCGACGGCCACATGACCTTCCGCAGCCTGCGCACCCGGCGCTGAGGGACCGCGGGCTTCCAGCCCGCATTGCCGCAGCCGGCCAAGAGCGCGGCCCGCAATCCTAGAGCATCTTCCGACCATACGCGATCGCCCCTGCGATCGCATGGTCGGAAAAAGATGCTCTACACATTTGAATATAGAGCAACTTTATCCGACCTCGGAATCGCAAAGCGATTCCAGTAGGTCGGATGTTGCTCTAGTCCGTCGCAAACTCCCGTCGCGCGTAGCCCTGAAAGTAGAGCGCGGTTTCCAGGCTGGTGTGGGTGATCTGCGCATCCGCCTCGGCCGCGACGATCGGCTTCGCGCGAAAGGCGACGCCGAAGCCGGCGGCGCGGATCATGTCGAGATCATTGGCGCCGTCGCCGATCGCGAGCGCGTCGCCGGGTGAAAGCGCAAGCCCCGCCGCTTCGTGCTCCAGCGTCGCAAGCTTCGCCGCGCGTCCCAGGATCGGCTCCACGACCGCGCCCGTGAGCGCCGCGCCGTCATCGCAAAGCGTGTTGGCGAAGTGCGCGTGGAAGCCCGCCGCCGCGGCGACGCGGGCCGTGAAAAACGTGAAGCCGCCGGAGACGAGCACGCAGCGGGCGCCGTGTGCGGCCATGGTCCGCGCGAGCGTGCGCGCGCCCCCCGTCAACCGCACGCGCTCGTCATAGCAGCGCTGCACCGCATCGAGCGGCAGGCCTCTCAGCTTGCCGACGCGCGCGCGCAGCGCGTCCTCGAACACAAGTTCCCCGCGCATCGCGCGCTCGGTGATGGCCGCGATCTCCGCCTTGAGCCCGGCATAGTCCGCAAGCTCGTCGAGGCATTCCACGGTGATGATCGTGGAATCCATGTCGGCCACCAGAAGCCGCTTGCGCCGGTTCTCGATCGGCACGAGCGCCCAGTCGACCGCCAACCCCGCGACCGCTTCAGCGGCTTCCTCCGCAAGTTCGGAATCGACGCTCTCATAGTCCCACTCCGCCGCCTCCCACGCCCCGAGCACGCGCGGGGGCGCCAGCTTGCGCTTCAGCGCCGCGCGCCCGAGCATGCGCACCGCCTCGAAATAGCTTGGCCGGTCGGCGGCGACGAAGACGAGGGCGTGGGTCATGAGGCTCCCGATGAATCGCGTGCTCTGTATCATGGGGCCGACCGCGAGCGGCAAGTCGGCGCTGGCGCTGGCGCTGGCCGATGCGGTCGACGCCGAGATCGTCAACGCCGATTCCATGCAGGTTTATCGTGATCTGCGCATCCTGACGGCGCGCCCGACGCCGGCGGAGGAGCGCGCCCATCCTCACCACCTTTTCGGCGTCGTCGACGCCGCCGAGCGCTATTCTGTCGGACGCTGGGTGCGCGACGCGAAGGCGGCGATCGCCGCTGTCAGCGCGCGCGGGCGCACGCCGATCCTGGTCGGCGGGACGGGGCTCTATTTCAAGGCGCTCACCGAAGGCTTGATCGCCGCGCCGCCCGCGTCGGAGATGGTGCGCGCACGGCTCGCGGCGCAGCTGGCGGAGACTGGCGCGCCGTCCTTGCACGCCGCGCTCGCAGTGCGCGATCCGGCGGGCGCGGCGCGGCTGAGCCCTCAAGACGCGCCGCGCATCCTCCGTGCACTGAGCGTTCTGGAGGAGACTGGTCGGCCCCTTGCATCGTTTGCGTCGGCGCCGGCGCTTGCGGATTGGCGCGGCATCGCACTGACGCCTGAACGCGCCGCGCTCTATGCGCGTATAGATGCGCGCTTCGCCGCGATGATCCGCGGCGGCGCCCTGGAGGAGGCGCGCACCCTCATCGCGCGCGATTTGGATGCCAGCCTCCCGGCGATGAAGGCGCACGGGCTGCCCTGGCTGGCGGCGCATCTTCGCGGTGAGATCGATCTGGCGGAAACCGTCCGCCGCGCGCAGCAGGACACGCGCCGCTACGCCAAGCGCCAGTTCACCTGGATCGGCAACCAACTCCGCGCCGGTTGGCGCCGTGTCGATGAGGAGACCTTGGACGCGCGCCGCGCCGGGGCGCTTGCGCACCTGAGCGCGCCGCCGACGCCTTAAATACTGCTCATAAACCCGCCCGAGACGCGAATTGCACGGCCGGTTTCGCGCCTCGGCGGCGCTGGTTCCCGCGGCGAGCATTGCCGCTGCGCAACGCCCCCGGCTAAGGTGCGGCGCACGCGGGGAAGCGAAGATGACGATCGTAACGGCGGTTGAGGACTACGTCCGCAATTGGGGCGTCAACGAATGGGTGGCCGCCGTCAGCGCCGCCATCGCGTTTTTTTCCCTGATCCTCAATTGGAATGTCGTCTCGAAGCAGACCGCGCTTCAGGCCGAGACGATGAAGGCCGAGATCGATCGCGACGTGCTCGCTTGGGCCCATGAGGCGATCGACGCGCTGAGCGAAGGCGTGTGGCTCGCGCGCGCGCACACCGCCGCGGCAAACCGCGCCATGCTGGCCGAGCCGCTGGCGAAGCTATCGTGGCGGCTCTCCGCCCTGGCCGACCGCGGCCGGATGTTCTTCCCCAATCTAGCGCCCGACGCGCATGGCCAGGAGAAGCCCGGCGCCTTCCAAGGCTATCGCCCGCCCGTGCTCGATGCGGTGCTGTTCGGCCTCTATCAGGTGGAGCAGTTGACGCCGACGGCGCCTTCAACCGAAGCGGCGATGAAATTCATGCAGGATTGCCGCCGCCTGCTGGTCAGCGAAGTGCAGACCGCCATCGATCCCCGCCGCCGTCAGCGCATGCTGACGCGGCTGATGAGCGGCGTGCGCAAGAGCAACTCTTCCGGCTTCCGCATCGCCGCCGAGCTCTCCTCCAATATGCGCTCCCGCTACCCGGATCTGCCGATCGGCGAGCGCGGCGCCGACTGGCTCGTGGAGATGGAGCGCCGTCTCCGCAAGGCGCGTTGAGCGCAGCCGCGGGCTTGCCCGCCGGCGCGGCCCTGGGCATGTCTCCCGCCTTTGGCGGAGCGCGAGGGCGGCGATGAGAGTGATGGCGGGATTGGCGGCGGCGGCGCTGTTGGCGGCGGGATCGGCGCTGGCGCAGGGCGGGCTCAGCCGCGGTCCGGACTGGGCCCAGCAGCTGGCCGTCAACGATACGCTGCCCACCACCGGCGGGCGGCCCACCTTGGCCGCGGAAGGCCTCGCCTTCGCGGTTCGCGTGACGATCGCCCCCAACAGCGGCGGCGTGGCGCGGGTGATCCGGATCGACGGAGCCGAGCGGGCCAGGCTCTATCTGCGCCGGTTCACCGGACATCCGACAAACGGCTGGTGGATGTGGGGGCCCGACACCCCGCTCGTGCGGGCGCTGACCAGCCAACAGCGCGGCGAGATCGAGCGCCTGGCGCGCTCGGCGGTCGCCGTGGCCACCGCAGGCGGCCAGGACGGCGCTTGCCCCCGCGGGGAGCGCGCGTTCATCGAGATACTCGTCGGCGACCGCCAGACCAGTCTCAGCCGCGACTGCCTGGGCGCGGACCCCGCCAGCCAGCTCGCCAGCGCGGTTTCGGCTCTCGCGGGATCACAGACCGAAGAGGACATGCGGGAGGCGGCGGTGAGGGAGCTCATGGATGCCGACCGCGCTTTCAGCGAGATGGCCCAGCGTGCCGGCGTGGCCGCGGCTTTCGCGCACTTCGCCGCCGACGACGCTCATCAATTCGTGCCGGGCCAGGACCCGGCGCAGGGCCGCCGTGCAGTGTCGCAATTCTGGTCCAGTTGGCCGCAGGGCGCAGCGCTGAGCTGGGCGCCGGAAGCGGCCCAGGTGTCGGACCGCGGCGACATGGGCTGGACCTGGGGCCGCGGGAGCACGACCTTCAACGGCGAAACCCGGACGTCGCGCTATGTGACCGTCTGGAGGCGCAATCTGGACGGAGAGTGGCGCTACGTTGTGGAAATCGCGAACCAGGACTAGCGGTCGCGCAGCGCGCGAGTAACAATCTGTAGGCGGACGACCCGTTCGACGCCGCGGACTAGACCGTTTGCTGCGCGACGACGTAGAGCAGGGGCGCTGCGCCGAACACCGCGAACACGATCGTCATGATCTTCATTTCCAACATGGCGGAAGCCCCATCTTGTCTTTGCGACGCTCACATAAGCGTCGGCGCCGCTGATGCAATGTGACGGCGGGCACACCCGCGATCATCTACACGAATAAATCTAAACCCGGATGAACCGGGACTGAGCGCCGGGTTCAGCCGTGGAACCCGCCCTCTCGCAGAAACGCCGTTTCCTGGGCGGTGGACGCGCGCCCGAGCGCGGCGTTGCGGTGCGGAAACCGACCGAACCGCGCGATGATGTCGGCGTGCACCTGCGCGTAGCGGGTGTATTCTTCGTTACCGAGCGCGGCGAACAGCGCCATCGAGCGCGCTTGATCGCGGGCGTCCTCAGAATGCTCGAACGGCAGGTAGAAGAAGCAGCGCAAAATCTCCTCGAAGTCGGCGTCGAACCCGCGTCCGATCGCGCGCGTCGCGGCGTTGCGCGCCAGCGCGTCGGTCGCGAACGCATGCGCCGAACCGCGATAGAGATTGCGCGGAAACTGATCGAGCAGCAGCACCAGCGCGAGCGCGCCCTCGGCGCTTTCTTCAAAGGCGCCGCATTCGCCGCGTGCGGCGGCGTGATGCAGGCTTTCGAAACGGGAGCGGATCGCCTCGTCGAACGCTTCGTCTTTGGCGAACCAGGCTTCGCGGCCGGCTTCGCGCCAGAACCGCACGACCGCCTGCGCCAACGCGGGTGGATTGCTCATCCACGCGATGTAGGGTGCGCTGGCGCACTGGCCAATCGCCGTTTGCGTGGTTTCGTGAGAGGGCGAATGAAAGTGTTCTACGAGCGCGACGCCGATATCGCGCGGATCAGGGAAAAGCGCGTGGCGATCGTCGGCTTCGGCAGCCAGGGCGCCGCGCACGCCCTCAATCTGCGCGATTCCGGCGTGGCGGATTTGGCGATCGCATTGAAGCCGGGCTCCCCGTCGATCGCAAACGCGGAGGCGGAGGGTTTGCGCGTGACCTCGGTGCGCGAAGCGGCGGCGTGGGCGGACGTGCTGATGATGCTCGCGCCGGACGAGACGCACGAGGAGATTTACGCCCGCGAGATCGCGCCCGCGCTCCGGTCCGGCGCGACGCTGTTGTTCTGTCACGGCTTCTCGGTGCATTTCGGCTTCGTCGCGCCGCCTTCCCATGTCGATGTCGCCATGGTCGCGCCGAAAGGCCCGGGCCCCGCGGTGCGCGCCGCCTACGAGAAAGGCGGCGGGCTGCCCTGCATCGTGGCAGTGCATCAGAACGCGAGCGGCGAGGCTTTTCACACCGCGCTCGCTTATGGCGCAGCGATCGGCTGCGGCCGCGCCGGGATGATCGAGACGACCTTCAAGGCCGAGTGCGAGTGCGACCTCTTTGGCGAACAGGTGGTCTTGTGCGGAGGCCTCGCCGAACTCATCCGCGCGGCGTTCGAAACCCTTGTCGACGCCGGCTATCCCCCGGAGATGGCGTATTTCGAATGCCTGCACGAGGCCAAGCTCACCGCCGACCTCATCCACGCCGCCGGCATCGCCGGCATGAACCTCAAGATCTCCAACACCGCTGAGTACGGAGAATATGTCGTCGGCCCGCGCATCATCACCGACGCCACACGCGCCGAAATGAAGCGCGTGCTGGAGGATGTGCGCTCCGGCGCCTTCGCGCGGGCCTGGATGGCGGAGCATCGCGCCGGCGGCGCGACATTCAAGGCCATGCGCGCCAAGACCGCCGCCCATCCGATCGAAGCGATCGGCGCCGCGGTGCGCGCGCTGCAAACATGAGCCGACGGATGAGGGCGGCGCAGGCGTTCAATCCGCGCATGGACCGCAGGTCGTTTCTGATCGCCGGCGCCGCCTTCGCCTTGGCGCCGCGCGCCCGCGCTCAGGGCGAGCGTTTCGCCGCCGCCGCAGCCTATTCCGCGGAACGCCTCGGCGTATCGCTGCTGATCATCGAGCGCGGCCGGACGGTGTTTGAGGATTATCCTCCCCCCGGCGGGCCGACGCAGGGCTGGGAACTCGCCAGCGGCACGAAGAGCTTCACCGGCGTCATGGCCGCAGCGGCGGCGCTGGATCGGCTGCTCGCCTGGGATGAGCCCGCCGCCGAGACCCTGCCAGAATGGCGCAGCGATCCGCGGAAGGCCCGCATCACGCTGCGCGATCTCCTGTCGCTCACCAGCGGTATCGGCGGCCCCATCGGGCGCCCGCCGACCTACGCGCAGGCGATCGACGCGATCGCGCCCTACGAGCGCGGTCAGCGCTTCCAATATGGCGCGACGCCGTTTCAGATCTTCGGCGAGATCATGCGCCGGAAAACCGGCGCCGATCCGCTGGGGTACCTGCGCCGGCGGGTCTTCGAACCGCTCAACATCGCCCCCACGCACTGGCGCAGAGGCGCCGACGGCATGGCGCACATGCCCCAGGGCGCGGGCTTCACGGCGCGCGATTGGTCCGTGTTCGGACGGTTCGTCATCGACGGCGGTCGCGCAGGCGCCAGCCAGCTGGTGGATCCCGCAGCCCTCGACGCATGCTTCGTCCCAAGCCGCGCCAATCCAGGCTACGGCCTCGCCTGGTGGCTCTTGCGCCCCGGGCTCATTCCGCCGGGCCCCGGCGCAGGCATTCCCCGCGACGCCGATCTCGCCGGCTACACCGATTTCGTCATGGCCGCAGGCGCAGGCAATCAGCGGCTTTATCTGTCGCGCGAACGCGATCTCATCATCGTGCGCCAGGCGAGGTTCCGCGGCCTGCGCCGTGCGCCGCGCTGGTCGGACGCGGACTTCCTGCGCCTCGTCGTCAACGCCTAGGACCGGGGTTTCCAGCCCGCATTGGCGCCCTCCGGGGAAAGCGGGCAAGATGCCGGCGACCCATCAGAGGAGGCGGCGCATGACGGCCCAGAAACCCATCGGCTCCGGCTTTGGCGCGCGCACGACGGCGCGAGAGGCCTGCGCCGGCGCCGATCTCAACGGCAAGATCGCGATCGTCACCGGCGGCTATGCGGGTCTGGGACTTGAAACGACGCGCGCGCTGGCGGGCGCCGGCGCCACGGTGATCGTACCCGCGCGCACGCCGGATAAGGCCAAGGCCGCGCTCGCCGACGTGGCGAATGTGGAGCAGGAGGCGCTCGATCTGGCGGATTCCCAAAGCATCGACGCGTTCGCCGAGCGCTTTCTCGCCAGCAAGCGCCCGCTGCACATCCTCATCAACAACGCTGCGATCATGGCGGCGCCCCTGATGCGGGACGGGCGCGGCTACGAGGCGCAATTCGCCACCAACCATCTGGGCCACTTCCATCTCGCCGCGCGGCTCTGGCCGGCGCTGAAGGCGGCGAACGGCGCCCGCGTCGTCTCGCTCTCCTCGATCGGCCACCGGCGCGCGCCGGTGAACCTCGACGATCCGAGCTTCGAGACGACGCCGTACGACAAGTGGGAATCCTACGGCCGCGCAAAATCCGCCAACGCGCTGTTCGCCGTCGGCTTGGATAAACGTGGCGCGCCGCATGGCGTGCGCGCCTTCGCGGTGCACCCTGGCGGGATCATGACCGACCTCCAGCGCTTCATGCCCGAGGAAGAAAAGATCGCCATGGGCTGGATCGATTCCGAAGGCCGCGTGAACGAGCGCTTCAAGACGCCTGAGCAAGGCGCCGCCACCAGCGTCTGGTGCGCCGTCTCGCCTCAGCTGCAGGGCCAAGGCGGCGTCTATTGCGAGGATTGCGACATCGCCGAAGCCGTTCCTGCGGATGCACAGACATGGGCAGGCGTGCGCCCGTGGGCGATCGATCCGGATACGGCCGACCGGCTGTGGACCTTGAGCGAACGCATGACCGGCGTGCGGTTCGAAACCTGAAGAGGAGACGCCGATGGAACGGCAGGACGCAGTGGAGCGCATCGCGATCCACGCCGCTTTTGGACTCCACATCGTGGCCAAATGGATGTCCGAGCGCAGCGACGTGCAGCCTGAGCTGAAGGAGCGGCTCGCGACGCATCTGATGGCGATCGACAGCGGCCTCCAGGCGCTCGGCCGCTCCGGCGTGCACGCCGAGTTCGAGACGACCGAAAACACGCTGCACCCACGCTGAGGTTGGCGCTCAAAGCATGAAGGCGTTCCAGAAGAAGAACGCAGCCGCTGCAAGGACTGGCGCAAAGCACGCCGCAATCGCGCCGACTGCGTTTGCGCGCAGGCGTGCAAGGTCCCCGTCACGCGGACTCGACACGACCGTGAGCACGGTGGCGTTGAAGTGGAACGGGAGCGGCACGTAGAGATATGTCGGCTGGGTGATAGTCTGGCCCTGGCGGATCAGGAATTGAATCAGTCGAAGCGGCGCGAACAGCACCGCGTCGGCGACATGCTCCTTGGTGAATTGCGCTTCCTCCGGCGCGGCGAAGTCGTTCTCCCAAAAGCGGTTCCGTTCTGCAATGACGTGGGACACCCCGCGCAGAACCGCCGCCGTCGCCAACGCCCAAAGCGCGATGGCGTCGATGACCCAAGATGGCGGTGTCCAGCCCGCGAACAGATGCGGCGTCCACCAATCGAATAGCAGCCATTTGGCCTGGTCTGCGATCGTTCGGTAATAGCCCAAGACATCGTCGGCGGCTTCCGACAGCGTGAGCGTAAACCAGCGTTGGGCCAGGGACACGATAGATAGAACCGCGACCACAACGCCAAGGGCGGAGAAGACCGAAGACAGCGCTTTCATGAGCGCCTCCGTTATATCCCCCGGAGCCGAGACGCCACAGTTTAGGCGAGCCGGCGCGTCGCCGCCCCGCGGTGCAAAAAGCGTAGGGCGTCAGCCCAGATCGCGGCGATAGACGTCCACGCCGATGGCGTAGGCGCGCGCGGCGGACCCGTTGCGGACGATGCGGATCTTGTTGACCGCGCGTCCCATGTCGACCGGCGCCCAGCTGACGCCGCCGTCGCGCGTCTCAAAACCGCTGGTGGTCGTTCCGATCCACCCCCATTGCTCGTCGACGAAACCGATGCCGAATTCGCGCACCCGCGCATCGTCCACGAGCGGCAGTTCGCGCCAGCTGGCCCCGCCGTCGGTCGTCTTCACCAGCACCCGGCTTGTTGCGCCGTCGGCATAATTCTGCACCGTGGCGTAGCCGACATTTGCCGACGGGAAGCACATCTTCCAGCAATTCTCATGGGTGCGTTCGGAGCGATAAACCTCAGACCACGTCTCGCCGCCGTCCCGCGTGCGCAGGATTGCAGCGTAAGCCTGCGCAAGGTCGCTCGAAGTCGCCGCGCAGATGAAGCCCGTGTTGGCGTCGAGGAATTTGACGTCGAGGATCATCCCCGCCTGCGCGGAGAGATCAATCGCGCGCCATGTTTCGCCGCCGTCTTCGGAGCGCAGCATCGCGGCCGGCCCGCCGACGCGCCCCGCGGCGTGCACGATCGCAGCCGTGCGGAGCTCGCCCTGAAAGATGCGCTGCTCCGTCACGATGTCGATGCCGCAGACGCCGCTGAGGATGTCGCCGCCGTCAGCCTCGATCGGGGTCCACGTCGCGCCGCCGTCGCGCGTGCGATAAAGCGGCCGCGTGTCGGAGACGTTTGGGTAAT
>WGOB01000047.1 GCA_016124255.1 Alphaproteobacteria bacterium | reverse complement strand
GCGCGCGAGATCGTCGGCCTGCGCCACCCAGCGCTCCCGCACGATGCGGCCGCGAAAGCGCAGATACTGATCCACCCACGCAATGTTCGCCGGCGTCCAGGCCGCGATCTGATCGAAATGATAGACGCCCAGCGCATGCAGCGTGACTTCCGTCTTTGGCCCCACGCCGACGATGAGCGTGAGGTCGTCCGGCGCGCCCTGTCGCGGCGCAGGCAGCGGCGCTGGACGGACTTCGTCGCCATGCGGCACGAGCGGGGCCGGCTCTGGCGCCTCGATCGGCGCTGCGGCTTCGATCGGCGCAGGCGCTTCGACCGGCGCAGCCAGCTTTGCTTCGAGATGCTGCACGCGTGCATCGAGATAACGAGCGCGCCATTGCAGGCGGCGGCTGACTGAATCCTCTTCCGGCGCAGCGATGAGCGTGCGCATCCGCATTTCGAGATGCGCATTGCGTCGCTCCAGGTAGCGCTTGCGCCAGTGCGCGCGGCGCGCGGCTTCCTCATCGACAGGGGGCGACGCTTCGCGCGCCTGGCTCTCCAGATAGCGCGTGCGCGCTTCAAGATACCGCGCGCGCCATTTGAGGGCGGTCAATTCGTCGGTCTCGCGCGGCGCTTCGGCGCGGGCGCGCCAGTCCTGCGCTTCCGCGCGCGCTGCGTCGCGCTCGGATTCAAGCGCGGCGAGCGCGGTCACGCCCGGCGTCGGCGCGGCCGCGCGTCCCTCGCCCTCAAGATAGCGCGTGCGGGCTTCGAAATAGCGCGCGCGCCACGCCAAGGGACGCACGCGGTCATCTTCTTTCGGCGCAGCCGCGAGCGCTGCGTTGAGACGGGAGACCTCAGACTCCAGCGCCTCGATGCGCGCGCGATCTTCGTCGCGTGCGACGGGCGCCGGCTGTGGCGCATCGCGCAGACGCTCCAGCGCCCGTTCGAGCTCGGCGGCGCGCCCCGCGTAGTCGTCGCGCTGCGCCTTCACTTCGGTCAGGTGATGCTCGAGTTCAGCCCAGCGCGCCTCGGCGACGGACTCGCGCGTGCGCATCACTTCGATCGCACGCACGTATTCCTCGGCGCGGTCATCGCGATCGTCGGGCTCGACGAAGTCGACGAGTTCGCGGCGCAGTGTCTCGCGCTCGGATTCCATATCGCGCAGCCGCGCGCTGGAGCGGATCGCATGCCACATCCAGCCCATGGCCGCGGCGATCACCAGCACCAGCAGCAATGGGGCCCACATTTGACTGATCAGGAACGCCATTGGCGCGTCTCCACAAGCTCTCTTCGCGTCCGTCTAATCCTGGACTGTGAATTCGATCCGTCGGTTCGCGGAACGCCCGACGGCGGTGGCGTTGTTCTGGCGTGGACGGTCGGGGCCGTAGCCGATCGTGCTCAGCCGCCCCGCCGACACGCCCTGCTCCAACAGGTAAGCGCCGACCGCCCGCGCACGCCGGTTGGACAGATCAACATTCGCCTCGCGCGGGCCGACATTGTCGGTGTGGCCTGCAATTTCGATGCTGAAGCTGTCGCAGCGCAGGGCGATGGATGCGAGCTGATCGAGCAGCCGCAGGCTCGATGCATCGATCTCCGCCGAGCCGGTGGCGAAATTAATCACGTTGCGCTCCATCATCCGCCGAAACGCCGCCTGACAGGCTTCAGCGCCGGCGTTCGCGGAGAGATCCACGTCGCCCAGATCGGCGATGCCGAGCCCCTCGCCCGTCACCGTCGTCTCCACCCGCGCGCGATAGGGCGCGGGCAGCGGCTGGCTGTAGAAGGCCTGCACCTGCTCCACCGCGCCGACCTCGCCGTCGCCCAGGATCACGAGGCGCGCATCGTTCAGACGCGCCTCGCCGCGGCGCAGCTTGGCCAGCTGATCGATCGCGTCCTGCGCGATCGCCGACCATTGCGCGTTCGGCGCCCCCGGTGCGATGCGGGTTTCGTCGGTCACGTCCAGGCCGCGGAACGCCGCCCTCGCCCGCTCCAGAAGCGTCCGCTGGACGCGCGGCGTCGGCGCTGCGCCGCTGAGAACGACAGCGCTCTCTCCACGCGTCACGCGCCACGCATACGGCGACAGCGGGCGCCCGACGCTCAGATTGGACGCCTCCCCCCGCGTGACGCCGCCGGCCCCCGGCCCGCCCGGGCCGGCGGCCGCGCGCGCGGCCTCCACCGCATCGATGCGCGCTTCCTCGGTCTCGGCGACGCCAAACAGCAGCGCGGTCTGGCCATCCATCTCCACGCTGACGTTGCGCACGCCGGCGCGCTCGAGCGCGGCCTCCACCTGCGCCTTCAGCCCGCGCTCAACGCCCACGGGCGCGGCGGGGTGTCCTCCCAGCATCGCCACGAGCACGACCACCAAGATCGCGCCAAGCGCCGTCCAGAAATACGGCCAAAGCCGTTGTGATTGCACCGCCGCCATCAGCGGGTCGCGCGGCGCACATGCGCCTCCCCGACCGCGGCGCGGAGATCGTCGAGATCACGCTCCAGCGCGTTCGCCACCAGCATGTGACGCAACGCCCGCATTCGCCAGCCGAGCGCAAAACCGATCAGCGCCGCGCCCGCATAAAGCGCCAATTGGGACAGGATCAACGCCAGCATCGCGCCTCATTGCAGCTTATCGCGCGGCGCCGGTCTCGCCGCTTGCCATTCCATCCCTTAGCGTCCATCACGCCCGCCCGGAACCGGAAAACCCAGAGAGTTGAGCCCGCGCCTCTCCACGATCGGCACGCATGCCGCGCTCTAACGCCGGATCGCCTGACGGCGGCGGCGCACGCGCCCGCGCGCCGCTGAGCATCACATCGAGCGCCAATCCTTCGGTCGCGCTGCTCAAATCGCTGCACACGAAGAAGGGCCGTGCTGAGAGCGGATTTTTCCTGGCCGAAGGGGCGCGGCTCGCGCTTGAAGCGGCCGACCAGGGGATCTGGCCAGAAATCGTCGCAGTCGCGGACAGCGCATTGGCGCGGACGCACATCAGGACGTTCGTCGATCAAGCCGGGGGACGCGGCGTCCGCGTGATGATCACAACCGAGAGAATCCTCGGCCAGATCGCCCGGCGCGACAATCCGCAAACCGTGATCTCCGCCTATCGTCAGCGCTGGTCGGCGCTTGAAGCGTTCACGGACGCCCCGTTTGCGGTTGCGCTCTATGAACCGCGCGATCCCGGCAATCTCGGCGCAATCCTGCGCACATGCGATGCGGCCGGCGCCGCAGGCGTCGCGCTCATCGGGCAGAGCTGCGATCCGTTCTCCGTGGAATGCGTGCGGGCGACCATGGGATCGATCTTCGCCGTCCCCGTCGCGCGGGCCGATTTCTCAGAGTTGGAGCAGTGGCGCCGCGGCGCCGGTTTCACGATGCTCGCGGCCTCGCTGCGCGCAGACCAGCGCCATGACGCGGCGCCGATCGGCGCGCGCACGCTTATCCTTATGGGCAACGAGCAGGCGGGGCTGCCGGCCGCCATCGAGGGGGCCTGCGACGCGCTCGTGCGCATCCCGATGCGCGGACGCGCGGATTCGCTCAACCTGGCGATGGCGACCACTCTGATGGTCTACGACGTCTGGCGCAGGCGCGGTTATGACGGCGCCTGAATTCACCACCCTCGTCGCCGACGATTGGCGCGACTACGCGCTCCTCGACAGCGGCGCGGGGCGGAAGCTTGAGCGCGTCGGTCCGTACACGTTCGTGCGCCCCGAGCCGCTGGCGCTCTGGGCGCCGCGGACGGATGAAAGCGACTGGGCGCACGCTGACGCCGTGTTCTCCGCCAACGCCGTCGGCGACGATGACGACGCCGCAGGGCGGTGGCGCACGACGCGCGCGCTGCCGGAGTCCTGGCCGATGCAATGGGACGGGCTCACGTTCCATGCGCGCACGACGCCGTTCAGGCACCTCGCCGTCTTTCCCGAGCACAGCGTGCATTGGCGCTTCGCGGCGGCGCGCGCGAACGCCAACGGCGAGACCCTCAACCTCTTCGGCTACACCGGGCTCGCCTCGCTCGCGTGTGCGCGTGCAGGCGGGCGCGTCACGCATGTCGACGCGTCGAAGCGCGCGATCGCCTTTGCGCGCGAGAACCAGGCCGCCGCCGGCCTCGACGCGGCGCCCATTCGCTGGATCGTGGACGACGCGCACGCCTTCGTGAAGCGCGAGATCCGGCGCGGCCGACGCTACCAGGGCGTGATCCTCGATCCGCCCAAATATGGACGCGGGCCGAAAGGGGAGACGTGGCGGATCGAAGAGAAGCTGAGCGAACTGTTGTCCGACTGCGCCGCGCTCCTCGATCACGGCGGCGCGGACCGGTTCCTCATTCTCACTGTCTACGCCGTTCGCCTGACCCCGCTCGCGCTTGCGCAAACGGCGCAGGCGGCGATGCCGCTGCCGGGCCAATGGACGTTCGGAGAGATGGCGCTCCCGCACGCGAACGACGACCGGCTTCTGCCCACAGCCATTTTCGCACGCTGGTCCAGCCGCTGAAGCCGCGCATCCAATCCCGCGCTCGACGGCATCTCCTCAAGTGCAGCCGCAATGGCGCTGTTCGGGCAACCCCTAGCTTCGTCCCGCCCGCGCCGTTCGCCCTGTCAAACCCTGCAAGCATGCCTTCGCGCGGCGCCCCCCGGCGCCGCGCCTTCTTTCAGGTGTCGGCCGGCGCGGGGCGGGTCTTGAGTTCGGCCAACACGCGCGCGGCGTAGGCGCGGCTCACCGGCACTTCCGCGCCGCTGGCCAGCACGGCGAACAAGCGTCCGCCGAGATCGCGCCGCACCGAGCGCAGACGGCCCCAATTCACGAACGCGGAGCGGTGCACGCGCAGCATCATCTCCGGATCTAGCCGCTCCTCAAGATTGGTCATGGTCTCGCGGTAGAGCAGGGTGCGCCCTTCCCAATGCAGGCGCACATAATCGCGCTCCGCCTCGATCCGTTCGATCTCGGAGACCGGCACGCGGAAGAAGCGGCCGCGTTCGCGAATCCAGAATTCACGCTCATAGCTGGGGCCGTCGCGCCCGCGCGATTCACGGCGCAGCGCTTCCAGCACCTCCGCCAGTTCCTGCGCGCGGCGCCCGGCGTCCTGCGCTGCGCGACGCTCCCGCGCCCGCTCCAGCGCTGCGGCAAGACGATCGAACTCGACCGGCTTCAGGAGGTAATCGACGGCGGAGGTTTCGAACGCGCGCAGCGCGTAAGAATCGTACGCCGTCACAAAAATCACCGCAGGGCCGCCCGCATCCTCCACCGCATCGGCGACCTCAAATCCGTCCGCGATCGGCATCTTGATGTCCAGCAGCACGGCGTCGGGCTGCAACGTGCGCATGGCCTGGATGGTCTGGCCGCCATCGGCTGCGGCGCCGACGACAACGACGTCCGGCATCGCTGCGAGCGCCAGCCGGAGCCGACGCAGCGCCAGCGGCTCGTCATCGGCCAGCAAGACTCTCAGAGGTTGGCTCAAGGATCGCCTCCTGTTCAAACGGGAGCCAGACTTCGATCGAGCACCCGCCCTGGGGTCGATTGCTGGCGATGAGACCGGCGCGCCGGCCATAGATGACGGACAGGCGCTCGCGCGCGTTGGCGAGGCCCATGCCGCGGCGTTCGCCGGGATTGACGGGCGCAAGGCCCGGGCCGTTGTCTTCGATGCGGATGCGCAGATATTCGCCGTCGCGCCATGCCGAGAGATCGATGCGGCCGCCATCGGCGCGCGGCGTGATCGCGTGCTTGACCGCGTTTTCCAGGATCGGCTGCAGAATAAGGCTTGGCACGCGCGCGCGGCGAGCTTCGGGCGTCGCATCGAACGAGACCGCAAGCTTGTCGCCGAACCGCGTCTGCTCGATCTCCAGATATTTGTGCTGCGCGGCGAGTTCGTCGGACAGCAGCGCCAGCTCGTTGGGATCGCGGTCGAGGGTGTAGCGCAGGAAGCCGGAGAGCTGCATCAGCATGCGCTCGGCAAGGTCGGCCTTGCGCTCAAGCACCAGCGTCGAGATCGCGTTTAGTGTGTTGAACAGAAAGTGCGGGTTGATCTGGTAGTGCAGCATCTTGAGCTGCGCGTCGAACGCCAGCGCCTGGGCGCGGTTGATCAGCTGCGCCTGCGCGACGATGCGATGATGGTAGTCCATCAGCGCCTGCACGGTGGCCCACAGCAGGAGCGCCCAGCCGAACGAGAACGCATAGGCGAAGATGTTGCCAGGCTCGCTGTCGAGGTCGGGCGCGAACAGGCGCGGGGTGAATTCCTCGATGGCGTGCAGCGGCGCCATCAGCGCGATCGCGCCGCCGAAGAGGATGGCGTAGCGCCAGACGCCGAGGCGCGTGCTGCGTCGCCACAGGAATAGCGCCAGCAGCGCGCCGGTCGCGACCGCGTAGCATGCCGCCGCCAGCGCGCGATTGGTGAAGAACGGGAACTCGGCCAGTTCCGGCGGCGTCGGCGGCGCGCCGAACGTCGCCGCTGCGTGTCGGAACCCGAGATAGAGCGCCCAGAAGCCGGCATGGACCAGCCAGTGTCGCGCCTGGTCGCCGCGCCGCTCCGCGAACTTGGCCTCCGCCTTGCCTTCCGTTGCCCCTACGCGGCTGATCATCGGGCCACCCTATCGGCTGATGCGCGGACCAAGCGCCCCGCTCGTCGCGCGATACGGACGCTCCGTCGCAATTTTTGGACGCCTGATCTCATTTCGGCCCGCATGACGGCGACCGCCACAAAAGCACGGCGCGGAAGCATGCGCCGCCCCGGCGCCGGTCGCCAGCGGCGACCCCCCTGACGCGTTCAGCCCGCGTCACCCTCCAGCGCGGCGCGCAAATCATCAAGTTTGGCCGCGGCATGGGCTGCGTAGGCGCCGATCCAGCGATCGTGAATGTGCTTGATCGGCAGTGCGTTGAGGTGGTTCCAGCGTGCGCGGCCGCGGCGCTCCACGATCACGAGATCGGCCGCTTCGAGCACGCGCAGGTGCAGCATCACGGTGCACCGGTCGAGGCCGGGCAAGCGCGCGCAGAGCATGCCCGTGGTTTGCGGCGCATCCTTCAGCGCATCGAGCAGCGCGCGGCGCTGCGGCGCGGCAAGCGCCTTGAAGACGAGATCGCCCTCTTCGTCCGCGCTCGCGGCGGGCGGGCCGGACTCGATAACGGACTGGCGGGAGGCAGAGGCGGCGGTTGACATGTTATATTTGTATAACATAAATGGATCGATGGCTAGGCGCTGCGCGCCTGCCGCAGGAGTCAGTTCCATGGACCTCAAGTTCAGAGTAACGGGCCGGATCGCGCGGCCGGTGGCGGAGGTGTTCGAGGCGGTCGCGGACCCGGCGAAATTGTCGGGCTATTTCACCACCGGCGGCGCCAAGGGCCGCATCGAGCCCGGCGCCACGGTGATCTGGGACTTCGCCGACTTCCCCGGCGCGTTTCCGGTCGAGGTGGTCGAGGTGGTGAAGAACGAGCGCATCGTGCTCAAGTGGGATGCGTATGAAGGTCCCCCGCCCGAGCCGGGCAAGGCCATACCTCCAAGCGCCGACTATAAGACGACCGTGACGATGACGTTCGCGCCGCTCGATGACGGCCGCACGCTGGTGTCGATCGCAGAGGAAGGTTGGCGCAAAACGCCGGAGGGCCTTCAGGGCTCATACGGCAATTGCGAGGGCTGGACCGGGATGTTGTGCGCGATGAAGATGTACGTCGAGCACGGCATCAACCTGCGCGAGGGCTTCTATAAATGATGCTGAGCGAAGACGCGTCCGCACTCGGGCGCGGCCGCGTGCGCGCTTGCTAAAGCGCCGGCCGCCGGGAACAGTACGGAGTCACCATAGCAGGATCCGTCATGACCAATCGCATCGCCGCCGATCCACGCATCGATCCGCGCATCAAGGCGATCTTCGTCGCACCCGACCGGCCCTCGCCCGGCGACATCGCGAGTCGGGAGGCGCTCCTTGAGGAGGCCAACAGCCCAGCGGCGCTGGCGATGGAGAAGGCGTTCGAGGGCCTGCTGCAGATGTGCGACACCGAGGCCAACGCGCCGTCGGCGGGCCTCACCGTCAGCCGCGAGCGTTTCGTGTCGAGCCCGGACGGCAACACGATCGCGGTGCAGATCATCCGGCCGGCGACGTCCGAGCGGCAGGCGTGCATCTACTACATCCACGGCGGCGGGATGCAGTCGATGTCGTGCTTCAACGGCATGTATCGCGGGTGGGGACGGATCATCGCGGCGCGCGGCGTGGCGGTCGTCATGGTCGATTTCCGCAACGCATTGCGTCCATCATCGGCGGAGGAGGTGGCGCCGTTTCCCGCCGGCCTGAACGATTGCGTCTCAGGATTTCGCTGGCTGCGCGCGCATGCGGACGCGATGAACATCGATCCGGACCGGATCGTGATCGCGGGGGAAAGCGGCGGCGGCAATCTGGCGATCGCCACGGTGATGACGCTCAAGCAGGCGGGCGATCTCGACAAGGTCAAGGGCCTCTATGCGCTCTGTCCCTATATCGCCGGGCAATGGCCCCTGCCCCACAACCCCTCTTCGACCGAGAACAACGGCATCCTGCTTGATCTGCACTCCAATCGCGGCGCGATGGCCTACGGGATCGAAGAGCTTGAACGGAAAAATCCGCTCGCCTGGCCTGGCTTCGCGACCGAGCGGGACGTCGAAGGCTTCCCGCCCACCGTCATCAGCGTCAACGAATGCGATCCCCTGCGCGACGAAGGCGTCGGCTTCTACCGCCTGCTCCTGCGCGCGGGCGTTCATGCGCGCTGTCGCCAGATCATGGGCACGATCCACGGGACCGAGGTTTTCTCCATCTGCTGCCCGGACATCAGCCGCGACACCGCCAACGACATGGTCCGCTTCTGCCGCGAGTGACGCGTTGGCGCCACGCGATCGGCGCCTCGCCCCTAAAGCAATCCGCCGGTGCGCCAAGCGGTCCCGATGCGCCGGCGAATCCTTAATGGCGCAGGATCGTGACGACCACCGATGTCGGCGCAGTCGCGGAAAACGTCACCGGCCAAACGCCAGCCTCGACCGTTTCGAACACGAACTCAGCGCCGCCGCCCACGGGGACGTCGGCTGAGCGGCCGCGATATTCGACGCGCCCGGACCATCCCTGCGATGGGGTCAGCCGAACCACGTGCGCGATGTTGCAGTCCTGTTGGATCAAGAGGCCTGGGCCGTCGCCGAGGCCGCCGCCCACGCACCGCTCGGGCACGTGCGCGACAAGACGCACGGAAAACGAGCTGTCGGCCGCGGCCGACCCCGCCGCGAGCGCCGCGCAGCACATGATGGCGAACGTCTTGCTCATCTCGCGCCTCCAAGAGGCGCTCATAGCGCACCGACGTTAACGACCGCTTGTCAGTACGGGATGACGGTGATTGTCACCACGTCCCGATAACGCCCCGCGAAACGGCCCTCGGTCGCGCCGATCTGGATCTCTATGGGGTAGGCCGCCCCGCGCAGCGTGAGCGGCGGGGTGCGCGAGAACCGCCATGGCGCAGCGCCGCCCCGTTCGCCGTCGAATGTGAGCGTGTAGCCGACGCCGGGCGCGCCGGGCGCGGCGTCGAGCTTAAGCTCCCCGCCATTCTCGGACTCAAGCGCAATGCTCACTTGGGTATTCGCCCGTACTTGCAGCATCACGCGCTGCCGCTCTCCCGGCTCCAACGCGCCAAAATCCATCGTGGCGTTTCCCCCGCGAGCCAATCCCGCAAGGTTGGCCTGCACACGCGGCGCGATATCGGCCCTCACCACAACATTGAGCGGGCCGGAGAGCAGCGCGCCGCTTCGCCGATCGTAGAGACTGAGCTCAACATCGTCTTCGTAAGCGCCCGGCGCCAACGCCGATGCGGCGTCGCCGATCGTTGCGCGCAGCGCCATGGGTCCGCCGCGGAGGATGTGCACGCCGCCGCCGGGGTCGCGCGTGTTGCGAAGCGTCGGTCCCGATGGCGCGGTCAATCGATACTCGATCGCACCGCCCGGGCCACGGAGCGCGCGATCGCCCGCGCCCGCGGGTGAGTGCGCAACGAGTTCCACGCCGTCGCACTCTCCGTCGATCTCAAGCATGATCGGCAGGTCAATCACGGTCTGGTAGGGCGAGAACGGATCGACAGCCGCTTCCGCCGGCGGCGCGGCGCTCGGCAGCCGCGCTGCGCAGGCGAACGCCTCCCCGGCGAGGAGCGGCGCAAGAGCGACTGTCGCCAAGGCCAGAACCGTCGACTTCATTCCGCAGTCTCCACGACGCCGATGTCGACAAGGCCGGTTTGGTCTTCCGAAACGGAGATGCGCGCGATGGCGCGCGTCTGGCCGGCAAGTACGACGTCGTAGCGCCCCGGCGCCAGGCCCTCCGCGACGAAGCGCCCCTCGCGATTGGTGAAGAAGACGACGCGTCCGCCTTCCTGGCCGTCCACGGGGTTGAGCCAGCCGCCGCGCAGCGTAACGGCTTCGCCGCTGCGCAGCCGCAGGACCCCCATCACCGTTGCGGACGCTTCCGACCCGACCGTGATGCGGTACCCCGAAAACGCCGCTGGACGCAGCGCCGCGCGGCCTTCGCCGATCGAATAGCCCGCGGGAACGCGCGCCGGCGAAAACGAGAGTTCCGTCGGCTGATAGGCCGCGTAAGTCGGCACCAGCGCCGGTCCTAGCCAATCGGCGCGCGCCGCCACGCCGCCGTAAGAGCGGCTCTCAACATCGACGCGGCCGGACAACGTGGGATGACGATCCACGATCGCGAATCCCCTGTCGGCGGCGCGGCCCAGGGCGGCGCGCCCGCCCGCGTAGCCGAATCCGAACTCGACGTCGGCGGTGGTCACCTGCTCGCGCAGCCCGCCGCTCGGCAGCGTTTCAACATAGCGGTGCCCGATCGAGCCGGCCGCGCGATTGCCGAGATAGTCGAACTGCGCAAATGCGCCGTCTGCGCCCTCGTCGCCTTCAACGCCCAGACGTCCGCCCCACGCGCCCAGTGCGTTCGAGAGCTGCCGTTCCCATCCGAACTGGTAGCGGTCTGCTTCGGTGTCGTATCGTCCGCGCAGTCGTTCGCGACGCCCCAGGCGGTACGAGAACGAGACCAGCACGCGATTGTCGGGCTCTCGATCGAAAATGTCCCGCCATTCGTAGAACAGCACACCGGTGATCGGGCCGAACTCACGCGACAAGGAGGAATTGACACGCGTCTCGTCGCTGGCGGCGCCGCGGCCGGGCGCGTAGATCGCTGTCAGGCTCGCATCGACGCCGCCCGGCAAAGGGGCGCGCGCAAACGCGGAGCCTTCATACTCGCGGTCGAGCAGACGAGCGATCCCATCGAGCGGCTTGAAGTCTTCCGTCGCCGCTTCAAACCGCAGACCGAGATCGGTCTGCCCGGATTGGCCCGTCGTCGTCCAGTTCCACCCGATCGAGCCGGCGTAGCCGGGATGCAACCCATTGCCGACGCTCGTCGCAGTCTCCGCGAAGAACACGCCGAACGGAGTCGCCGCGACGCCGGTGACGCCGAACATGCCGGCGTCCTGCTTACCCTGTGCGTGCGCGCCCAGCGTCAACCCATCCTGCACGCCGCGGCGATAGAAAGCGGAGAAGGCGACATCGTCTTCGTAGTCATTGCCCGTCGGGCTCGCGAACGTCGGCAGGCCGACGATCAGCTCGAATTCGCTGACGCCGCCGTCGAGCAAATCGTAGCTTAGGAATTGCGAGAACGCGGCGACTTCACGCAGACCCCCGGTTTCGTCGCGCACGACCACGCGCACGTCATTGAGCCCGTCGACGAACGGGAAATCACGCAGATCATAGGGCCCTGGATTCAGACGCAGCGTCTGGTAGGGCGCGCCATTGACATAGATCTCGACGACCGACGGCCGGTCGAGGATGAAACGCGTGCTGCCGGTCGGGCGGATGTTCCGGAACGGCGTGATCTCCTGATAGAGCCGCTGCACGTCGATGCCGCCGAGTCCTGGCGACGATTGCAGCCCTGCCCCGATCGGATTGATGTCGCCAAGCGACACGCGCGTGGCGCTGTCTTGATGGTCCCAGTAGAAGGAGACGTCGCCGCGTTGCCATACGTTCTCGGCGCCGGCGTCGTAGAACCCCTCGAACGCGAGATTGATCCCGCGGGCGCCGCCGAAATTCGCGCCGCCGCGCACGCCCCCGCGCAGCGGCGCTGCGCCGTCCGGCCGCGTGGGCGACTCGTGCACATAATCCTGCGTCAGCGCGATGGTCACGCCCGCCGCGAGCGGTTCAGGCCGGATCACGTTGATGTCCGCGGCGGGACGATCGCGCCCCAGACTGATCTGCTGTTCGGCGCGATCGTCGGCATCGAGGTTGACGCGGATCTCCAAACGCTCGGGGTCGTACTCGGCCGACAGGCCAGCGGTGTTCAGATGCTCGATGCTGATATAGCTGACCCCGCCGGTCGCGCGCCGAACGCGTTCTAGCGTCTGCTCGCCGACGACGTCCTCGAAAATGGCTAGGAATTGCTCCGCGTCGACGGCGGCGCGTCCGTCCAAAGAGAGCAAGGCTGCGACATCGCCCGCGTACCGACCGCTGATGATGATCGGCACCGTGACTTCGGCGATCCGCGCGTCGGCCGGGAGCGCGTTCGATGTCGGCTGCAGCGACGCGTCCTGCCCCATCGCGGCAGGCGCAATCAGCGCCGCGGCGCCCGTCACCGCGATGTGGAAGGCGGCGCCGCCGGCTCCGGTTCGAGACGCCGTCATGGCCGTCCCCCCGCGCCGGCCTAGGACGCCGGCCGATGGAAGCTGAGCGTCACGCCCCCGCGCGTGAATTCCGGGGGCACGCGGATGCTGACGATCCGGTCAGTGCCCGGAAGAATCAGCGGCTGGGCGATCTGTTCGCGCAGCGCATCGCCGGAAAGCCGATGTTCGGCGCCGTTCGGCGCCCGGAACCGCCATTCCCATTCCGCCAACCGGGTGACCGCTGCGCCGGCGTTGCGGATCCGCACTTCGAGCCCGTCGCGGCCCGGCGCGATGGACGTCGTCTGCAAGTCCGGCCGCGCGCCGCGCGGGATCACGCTCACCGAAACGCCGAAGCTGAAGACGAAGCGCAGACCGACCTGTTCTTCGCCCGTCAGCGCGACGGGGAGTTGAGTGACCATGACGACGTAATTGCGCGATTGATCGATCCCCGACGGCCCGACGTAGCGCACGCGCAAGGCTTGCGCGCCGCCGGGGCGAACCACGCCCTGCGGCGGGAAAACCTGAAAGTCCGAATCAGCCGGCGTCTGAACGTCTTCGCCGTTGACCCCGATCTCACGCCGAAAGACCTGCACCTCATAGGTGAGCGGCGCATCATCGGTGTTTTGGACATTGACCGTCATGGTCGCGCCCTGGCCGCTCGGCTCCAGGTCATGAACCATCGGTTCGACGCGGATCGCCTCAGCAGGCGCCCCAAGCGTCAAGACGGCGAAGGCCGCAGCGAACGCTGCGGCGGCGCCTCTCAACAGGCGTATCATACCCAATCCTCGTCCTGCTGCGCGCGGGCGGTCCCGCGCCGCGCAAGCTGTTCTTGTTGAGACATGCGCGCGCGGGGAGAGCGGCGTGAACGCGTCTCTCCCCGCGGCGCTGCGCGAACGCGCTAATTGCCGACGACGGCGACCGTCACGACATCGTCATACGCGCCGGCGAAGAGGCCGGACCCTGCCGTCGCTGCGGCGCGGAACGACCCCGTTTGTCCAGCGATGAACGCCGTGGACCCGCCCAAAGCGGTGATCTTCGGCGACGCCAGCGACGTCGCGGAGAAGCCCAAGCCCGAGCCGCCGCCGTGGGAGACGGTGTACGGGATCGTGCCGCTGCCGGGCCCATTCAGCGTGCCGCCGTTCCCGGACGAGATCGTGCGCGTGAAGCCCCCGGTCAGGTTGCAGGTGTAGGTGATGGAACCAAGCGTATACTCAGTTCCGTCCAACGTCGCCAGCGTCTCCACAGCAGCGAGCGAGTTGTTCGTGGCTTCGCAGAACACTGGGATGCTGCCTTCAATTTCGAAGTTGAAGGAATTGTCGGCGAGAGCCGGCGCTGCGGCGCCGCCAAGGGCGAGCGCAGCGACTGCGAGTTTAACTTTCATGATCATCAACCCCATCAGGAAGGGCGGCCCCAAGAATATGGAGACGCAGAGCCTTTCTCACGGAATCCGAGCGGATTGATTTGCGTTCAACCCCTCAAACCCCATCAGCCCCAACCTCTGGTTAACCATGTCGATCTGGTGTGATCAACCCCATTCATACGCCTCATCGGCGAAGTCCAATCGCGTGGCGTTTGGGCCGCATCGTTCTTGCGAAATCGCCCGACGTGTTCCGTCGTCAAACGTTCAAGAACCATGGTTGAATGGTGGGCGATGACGGGATCGAACCGCCGACCCTCTCGGTGTAAACGAGACGCTCTACCGCTGAGCTAATCGCCCGACGCCCGCATGGCGCCCCCGGATGAGGGCGCCCCGCGCCGGAGCGGACGCTTCTAGCGCACCTCCTGCCCCCGCGAGAAGGCTTGCCTGGCCTGCGCCGGCGCGGGGAGAATGGCGGATGCCGCACACGAATCCCGACGCCGCCCCCGCCTTCTACCGCATCGAAGGGGCGCTGGCGCATCCAAGCCCCGACACCCGCGGCCCCTGGGATCCGAACGCGCAGCACGGCGGGGCGCCGACCGCCCTCATCGCCTGGACCGTGGACCGCATGGCGAGCGCGGCGCCCATGCGGATCGCGCGCATCACCGTCGATCTTTTCCGCCCGGTCCCGATCGCGCCGCTGGAGGTGCGCACCGACGTGCTGCGCGAGGGACGCAACATCCAGCTGGTCGAGGTGCGGCTCGTGGCGCAGGGCAAGGAATGCGTGCGCGCCGCGGTGCTGCGCATCCGCGACGCAGCGACCGCGCCGCCCGAAGCGGTGCGCCCGCCGCCGCCGCGCTGGCCTTCGCCCGATGAGCGCCCCCGCATCGAGAATTTCGCGCGCGAGGGCCTTGCCCGCCATCTCGACATCCGCGCCGCCGATGGGCGCATACGCGACCGCAACGCCGCGCCGATCTGGTTCCGCCTGCGCACGCCCTTCATCGAAGGCCAGCCGAATGCGCCGCTGGTCATGGCCGCTATCGCCGCCGGGCGCGGTACGGCGTTCGGCGTCCTGTCCGACACCTCCGGCGCCTTCGGGCGCGCGGCGCAATCGCTCGTCATCGCGCCGCGCGGATGAGGCGGCTCTCGCCCGACGAAGCGGTGCGCGAGATCGCCGCGCGCGCGGACGGGGCGCGGCGCGTGTTCCTGCCGGGCGGCTGCGCCGAACCGCTGGCGCTGCGCGAAGCGTGGCAAGGGACCCCCGAGGCCGCCGCAGGGCTCGTCTTCTGCGGGGTCTTCCTGCCTGGCGTGAACGGGTTCGATTATTCCTCGCTGCATCCCGACGCGCGGCTTGATCTCTTCTTTCTGACGCCGGCGCTGCGCGCGGCGCTGGCCGGGGGCCGCGCCACGCTCACGCCCGCGCACTATTTTCGCGCCGCGCACATGATCGCCGCGCGCGAGATATCGGTCGCGGTGCAGCATGTCTCGACGCCGGACGGCGACGGGCGCTGCTCATTTGGGCTGGGCGCCGATCTTGGGCCGATGATCGTGGGCCGCGCCGACTACACGATCGGTCTCGTCAATGCGCGCATGCCCCCTATCGCCGACGGCCCCGCCGTGGCGCTGCGCGCGTTCGATGCGATCGTCGAGGTCGATGCGCCGCTAACGGAAGCGCCGCCCGCAGAGGGACGCGCCGACGCCATCGCCGCGCACGCAGCGCGTTTTGTGTTCGACGACGATGTCGTTCAGTTCGGAGTTGGCCGGCTGCCCACCGCGATCGTCGCGGCGCTCACCCAAAAGCAGAGACTGCGCGTCTTCTCCGGCATGGTCAGCGACGCGCTCCTGCCCCTGCTTGACGCAGGCGCCATCGTCGATGAGCCGGCGGCGATCACCACCGGCATGGCGATTGGCGGCGCACGTCTCTATGAGCGGCTCGGCCGCGAGCGCCGTCTCAAGATGGCGCCGATCTCGCACACGCACGCCTACGCCGTGCTGAGCCGCATCGAGAAGCTGGTCTCGATCAATGCGTGTCTCGAAGTCGATCTTTTCGGCCAGCTGAACGCAGAGTTCGCAGGCGAAAACCAGATCGCCAGCGTCGGCGGGCTCGTCGATTTCATCCGGGCGGCGCGCGCCGCGCCTGGCGGGCGTGCGATCGTGGCGCTGCAGGCGGAGACGCGCGGGGTCTCGCGGATCGTGCCGCAGCTTGCGCATCCCGCCACCGTCTCGCGCTATGACGCGCCGATCGTCGTCACCGAACATGGCGGCGTCGATCTCGCCGAACTCGATCTCGACGCCCGCGCCGAGGCGCTGATCGGCCTTGCCGCGCCCGCGCACCGGGACTCTCTGCGCGAGTCCTGGCGCGCGATGCGCCAGATGCTCTAGGTCTCGATCTTCTTCTCGTCGCCGAGCGCTTCGCCACAGACTCGGCAGAATTCGGCGTCGCGTTCGTGGCGGTCGGTGTTGCAGTTTTCGCAGCGCACACGCTTCTGGTGCGGCGCGAACGCTTTCTGCGCCACATTGAAGAAGAGCGAAATGCCGGCGAGCATCAGCACGATGTGGAAGACGCGCCCGAGTTGTGACTCAAGCACGATGTCGCCGTAGCCCGTCGTGGTCAGCGAGGTGATGGCGAAATAGACCGCATCAACAAAGGTGATGATGCCCGTCGTGTCGCCGTGGAAGAAGGCGTAGGCGAATCCGGAGGCGATGAAGATGAAGACGACCAGGCTCACGATAGCCTTGGTGAGATCCTCGATATAGGTGTCGTCCCAGCGCCCGCCGCCGAGCACGTTCCAGGTCCGCTCCCGATGCGCCAGCGTCCACAGCCGCAGGATGCGCAGAAAGCCCAGGTTTTGGATCGCCGGCACCAGCATCGTCGCCAGCACCATGAGATCAATCCATGTCGTGGTGTAGCGCAGCCACCGACGCGCGCTGCCCAGCGCATAGAGCTTCGCGCTCATGTCGAACGCCAGGAAGAACGCGATGGCGTAGTCCACCCACAGGAACCACCATTGCTTCTGGGCGAAGCTGTCGACGATGAAGAAGCCGATGACGAGGATGTCGAGGAAGAACAGCAGGCCCTGAAAGCGCAGCGCCTTGGCGTTGGTGCCGAAATAGAGATCCCGCAATCGTGACCGCAGCGGCCAAGGCGTCGCCGCGTCGGTCATGCGGGTCTGCTTTGTCTTGGAAATGCCGGCCGAGACCGAGCGCGCGCGCCGCCCGATGCGGCAATCGCGCGCATGCGCGTTCCGCGGTGCACCTTGGCGCGGCCGCCCGTCGCCGCGGGCATGCGAAGCTCCGTCATGGCTCCTCTCTAGCCTCGCGCGGCAGGTTCTGCCAGAGAGCGGCGATGGCGGACGCATCTCCTCCGCGCGCCCTAGACGGGGTTCGCGTGCTCGATCTGACGCGCGTGCTCGCGGGGCCGTGGGCGACGCAGATCCTCGGCGATCTCGGCGCGGAGGTGATCAAGATCGAGAAGCCGGGCGCGGGCGACGACACGCGTGCGTGGGGCCCGCCTTTCCTGCCCGGCGTCGCCGGCGACCACGGCGACGCCGCCTATTATCTCGCCGCCAACCGCAACAAGCGCTCGGTGACGATCGACTTCACCAAACCGGAGGGCGCAGACATCGTCCGCAGGCTGGCCGCCCGCTGCCAGATCGCGGCGGAGAATTTCAAGGTCGGCGCGCTCAAGAAGTACGGCCTCGACTATGCGAGCCTCGCCCGCGTCAATCCAGCGCTCGTCTATTGTTCGATCACCGGGTTCGGCCAGGACGGCCCGTACGCGCCGCGCGCCGGCTACGATTTCCTGATCCAGGGCATGGGCGGGCTGATGAGCATCACCGGCCAACCGGACGGCGCGGCCGGCGCCGAACCGATGAAAGTCGGCGTCGCAGTCGCGGACCTCTTCACCGGCATGTACGCCACCGCCTCCATTCTCGCGGCGCTGCGCCATGCGGAGCGCACCGGCGAGGGCCAGCACATCGACATCTCGCTGCTCGATTCACAGATCGCGATGCTCGCAAACCAGGCGATGAATTACTTCGTGGGCGGACAAAGCCCCGGCCGCCTCGGCAACGCCCATCCCAATATCGCCCCCTATCAGGTGTTCGCCACGGCCGACGGCTTCCTCATCCTCGCCATCGGCAACGAAGCGCAGTTCAAGGCGTTCGCCGCGACCGCCGGCTGCGCGACGCTGCCGGAAGATCCGCGCTTCCGCAGCAATGCGCTGCGCGTGACCAATCGCGCCGCGCTCACGGATGCGCTGACGCCGGTTTTGGCCGCGCACACGACCGGTGACTGGATCGCGCGCCTGGAAGCGGCCGGCGTGCCGTGCGGCCCGATCAACACGATCGCGGACGTGTTCGCCGATCCCCATGTCCAGGCGCGCGCCGTCGAACAGCAGATGACGCGCGGAAACGGCGCAACGATGCGCCTGGTCTCCAGCCCGATTCGCATGAGCCGCACGCCGCCCGACCCGCGCCTGGCGCCGCCCGCGCTCGGCGCCGACACCGACGCCGTGTTGCGCGACGTCATCAGCGCGTCGGACAGCGATCTTGCAGCATGGCGCGCCGCCGGCGCGATCTAGCCTCCGCGCAGCGCGGTGATGGTGCGGCCGGGGGCGATGTTCTCGACATCGGCCACCACATGGATCAGCGCCGGCGCGCGTGCGCACGCCTCCTTCAGAGCCGCCGCGAAGTCCGCCGTCTTCTCTACGCGTACGCCCCATACGCCGAACGCCTGCGCGAACGCGACGAAGTCGGGATTGACGAGGTCGGTGGCGTGCACGCGGTTGGGAAACTCCCGCTCCTGGTGCATCCGGATCGTGCCGTAGCTTCCATTGTCGATCACGATCGTGACGACGCCGACCTTGTGGCGCGCGATCGTCGCCATCTCGTTCGCCGTCATCATGAAGTCGCCGTCGCCGGCGAAGCAGATCACCGTGCGCTCCGGGTGCGCCAGCTTCGCCGCGATCGCGGCGGGAAAGCCGTAGCCCATCGCACCGCTGGTCGGGGCCAGGTGCGTGGGGCAGCCGCGATGGCGATGGAAGCGATAGAGCCAAGCGGCGAAGTTTCCTGCGCCATTGGCGATGATCGCGTCCGGCGCCAGCGCCTCGCCCAGATGCGCCACGATCTCGCTCAGGTTCACGGCGCCGGAGACGGCGATCGGCGCTGTGAACGACTCGTAGTCCGCGCGCGCTGCGGCGCGCCAGTCGCTCCAGCGCGGCGATACCTGCACCTGCGCCAGCGCGGCCATCGCAAGCGCATTGTCGGCGACAGCGCCGGTCTTCACCGGCCAGACACGGCCGATTTCCTCCGCACTCGGATGGATGTGCACGAGCTTCTCGGCCGCCTCCGCACGGGAGAAGAGCGTGTAGCCCTGGCTCGGGTTCTCGCCCAGTCTGGCGCCCACCGCCAGCACGAGATCGGCTTCCTTGATCCGCGCAATCAGCTTCGGGTTCGGGCCGAGGCCGAGGTCGCCGACGAAGTTCGGATGGTCGTTGTCGAGCAGGTCCTTGCGCCGGAACGAACCCACCACCGGCAGGTCGGCGTTCGCGGCGAACCGCTCGAGCGCTGCGCGCCCCGCGGCGTCCCACCCCGATCCGCCCACAATCAGAACCGGCTTTTCCGCGCTCGCAAGCAGCAGCTGCGCATCGCGCAGGAACGCTTCGCCCGGCGCTGCGCGCGCAGGCTCGATCCGGGCGCCGGCCTGCGCCTGCGTGGCATCGCCTAGCATGTCTTCCGGCAGCGCGATGACCACCGGGCCCATCCGGCCCTGCATCGCCACGACGAAGGCGCGCTCCACAATCTCGGGGATGCGCGCGGCGTCTTCGATCTCCACCGCCCATTTGGCGATCGATCCGAACACGGCGGAATAATCGAGCTCCTGAAAGGCTTCGCGGTGCTTGTCCCCGCGCGCCACTTGCCCGACGAACAGGATCATCGGCGTTGAGTCCTGTCGCGCCGTGTGCACGCCGATCGCGGCGTGCGTCGCGCCCGGCCCGCGCGTCACGAAGCAAATTCCCGGGCGGCCCGTCAGCTTGCCGCTCGCTTCGGCCATGTTCGCTGCACCCGCTTCGTGCCGGCACACGATCGTCTCGATCGCGTCCTGCGCGTCGTGCAGCGCATCGAGCACCGAGAGATAGGATTCGCCCGGCACGCAAAACACGCGTTCGGTTCCCTGCGCGCGGAGCACGTCCACCAAAAGCTGCGCGCCTGTCTGTGTCGGAGCGGCGTCCGTCATCGCATGGTCTCGATTGATTGGTCTCGATTGATTGGTCTCGATCGATTGGTCGGGGCGGCGGGATTCGAACTCGCGACCCTTAGCTCCCAAAGCTAATGCTCTACCAGGCTGAGCTACACCCCGGACCGGGCGGCCTCTCTACGGCGCATCGGGCCCGCCCACAAGCGCAGGCTGGGGCCAGGCGCGCACCTCGCCGGGATAGGGCCATTCCAGGTTCTGATAGGACGCGGTTGTGTAGGCCCGCCCGGCGCCGTCGAAGGCGATGTTGGTGGTGAAGCGCGCGGGGCTCGTCAGCGCGCCCTTGATCGCGCCGTATTGCCCGATCCGCAGCACACGGCCCTGGCCGTAGATCGCGACATAGAGATCGCCGTCAGGCCCGACCTCGAGCCCGTCGGGGCCCCACTCGGCGTAACGCGGCACGCCTTCCGGCCACGGCGCCGCGCTTTCGCTGACATCGATCGGCGCTTCTACGCGAAGCGCGCCGTCGGCGGCCACGCCGTAGCGCAGCACCCGGTGGCGAAACATATCCGACACGTAGAGCCGGCGCGCGCCGCGCTCGAAGAAGACTCCGTTGGCATACCAAAGACCGTCGATGACGCGTTCGATACGCCCATCCGTATCGAGCCGGTAGACGATCCCGCGCGGACCGACATCGCGTGTGAAGGGGCCCGGATCGGAGAAATAGACGCCGCCGCGATCGTCAGCGCTGGCGTCGTTGGGGTTCTGGAAACGTACGCCATCGCTGCTGTGTTCGATCCTGCGGACCAGGCGCCCCTGCGCATCGATGATCGCCAGCGCCGCGGTGCGATGGCAGAGCACGACAAAGCCGTCGCCATAGGGCGCAAGCGCGGTGGGGCCGCATCCTTCCGGCGCGCGCCAGAAGGTGGCGGCCCGCGTTCCGCGCAGCACGCGAATGCGTTCACCGCCCATCTCGGCCACATAGAGCCGCCCGCCATGCCAGAGCGGCCCCTCCGGATAGGATGCGTCGGCCAGCACGACACGCCCGCCGGCGCCGTCTTGCGCGTGCGCGCAGGCGGACAGGCTGAGCGCAAGGCTCAGCGCGGCGAGCGCCCTAATCGGCCGCCGCACGGCTGCGCAGCAGAATAAGGAGCACGCCGCAGACCACAATCACGGCGGCGAACATCAAGGTCGTGTCGCGCGAGCCCAGCACTTCCATCAGATAGAGCGCGGTCCCGAGCGTGCCGACGATATTGCCCACCGTGGTGATGGAATAGACTGCGCCTGCGACGCGCCCGCCGTGCTCGGCGTCGACGAGGAGCAGCCGCACCGCATAGGGCGAGAAGAAGCTCAGCAGCGTCAGCGGCGGGAGCATGATCCCCGCCGCGGCGGCAAGCGTCAGCATCCGCGTCGTCCATTTGTTGCTCCAGGCTTCCGGCGGAAGGGTCTGGATCATGGCGTCCAGCGCCGACGTCGCCACGAACGGCACCGCAAGCAGGTAAAGACCGCCCACGAGCACCGCCAGCCCCAGCACGTCAGAGCGCGGGAACCTGTCGGCGATCCGTCCGCCGATGAAATAGCCCGCCATCAGCGCCAGCATCACGGTGGAGATGAGGCTCGCCCACACCTCGATGTCGCCGCCGAAATAGGGCGCAAGAATTCGGCTCGTCGCCATCTGCACGCCCATTAGCGCCACGCCCAGCGTGAAGCCGATCGCCAGGATGGCGGTTTGCACCCAAGTCGGCATGGTCCCCTCTGTCTCCCGCTTAGCAGCGCCCGGTGCCGCGCGCGCTGGGCTGGCGCGCGTTGTGCCGCTCGGTCGCGTTCAGCGATTCTACCGGCGCGAAATCGTCGGTCAGAACGCTTGCGCCCCGCAGGCGATTGGCGATGCGGCGGATCTCGATCATCGGCTCGATCGGATGGCGGAAATTGTGCGCCGCCTGGAGCTGGCGCGCGCGCCGCCGGAACTGCGCCTGGGTCGGGATCTCGCCGTCATAGGCGACGGCCACGACATTGCCGCCGGAATTGTAGACGTCCACGTGATCGAACACCGCCTTGAGCGTGTTGATCGCGGATTCGTACAGCATCGTGCACGGCTCGATGTTCTGCGCCACTGCGCCGCCGGGCGCCAGGCGGCTCTTCACAGTTTCGAAGAACTCGCGCGTCAGGAGATGGAACGGCACGAACGTGCCGCGATAGGCGTCGACCATGATGAGGTCGTATTGCGCGTTCGTGCGGCGCAGATACATCCGCCCGTCGGCCTCCTCCACGCGGAAGCGCGCATTGGGCGTGACGCCAAAATAACGCCGCGCCAGCGCGATCACGTCGGGATCAAGCTCCACGCTCGTGATGGTGAGTTCGGGCATGTGGAGATGCAGGTAATTCGCCGTGCGCCCCCCGCCCAGGCCGATCTCCAGCACATTGTTGAGCCGCGGCGGGTAGAGCAGCGCAACCGTCATGTAGCGGGTGTAGGCCACCGGCAGTTCGCGCGGGTCGGCGGGATTGTAGAGGCTCTCGGTGAAGCGCCGCTCGTTGACGCCGAACTGCATCGAGATGAGCCCCCCGGGCTCGCGCCGGATATAGATCGTGTTGTAGCGGCTCTCGCGGCGGACGATGAGCCCCGGCTCGCCCTGCGCGCCGGCGATCGGCGCAAGCGCCGCGGCCGCGCCAAGGCTCAAGAGCCCGCCCGCGAGCGCGCGGCGATGAAGAGGATGTGACATGTCGGCTCCGGCCAAGCGGCGTCCCACGCCGGTGGTCCTGTGTTCTCGATCGTCGGGGCGAGATCAAGGCCGCGCCGGGGCGCTTAGCTCACTGTTTCGTGCGGCGTTTCGCGCGCGGACGGGTGGCAGGCCCTAGGGGAGTCGAACCCCTCTTTTCAGGTTGAAAACCTGACGTCCTAACCGATAGACGAAGGGCCCATCGCGCCGGGCGGAGCCGCCCGGGCGAGCGCGAACGGGCGATATAGAGGCGCCCGCCCAGGGACGCAAGCCGCGGACGCTTTGCGCGTGCGCCCCGCCCGTCCCGGCGGCGTCATGATCGCCAGGGAGGCGGCGCCATGTACCAGATCGAACTCAGGCAAGCGTATTTTCCCGCGCAGACGGACGCCGAAATCCGGGAGACGACCGTCGGCGGCGTGCTGCGGGAACAGGCTGCGCGCACGCCGGGCCAGACCGCGCTTCTGGAGGCGGACGCCGCCGGCCTGCTCGGACGCAGCTGGACCTACGCGGCCCTCCTCGCCGACAGCGAGCGGCTCGCACGCGCGCTCCTCTCGCGCTACCGCCCGGGCGAGCGGATCTGCGTTTGGGCGCCGAACGCGCCCGAATGGGTGCTCTTGGAATTCGCCGCCGCGCTCGCCGGGCTCACGCTCGTCACCGCCAACCCCGCCTATCGCCCGCGCGAACTGAAATACGTGGTCGACCAGTCGCGGTCGGTCGGGCTCTTCATCGTCAAGGCGCACCGCGGGAACCCGATGGCCGAGATCGCCGCGGAGGTCGCGCGCGAGACGCCGGCGCTGCGCGAGATCGTGGACATGGAGGACGAAGACGCGTTCTTCGCCGGCGCGCGCGCCGATGCATCGCTGCCGGAGGTGATGCCCGGGGATCCGGTGCAAGTGCAATACACCTCCGGCACCACCGGATTCCCGAAGGGCGCGGTGCTGCATCATCGCGGGCTCACCAACAATTCCCGCCACGGCTTTGCGCGGCTGCAGGTGATCCCCGGCGAAACCGTGCTCAACGCCATGCCGATGTTCCACACCGCGGGCTGCTCGATCCTGACGCTGGGATCGGCGCAATTCGGCTGCCGCATGATCCTCGCGCGGGTGTTCGATCCCGCCGCCATGCTCGACATCATCGAAGCCGAGCGCGCCGGGCTTCTCTTCGGCGTGCCGACGATGCTGATCGGGATGCTGGAGGCGCAGGCCGGCAAGGCGCGCACCGTCTCGTCGGTGCGGATGGCGTGTTCGGGCGGGTCGATGGTGCCGCCGGAATTGGTGCGCCGGGTCACGGGCACGTTCGGCTGCGCGTTCGAAACCGTATACGGACAAACCGAAACCTCGCCGCTGCTCACCCAATCCCAGGTCGACGACAGCTTCGAGGATCTTTGCAACACCGTCGGCCAGCCGATGCCGCAAACCGAGATCTCGATCCGCGATCCGGCGACCAACCAGGTCGTCAGCGTCGACGCGATCGGCGAGATCTGCGCGCGCGCCTACAGCCTGATGCTGGAGTACAACGACAATCCCGAAGCCACCGCCGCGACAATCGACGAGGACGGATGGCTGCACACCGGCGATCTCGGCACGATGGATTCCCGCGGCTATGTGCGCGTCACCGGGCGGGTGAAGGAGATGATCATCCGCGGCGGGGAGAACCTCTTCCCGGCCGAGATCGAGAACGTGCTCCTGGAGCACGCCGATGTGCTGGAAGTCGCCGTCGTCGGGGCGCCGGACGAGAAATGGGGCGAGATCGTCGTCTGCTTCCTGCGCCTCCGGCCCGGCGCCAGCCTCGACCGCGCCTCGCTCGTCGCGCATTGCCGTGCGCGCATCTCGCCGCAGAAGACGCCGGCCCATTGGATCGAGATTGCCGAATGGCCGCTCACCGGCTCGGGCAAGATCCAGAAGTTCGTCTTGCGCGAGCGCTTCGAACGCGGCGACTTCGCGTGATCCTCACGCCGCGGGCGCCGCGTCGAGGATCTCCACCTCCGGCCGCGGCGGCCCGCCGCCATAGGTGTCGCGCTTCAGCTTGCAGACGACGTGCAGGAGCCCGCGCTGCGCCAAGAGCGCCTCGCCGAGCGGCGTGGCGCCCACGCGCCACGCGATCGCGCGGATGCGGGCGCCGCGCGCATCTTCGAGCACGCATCGTACATGCTCCCCGCCCTTGATCGGATTGACGTAGCTCACCTTCACATCGGGCAGCGCAAACACCGGCTCGGGATGGCCCGCGCCGTAGGGGCCGATCGCGTCGAGCGCATCAAGCAACTCCACAGTCAGTGCGCCGAGGCTCGCGGCTGCATCGATGGAGAGCGCGCGCGCAGCCCCCGATGCCGCCGCGATTTCCTTTTCCAGCGCGGCGCTTAGGAAGTCCTTCAGCGCGTCGGTCTTGTCCCAATCAACCGTCAGCCCCGCGGCCATCGCGTGGCCGCCGCCGGCGCGCGCTGCGCCCGCCTTCGCCGCCGCCGCCACCGCCGCGCCGAGATTGACGCCCGGGATCGATCGCCCCGACCCCTTCGCCGGTTCGCTGGGATCGACGCCGCCGAGCACGATCACCGGCTTCAGGAGCTTGTCCTTCAAGCGTCCCGCGGCGATGCCGATGACGCCTGGATGCCAGCGCGGCGAGCCGACCACGACGACCGGCGCACTGTCGGCCTCAGCCGCGGCGGTCGCCTCTGCGAGCATCTCGGCTTCGCGCTTGCGCCGCTCGGCGTTCAGATCTTCCAATTGCGCCGCGATCTCTTCGGCGAGACTTGCGTCTTCGGTCGAGAGCAGACGCGTCGCCAGCGAGGAATCGCCAATGCGACCGCCGGCGTTGATGCGCGGCCCGAGCACGAAGCCCAGATCGTAGACGCTGCCGACCTCCGGCCGGCTCGCCGAGCGCGCCAGCGCCGCAAGCCCGATATTCTTGCCGCCGCGCAGAACCCTCAGGCCTTGCGAAACGATCGCGCGGTTGAAGCCGTTCAGCGGCGCGACATCGCACACCGTGCCGAGCGCTGCGAGATCCAGCCATTCGCGCGGGTCGGGCAGATCGTTGGTTCCGCGCTTGCGCGCTTCGCGGTTCACCGCGGCGAGCGTGACCAGCACGACGCCCGCGGCCGTCAGCGATCCCATGCCGGATTTGCAGTCGAGGCGGTTCGGATTGACGACGGCGAGCGCCTTCGGCGGCGCGCCGCTCATCAGGTGATGATCGAGCACGATCACGTCGAGGCCCATCTCGGCAGCCGCGTTCAGCGGCGCTTCCGCCGCCGCGCCGCAATCGACGGTGATGACGAGGTCATAGCCTTGCGCCTTCAGCCGCTCGAACGCGCCGGCGGAGGGGCCGTAGCCCTCGCTCATGCGGTCCGGCACGTAAATGCCCAGCTCGCGCCCGCGCGCGCGGAAATACCTGACGAGCTGCGCGGCCGATGTGGCGCCGTCGACGTCGTAGTCCGCGAACACCGCGGTTTTTCGCCCGCTGACGATGGCGTCTTCGATCGCGCGCGCGGCGGCGTCCATGTCCGCGAAGGACGAGGGGTCGGGGAAGAGATCGCGCAGGGTCGGCTTCAGGAACACCCCCGCCGCCTCGCGCGTCACCCCGCGCGCCGCCAGGAGCCGCGCCGCGATCTCGGGCAGGCCGTGCGCGCGGCGATGCGCTTCCGCCAATTGCAGGTCCGCCTCGCGCTCGCGCCAATGGCGCCCGGTCAAGGACCGCTCGACGCCCAGGTAGGCGCCGGGCGGATCTTGCGCTGGCGCAACGATCTTTGCCGGCTTGTTCATGGCGACGGCGCTAGTGTGGCGTCTCTGAAATTCGCCCCATCAAGATGGCGGGCGGTAAGCGAATTTCAGGTTCATAAGCCGCACATAGACTCATTGTTTCCAGCCTTTTGGATTTGAAGTTCGCACGACGGTTGGTCCCGAGGCTCGGGGCGGAGTTCAGGTCCAGGATGCTAGGGCGATTCGGGCCGTTCCCTTGCGCGCGGGCCGCTGCTATCGGTGCGCGCGGAGGGGATCATGCGTGCGCTTGTCCTGATCGCTGCGTTCTTCGCGTCCGGCCTGTCGCCGGCGTTCGCGCAGGATGATCCCCGTTATGCCGTCTCGATGCGCTGGATGCGCGACGGATCGGGCGCGCGGGTCGGCATGGTCTATGAAGCGTCGAACCGCACCGACGCGCCGCTCTGCCTCAGCGTGCGCGCACGCGACGACAATCTGCACGGCGGCATCGTGGCGCCGACTGTGGTGCTGGCGCCGCGCGCACGGCGCGTGCGCATCGCCAGCTTCTTCATTCGCTTCGCCGCGCGCGACGGTCACTCCCTCGTGCAGACGCGCGTGGAGGAGAATTGCACCCCGGCCTGAGGCTTACGCGCAGGGCGAGCGCATCCGCAGGTCGGTCACGTTCTTGGTCGCGGAATTCATGATCAGCGTGTGGGTGTGGCAGGCGCCCGCCATGGTGCGCACGCCCTGCAGCATCGAGCCCGACGTCACGCCCGTGGCCACGAAGATCGCGTCGGTCGTCACCAGATCATTGAGCGTGTAGCGGCGGGCGAGGTCGGTGATGCCGACCTTGTCGGCGCGCCGGCGTTCGTCGTCGTTGCGGAAAACGAGCCGGCCCTGGAACTGCCCGCCGACGCACTTCAGCGCCGCCGCCGCGAGCACGCCCTCCGGCGCGCCGCCCTGGCCCACATAGATGTCGATGCCGGTGTCGGGATTGGTGGTGTTGATGACGCCGCAGACGTCACCGTCGGAAATGAGATGGATACGCGCACCGATCTTGCGCAGGTCGTCGATGATCGGCGCATGGCGCGGGCGATCGAGCACGCACACGCCGATGTCGTGCACCTTCTCGCCCTTGGCCTTCGCCACGGCGTGCACGTTGTCCGCGATCGAGGCGTCGAGATCGATGACGTCGTCTTCGAAACCCGGGCCGATGGCGAGCTTGTCCATATAGGTGTCGGGCGCATGCAGGAGGCCGCCGCGCGGCGCGAACGCCATCACCGCGATCGCGTTCGCCATCGCCTTGGCCGTCAGCGTGGTGCCTTCCAGCGGATCGAGCGCGATGTCGATCTCGGGGCCCTCGCCCGATCCGACAAACTCGCCGCAATAGAGCATGGGCGCTTCGTCGCGTTCGCCTTCGCCAATCACGATGTGGCCCTGGATCGGCATGGCGTTGAGCGCGTTGCGCAGGGCGTCCACCGCGGCCTGGTCCGCCGCCTTCTCGTCGCCGCGGCCCGCCAGTTTCGACGCCGCGACCGCCGCGGCCATCACCGCCTTGGCGGCGGAGAAGGCGAGATCGTCGGTGAGGGTCACAGCGGAGGTGACAAGCTTGAGGTCAGGTGCGGAAGCGCGGGACATGGGTTTCCTCGATCGGCATGATGCGCGGCGCAGCGACCGCCGCTTCTAGGCTCTGGATCTGCGCGGCGGCGGCCTCAAGGCTCGCCCGCGCGCAGGGCTGGGTGGTCAATACAATGGGGACGGCGCCGCCGTCACGGCCATCATCCCTGGCGGGCGTCTGCAGGATGCTCTCGATGGAGATTTTCTCGCGCCCCAGGCGATCGGACACCGCCGCGATGACGCCAGGTCGATCTTCCACCAACAACCGCATGTAGAACCGCCCGTGTTCCTCTGGAACCGCCCGAGCGGCGGGAAGCAAATCGCGCACCACTTTGCCGAACGCGGGCCCGCCGCGGCCATGGAGAACATCAAGGAGGTCGGCCGCCACGGCGGAAGCGGTGGGTCCCGCCCCCGCGCCGATGAAGGTACGACGGCCCGCCGGATCGG
>WGOB01000082.1 GCA_016124255.1 Alphaproteobacteria bacterium | reverse complement strand
CGGCCGGACGCGACGCTCGAACCGAACGCGGCGGTGACATCGGCATCCCGGTCCACCTTGTCGTCCCGCTCCTTGATCAACAGCCAGTCCTCGCGCTTGCCGCGTCCGTCGCCCCTGAAGCGCACCAGGGCCCAGCGCCCCTGCAGCCGCTGGCCGTGCAACTCGAACACCAGCTTTCCCCTGTCCAGGCCTTCGTGCGGGTCGTCGACCGGCTCCCAGTACCCGCGATCCCACAGCATCACGGTGCCGGCGCCGTAGTGTCCCTCGGGAATGCGCCCCTCGAAGGTCGCGTAGTCGAGAGGATGGTCCTCGGTTCGTACGGCCAGCCGCTTCTCCGACGGATCCAAGCTCGGCCCCTTGGTGACCGCCCAACTCTTCAGCACGCCGTCGAGTTCGAGCCGCAGGTCGTAGTGCAGTCGGCGGGCATCGTGCTTCTGGATCGCATAGAGGCGATCGTCGGATTTTCGCTGCCGGCCGCTTGGTTCGGGCGTGCGGTCGAACCGCCGCTTCTCCTTGTAGCGCCGGAGAGGATCGGCCTGCGGGGTTGGGCGCACCATCTAGCCTGCCTTATTTCTCGCGTTGCCAGAGGACTTGTGGGTGGACGGTCGCTCGGCGCTCCTCACCGAGCGTTTCAGGGCGTCAACCAGGTCGATGACCTTGGCTCCACCGGACGGCAGCTCCGCCTCGTCGACGCCGACCGGCCTGCGGCGTCTCGCCTTCGCATCGACCATTTCGCGCAGCGCCTTGGTGTACTGGTCCTCGAATCGCTCAGGGTCGAAGGCGGCGCTCCTGCGCTCGATCAACTCCTCGGCGAGGTCCAGCAACTCGGCGTCCGGCTCGACGTCGTCGACACTGGAGAAGAACGGGGCGGCGGTGCGGACCTCGTCGGCGAAGCGCAGCGTTTCGAGAAGCAGGCCGTTGCCGCAAGGCTTGATTGCCGCGACGTACTCCCGACCCCGCATCACGAACTGCCCGAGCCCGATGCGCTTCGACGATCGCAGGGCGTCCCGCAGCACCCCGTAAGCCTCTTCGGCCGGTTCGCCGTCAGGCACGACGTAATACGGCCGGGCGAACCAGATCGGATCGATCTCGCCGTGCTCGACGAACTGCGCCAGGTTGAGCGTCCTCTTGGCCTCGAGCTTGAGGTCCTCGATCTCCTCGGGGTCGATGAGCACGTACCGGCCCTGCTCCAGCTCGAATCCCTTCACGATCTCGTCGGTATCGACAGGACCGAGGCCGGGGACGACCTTCTGGTAGCGCACGCGCTTGCCCGAGGGTTCGTGGACCTGGTGGAAGCTGATTCGAGCGCCGCTCCGGGTCGCCGCGAACAGCTTGACCGGGATGGAGACGAGCGCGAGCCGCAGGGTTCCGCTCCAGAGCGGGCGAGTTCCCTGCGCCGGCCCCTGCGTATCCGTCCGGCGGTGCGTACGGGTGGATCTACGCTTCGACGCGCTGGTCGCGCTTCTCTTGGTCGATGCCTTGGCTGCCATGATCGAGACTTTGACGTTTCAGGTCTCCGGCCCGCGCGGACCGGCGGAACGACGACCGGCTGCAATTCTCCAGCGGATCTCGGGCTCAAGAGCCGACGATCTGTCCGCCGTTCGGATGCAGCACCTGGCCGGACATGTAGGATGCGTCACCGCTCGCCAGGAACAGATAGCAGGACGCGACCTCCGCCGGCTGTCCCGGACGGCCCATCGTCGAGCTGGCACCGTGCCGCGCGACCTTCCCGGCCTCGAACGAGGCGGGAATCAGCGGCGTCCAGATCGGACCGGGCGCCACGGCGTTCACCCGGATGCCTCGATCGGCGAGAGCGGTCGAGAGCGAGCGCGTGAACGCCACGATCGCTCCGCGCGTCGCGCTGTAGTCCAGCATCGTCGGGTAGCCGTGATAGGCGGTGATCGAGGTGGTGTTGATGATGGTTCCGGCGTTCGTGGGCAGGTGCGGCAGCGCAGCCTTCGTCATGTAAAAGTAGCCGAACACGTTGGTCTGGAAGGTCTGCTCAAGCTGGGCACCGCTGAGTTCGGTGATGCTGGCGACCTCATGCTGCTCGGCGGCGTTGTTCACGAGAATGTCGAGCCTGCCGAAGGCTTCCACGACCTTGCCGACCGCGTCGTGGCAGAACGACTCTTCGCCGATGTTGCCCGCGATCAGCAATGCGCGCTGCCCCTCGGCCTTTACCAGGGCGGCCGTCTCCTCGGCGTCCGCATGCTCTTCGAGATAGACGATGGCGACGTCCGCCCCTTCGCGCGCGAACCCGACTGCGACGGCGCGACCGATTCCGCTGTCGCCGCCAGTGATCAGCGCGACACGGTCCGCGAGCTTGCCCACTCCCGGATAGCGGGGCTCGAACTCCGGACGGGGGTTCATATCGTGCTCTCGGCCGGGCTGGACCGGTTGGGTCTGCGGTGGCTGGACTTGCTCGGACACGCGACGCTCCTCGTTGGATGAAGTTGGTCGATGTGCAGACTGCAACCGGTCGCGCCTGAGTTTGTTCCGCCCGCAGTCAGCCGGGCCGCATCGTTCCCGAGAAGCTCGGAACATTCCGTGCCGGCGTGCGTTCGATCCCCAGCGGCCGACAGTCTCGTCTTGCCGCCATCGCCCTTGATCAGCGGCAAGCGGGAGTGAAATGTCCGCCGGTGCAGAGTTCGAAGCGCCGTGGTACGCCTGGACGGCGTTCGTTGCGATCGTGCTCGCGCTGCTCGTCACCGATCTATTGCTGTTTCGCGGACAGCATATCGGTGTCCGCAAGTCCCTCATGCTGACCGCCGGCTATGTCGCGGCCGCCGTGGTGTTCGGCCTCGGCTTGGCGGTGGTTGCGGATGTCGATACCGCGTTGAGCTTCTTCACGGGCTTCGCCCTCGAGAAGGGGCTCAGTCTCGACAACATCTTTGTGTTCGTCGTCATCTTCCGGGCATTCCGGGTCCCCGACAAAGAACGGCACACGGTCCTGGTCTGGGGGGTGTTGTCGGCGCTGCTGATGCGCGGGGCGTTCATCGCCGTCGGCGTCACCCTGATCCGCAACTATGAATGGGTCATGCTGATCTTCGGAGCGCTGCTGGTCTGGAGCGGCATGCGGCTGTTCCTGCGCGGCGGCCTGGACAATGCCCGGGATCCGAAGCAGAGCCGGGTCTATCGCTTCGCCGAGCGCAAGCTGAACGTGACCCGCCGGTTTCACGGTCACCGCTTCTTCGTGAAGCGCGACGGTGAGATCTATGCGACGCCACTGCTGACAACCCTCGTCGTCGTCGAGGCGACCGATCTGGTGTTCGCGATCGACTCCATCCCGGCGATCTTCAGTGTCACCCAAGACCCGTTCATCGTCTTCACGTCGAACGTGTTCGCCTTGCTCGGCCTGCGCGCTCTGTACTTCGCGCTGCATGGCGTGATCGAGCGCTTCCGCTACCTGAAGCCGGCGTTGTCGCTGCTGCTGGTGATCATCGGGGTCAAAATTTTCACCTCCGAGTTCGTGGCGGTTCCGGTGTGGGCGACACTGGCCGTCACCTTCGCCGTGATCGGCGGCGGGGTCGGCCTCTCCCTGACGTTGCCGCGTGGCGATGCCGCCAGGAGCCGGCGTTGAGGCAGAGGATGACGACGACAGAGGGCGGCAGCGTGTGGCACCCGGGCTCAGCCGTGCCCCGATACGTGGACGTAGGGGCTGGACCTGAAGTCCTGCGAGGAATCGACCGCCACCCGGTCGTAGATGAAGCCGGTGGCCGCGGCAAGCGCGGCCAGGGCGGCGGTTCCGAACAGGAACCCCTTCATGCGGACCTCCGCCGTTCCTCCGGCCGGCTGCCGGCCCCATCGCCTGGTGCCGTGAGCCGGTTGTACCAACGGCTGTGGTGCTCCTTCGCCCAATTGCGGTCGACCTGGCCGCTCCACATGGCGTCGAATGCTCCAACCATGCCGACCGTGCCGATGTAGATGTGGCCGAAGATGACACCGATCATGAGGAGGGCGACGATCGCGTGGATGCTCTGGGCGAGTTGCATGCTGCCATATCCGCCCCATTGGAACGGGAACATCATCGCGAGCCCGCTGGCGACCAGGGTCAGCCCGCCGAGGATCACGGCCCAGAAGATCAGCTTCTGGCCGGCGTTGAACCGTTCGGCCGGCGGGTTCGGCTGGTCATCGCGAATGAAGCCGCCGCCTTGCCGCAGCCACTCGAAGTCTAGGCGCGTGGGTAGGTTCTGCCAGGTCCAGGTGGCGAGCATGGTCATCAGGCCCAGCGTGAACGGCGCAATGAGCGCCATGTGGAGCCACATGCTGCCCTCGGCCAGATTTCCGAACCGGTCGGCACCGAGCCATGGCCGGATCAGCGGCTTGCCGTACAGCAGCACAAGGCCGGTCAGTCCCAGCAGCACGAAGCTGACCGCAGACATCCAGTGGTTCGCACGCTCGAACGCGCTGAAGCGCGTCACTGTCTGGCCGCTGAAGCCGTCCTTGATCGGAACGCGTCCGCGGACCGAGAGGAACGCGGCCAGCAACGCGGCGACGCCGATCAGGTAGAAGGCGCCGCCGAATACGATCGGTCCGTTGTGCGTGCTGCGCCAGAGCCGCCCCTGGGGTTGGACGAAGACTCCCTTCACCGGCCCGGGCAGCGACGTGCGGCCCTGTACCCGCCTTGGTTCCTGGAGGATGCCGGACTGGCCTTGCTGGCGGCTCAGCCAGCCTCGAACGAGCGACCGGCCATCCGGGCCGGTGATCGTCGCCGGATCCGGGGGGCGGGCCTCGGTGCCGGGGTTGCCCATGATGTCGGCCTTGGGATCGGGCTGATTGGCGCTCGGCCCCGAGACCGCTCGCCAGCGCTGCAAGTCGGTGCGGGCCCGCAGGGCTTGCTGGCCGGCGCCACCCCCGGCGGCATCGTCGGGCGTCGTCTTCCCGATGACGCCGTTCGTGGGCAGAATCAGGTCGCTCGAGATCGTGCCGAGATACACCGTGTAGACCAGGAGGACGACCAGCGCGGCGGTGACGGCCATTGCGACTGCACGGAGCATGGCGTTCTCCTTCGTCAGCTATCATGGGTGGGGCCGTAGTAGGCGGTCGACCAGCCCCAGGCCCCGCTGCCATAGCCGCGGCGGATCACGCGCTCCTTGTAGATATCGGCGACCACGTCGCCGTCGCCGCCCAGCAGGGCGCGCGTCGAGCAGACCTCGGCGCAGAGCGGCAATTTACCCTCGGCAACCCGGTTCCGGCCGTACTTCCCGAACTCGGCTTCGGATCCGTCGGTCTCCGGGCCGCCGGCGCAGAAGGTGCACTTGTCCATCTTGCCGCGGGTGCCGAAGTTCGAGCTCCGTGGGAACTGAGGTGCGCCGAACGGGCACGCGTAGAAGCAGTAGCCGCAGCCGATGCAGATGGTCTTGTCGTGTAGGACGATACCGGTGTCCGTCTGGTAGATGCAGGACACCGGGCAGACCGCTATGCACGGCGCGTCGGTGCAGTGCATGCACGACACCGAGAGCGACTTCTCGCCCGGCTCGCCGTCGTTGACCGTAACCAGACGGCGACGCTGCATTCCCCAGGGTACCTCGTGCTCGTTCTTGCAGGCCGTCGTACAGGCATTGCACTCGATGCAGCGTTCGGCATCGCAGAGGAATTTCATTCTGGCCATTTCGAGCCTCCTCAGGCCCGCTCGATCCGGCAGAGCGTGCCCTTGGTTTCCTGCATGAAGGTCACGACGTCATAGCCATAGGTCGCGACGGTGTTGGCGGCCTCGCCGACCACGTAGGGGACCGTGCCCTCGGGATATTTCGCCGACAGGTCCCGGCCCTGGTAGTGGCCGCCGAAGTGGAAAGGCATGAAGACGGTGCCGCGGCCGACGCGCGTCGTGCTCTGCACGGCCACTTTGATTCGGGCCCCTTCGGGCGTGTGCAGCCAGATCATGTCGCCGTCCGCGATGCCTCGGGCACGGGCGTCCTCGGGGTTGACCTCAGCGAACATCTCCTGCTGCAGCTCGGCGAGCCATATGTTCGAGCGCGTCTCGTCGCCGCCGCCTTCATGCTCCACCAGGCGCCCGGTGGTCAGGATCAGCGGAAACTCCTTGCTGAAGTCCTCCTTCTGGATCGACCAGTAGAGCGTCGGCACGCGATACTTCAAACGGTCGTCATAGGTTCGGTACTTCGCCACGAGATCGCGCCGAGGCGTGTACAGGGGCTCGCGGTGTATCGGCACCGGGTCGGGAAAGTTCCATACGACGGCACGGGCTTTGCCATTGCCGAACGGCGCGCAGCCATGCGCGATCGCCACGCGCTGAATGCCCCCGGAGAGATCGGTCTTCCAGTTCACCCGAAGCAGCCTGCCTTCGAAGCTGTCACCGTCGCTCATCTTCTGACCGCCGTCCTCGCCCCCGCCGCCGAGATCGGCCTTGCCGGTGCCGGTGTCGCTCCCCGGCTTCTTCTTCTCGATGCCCTCCGGCGTGTAGCGTTCGTAGGTTCGCGCCGCCTCCCGTGCGGTCGGGTCCGTCTGCTCGATGGCCGTCGGGCCCGGCGTGACATCCGTCGACCCGTCGCCGTCCTCGAGGTCGAGATGCCCGGATTTGCGCGACGGACGGGTCTTCCCGGCATTGTCGTCGAGCAGGCTCCGCAGGCGTCGCTCGGCCTCGGCGCCTGTCAGCGTCAACATCTCAGGTCGAAAGGATCCGGCGGCGACCGCCGCGATCGCCAGCTGCTCCACCGGCGTCAACTCGGTATGCCAGCCCAGCTTCTGCAGGATCGCGTACGTGAACTCGGGATACCCGTCCTCGATCTCGGACCCGGCCGGGTAGGAGCCTTCCGCCAGCAGGTTCTGTCCGTCGTGCTCGACGCCCCAGCGCGCGCGGAACGGCAGACCTCCCTTGGCGACCGGCAGCGACTGGTCCCACAGGCTGCGGGTCCCGGGATGCCGCATCTCCGGCGGCCCCCAGCAGGGCCAGGGCAGCCCGTAGTACTCGCCCTTCACCGGACCGCTCATGCCCAACAGGGTGGTGCTGTCGAACTTGTCCTGGTGCTCCATGTGCAGCTTGAGGCGCTCGGGCGACTGGCCGGTGTATCCGATCGTCCAGGAACCCCGGTTGATCTCACGCAGGATGTCCTCGGCAACCGGCTCGTCGTTCTCGACCGCAATGTGGCGACAGAGTTCCTCCGCGAAGCCGAACTTTCGGGCGAAGAGATACATGATCTCGTAGTCACCCTTGGCCTCGAACATCGGCGCCATGACCTGCTCGCGCCATTGCAGCGCCCGCTGCGAGTTGGTCACCGACCCGGCGATCTCCATGGTCGAGCCCGCCGGCAGCAGATAGACGCCGTCCTGCCGGTCGCCGAGGACCGATGACAGGGTCGGCACGGGATCGACGATCACCAGCAGATCGACTTTCTCCAGGCCGGCCTTCACGTCGGGTCCGCGCGACTGTGAGTTGGGGGCGTGGCCCCAGAAGACCATGGCGCGGATGTTGTCCGGTTGCTCGATGTTCTCTTTCGCCTCGAGCGCGCCGTCGAACCAGCGCGACACCGGGATGCCGTCAGCCTCCATCAGTTGCTGCGAGGCGAAGCGTCCCTTCAGCCACTCGTAGTCGACGTCCCAGACGCGGGCCCAGTGCCTCCAGGCGCCGGTGGTAAGGCCATAGTAGGCGGGCAGGGTATGGCACAGCACGCCGAGGTCGGTCGCTCCCTGCACATTGTCGTGGCCACGGAAGATGTTGGTGCCGCCGCCCGACTTGCCGACGTTGCCGAGCGCCAGCTGGAAGATCGATGCTGCCCGCGTGTTGCTGTTGCCGATGGTCGATTGGGTCAGGCCCATGCACCAGATCAGCGTCCCTGGCCGGTTCTCGGCCACGATCCTGGCCACGCGCTCGATCTGGTCGCGCGGCACTCCGGTGATGTCCTCGACCTCGCCCGGCAGATACTTCGCGACCTCCCGGCGGATCTCATCGAAGCCGAAGACCCGTTGACGCAGGAATTGCTCGTCCTCCCAACCGTTCTCGAGGATGTGCCAGAGCACTCCCCAAAGGAATGCCACGTCGGTCCCTGTCCGGATGCGCACGAATTCGTCGGCATGGGCCGCCGTGCGCGTGAACCGCGGATCGACGACGATCAGCTTGGCGCCGTTCTCCTTGGCGCGGAGCAGGTGCAGCATCGAGACCGGGTGGGCCTCGGCCGGATTGCCGCCGAGAAGGAAGATCGACTTCGCATTGTGGATATCGTTGAAGGAGTTGGTCATCGCGCCGTAGCCGAAGGTGTTGGCGACGCCGGCGACGGTCGTGGAGTGGCAGATGCGGGCCTGGTGGTCGACGTTGTTGGTTCCCCACATCGCCGCGAACTTGCGGAACAGGTAGCCGGCCGCGTTGGAGAACTTCGCCGAGCCGAGCCAGTAAACGGAGTCGGGGCCGGACTCCTCCCGGATCTTCAGCATCCGGTCGCCGATCTCGTCGATCGCCTGCGCCCACGAAATGCGCGTCCAGCGACCGTTGTCCAACTTGGTGGGGTACTTGAGGCGCCGATGGCCGATGGCCAGTTCGCGGGTGGCAGCGCCCTTCGCGCAGTGCGTTCCCATGTTGACGGGGCTCTCGAACACGGGCTCCTGGCCGGTCCACACGCCGTTCTCGACCTCTGCCCAGATCGAGCAGCCGACGGCGCAGAACGGGCAGACGGTCTTGCGCCGCTCGACTGACGACGGCTTTGCGCCTTCGGCGCGAGCCTTGCGGACCATCCCGCCGCCCGCGGTCCCGACCGCGGCCAACCCGCCGGCGGCGAGGCCAGCACTCGCCAGGAACCTCCGCCGATCCACCGTCGTGTCGGGCCGGGCAGCCCGCAGTCGGCTCCGACCGGTTCCATTGTCATGTGGCTTCCTCCGCAGCATCCGGGTTCTCCCTCCGTTCGATCGCGCTCAGAACCGCATTCGCCGGTAGGCAGCGCGGATGTGCTCAGTCTCCTGATAGGTGTCCGCCGCTGCCGTCGTCGCCGAGCCCGATATCGGCGGAGTTTCAGGTCCAACTGCCATCCGGGGCGCGGCAACGCCACCGGCTGCTGCTGCGGCGGCCATCCCGAGGAAGCTGCGCCTGTCCGTCTTCACGTCGTCGTCGGCCATCGGGAACACCTCGAAGGTTTCCTTCTCCGACGCAACGGACGACAGCGTGGATTGTTCCCAAGGGAGCGCGACGCGAACCGGTCCGGCGGCCCGTGTGCGTACCCGTCGGACAGTGGCCAGGGAAGTGAACGGAGCGATGGACGGCACCATGAGCAATCGCGGCTGTCGGCGGCCGCCACGGGTCCAAACGTTGAGCGAGGTCGTCGAACGGATCGCCGAGGCGGGCGACGGAGGGCAGCGCGTGCGGATCGGCGAGATACTGGATCATGTCGGCCCGCGGTCTTACGGTCCGATGCTGCTGATGCCGAGCATTCTCGTGGTGTCTCCGTTGAGCGCGGTACCCGGCTTCTCCAGCCTGGTCGGCGCGTGCCTGATCCTGGTCGCGGGGCAGATGCTGATCGGCCGGCACGGTCCATGGCTTCCAGGATTTCTGGTGAACCGGAGCATCGACCACGCAGCGCTGCGCCGCGGCGGGAAGTGGTCAGGCAAGGTCGCCAAACAGGTTGACCGGGTGATCGGGCCGCGCCTGGAGTTCCTGACCATGGGGCCGTTCGCACGTGCCATCGCGGCAGTCTGCCTGCTGATGGCGTCGGTCATACCGCTACTCGAACTCGTGCCGACGGCCAGTTCGGTCGTCGGGGCCGTGATCGCCGTGTACGGATTGGCGCTCTCCGCTCATGACGGCTTGCTATCGATCGTCGCCATGGCGATGACAGTGGCCGCCGGCGTGTTCGTCGCAAGCATGATGATGTAGAGGGCCGGAGGCGGCGGGCGCCGCCCCCGGCGAATGTCGGCGCTGCCTATCCGGCGAGCGCGTCCTTCAGGTGTCCGCCCCGTTCGGTGCGCACGTTGCCCGCGAGGACGCTGTTCGGCATCACGTTGGAGCCGTAGTACTGCGCGTTCCGGCCGGCGTTCCATTTGACATCCGAGACGCCGACCCCGGCGCCGGCGAACACCCCCTGGGTGTCCGACCATGTGACGACATCGCCCTTGCCCCAGGAAGTGCCGGCGTTGGCCGAGTAGTTCAGTATGGTGAACCCGGCGTCGGCGCTGAGCGAAAACGAGTCCTTCTGCTTGAAGTTCTGGACCGCCTGATCGCTCATCAGGAGGAAGGCGACCCGGCCCCCCGAGATGCCGGCCTCCAGGCCGGCCGTGACTCCGCCGACATCGTAGAATGCCGGGCCGGTCCAGGTGCCGTCCTGGTGCGAGAGCATCACGCCGGCACCACCTTCGCCGCCAATGCCGAGGGCGGCGCGGCCGAAGTCGGGCACGATGTAGATGCCCTCGGCCCGACGCATGAGGGCGGCGACTTCAGGGTCGGACTGCATCGCATTCACGACGGTCACCGCTTCGTCGACCAGTTCCTGGGCAGCCGTTCGATCGGCTTCGGCAGCGTCGGGCGTGTTCGGATTGGTCTCGTTCTCGGTTGGTGTCGGCGTGACGCCTGGCGTCGGTTCGTTGTCGAGCCCGACCGCGAGCGTCGGGGCGGTCGCGATCGCGCAACCGACCAGCAGCGGAGCCGCATACTGGCGCAGGCTGTCGTGCATACGCATCTCAAGTCTCCGTTCAGTTGAACGCGTCTTGCGTTGCCCCCCGTGCCGTCCGGTGGCGTGTTCGCCACCGGATATCGCGATGTCGATCAGGGCTCGTCGCGGCCATGCACTTCGGCGGGCGGGGAGGTCGCCTCGACCGCAGTGAACGCCTCGACGATCCGATAGGCGTGGCGTGCGCCGGCGGGCACCAGCCAGGAATCGCCCGGCTCGAGCTTGACCGTCTGGTCCTCGATCGTCAGCTCGGCGCGGCCGGAGACCACGGAACCGACTGTTTCGTATTCGCGCCTGACCGGGTCCTTCGCATGCGGCGTCTCGCTCTCCCAGAGCCGCATCGATACCCGCTTGCCGGCGGCGAGGTACTTCTGCCCCATGGCCCCCCGCGGCGAGGCCTCGCTGGTGAGCTTTTTCACGGTCGTGTCGATTGTCATCTCAGCCTCCTGCCGATGCCGCGTTTCGATGCGCTGTCGCCTCGACGAATTCGTCCGGGGCTCTTCTCAATGGGCCTGGGAATGGTGGCCGCCCGGCTGCGAGATGCCGGAGAGGGCGCGGCCCGAGGACTGACCGCCGTCGGTGGTCGCGACGTCGGCCAACGAGAGAATGCCGACCAGCCGCTTGTCGCGGTCGACGACCGGCAGCCGCCGAATCTGCTGCTCGGCCATGTTGCCGCAGACCTGCGTAACGTCGTCGTCGTCGAAGCAATACTTCACGTCATCACTCATGACGTCGCGCACCGCGGTCTGCGGGTCCTTGCCCAGGGCGACCGCCCGCACGGCGATGTCCCGGTCGGTGAGCATTCCGACAAGGCGGTCATTCTCGCCGACCGGGAGCACCCCCGCGTCTATGTCGGACATGATCTGCGCGGCCGCCTGAATGGATTGGTCAGGGCTGGCGACCTGCACGGTGTCGGTCATCGCATCGCGTACTTTCATCATCGATCTCCTCGGTTGGCGCCGACACGCCGGAACCGACCGGCGCCCCGCGGGGGGCTGTCGGCACATGGTCACGCTGATCCAACGAAGCAGGGACGGACACTGTTCCCGCGGCGCTGCAAGAATCGGCGTGCTCCTCACGGTGCGGCTGTCGGAACCCGTCCCTCAGCACTGGGGTTGAAGGCCGAAGTCGTGCTGCCCGGAGGTGACGGTGTTGTCCGACCCATCCGTTCTGATCCTGATGTATGGCGTCATCCCGCTCTGGCTCGCCGTCGGGTTCGCCGACTGGCTGTGCCACCGGGCCTCGAACATCGAGACCACCACGGGTGCCAAGGAGTCGCTGATTCACCTGCTGATGTTCGTCGAAGTCGGACTGCCGCTGCTGGCCGCGTTGTTCCTGGAGATCAACGCACTGATCATCGCCTTCATGATCGCTGCCTTCTTCGTCCACGAGGCGACCGCGCTCTGGGACGTTCAGTACGCCACCACCGCCCGTACCGTGACTCCCATCGAGCAGCACGTTCACAGCTACCTTGAGGTGATCCCGCTGATGGCGCTCGTGATCGTCGTGTCGCGCCACTGGGAACAGTTCCTGGCACTGTTCGGAGCAGGCCCTGACACGGCTCGATTCAGTCTGGCGTGGAAGTCCGAGCAGCTGCCGGCTGCCTATCTGACGACGCTGCTGCTTGCCAACATTGTCTTCGAGATCATTCCTTATGTGGAGGAACTATTGCGCGGCTTGCGCGCCAACCGGGGTCGGTTGACGCCTGCGAAGGTCGAAGATCCGCACCCCGGCGCCACGACCGGGCACTGACCGACGCCTCAGCGGTCCGGACGCGAGGGCTGGGAGATCCGGGCCAGGGCGTGTTCGATCGAGATGGATTCGTCCTCGCAGCGCGTGGCCAGGTCCCCGAGTGAGATCATCCCCACGAGCCGCCGGTTGCCGTCGAGCACGGGCATGCGGCGTACCTGCAGATCGGTCATCTCGGCCACCACATCCGCGACCGGATCGTCCTCCAGGCACCATTTGAGGTCGGTGGTCATTGCCTCGGAAACGGCGGTCTCGTCTGGTGCATGGCCGGCGGCGGTCGATCGGATCGTGATGTCGCGATCGGTCACGACGCCGATCAGTTCGTTGGCGTCGCACACGGGCAGCACCCCGACGTTGAGGTCGTCCATCTTCTCGGCGGCCCGGCGCAGAGTGTCGTCCGGCGACACGTAAGCAACGTCGGTTGTCATCACGCCGGCGGACCTCATGGCGGAGTCTCCTTCGAGGGGGCTGGAGTTCCCGGAGACGAAACGGATCTCGCCACCGGAGTGTTCCGTGTCCTTCAGCTTCGCGCCGTCGACAGGGCCGACTGCGCGGCTTCCGCCAGCGTGGGGTGGATGTAGACGGCATCACGGACAGTGTCGATTGACGCGCCCTTGTCGACCAGGTCGACATAGACGTGGACCAACTCAGCGGCATCGGCGGAAAGCACGGCGGCGCCGAGGAGTGTGTTTCTGTCGGGGTCCACGACGACCTTGATGAAGCCGGCCTCGTCTCCCTGCTCCTGGGCCTTGCCGTTCGAGGCCATGTCGAATCGTCCGGCCATGAACCTCAGACCGGTCGCGCGGGCCTCGCGCTCGGAGACCCCGACGCGGCCGAGCTGCGGATCGGTGAACACTGCGTAAGGCACCGTGCGCAGGGTGCTGTTCCGGGCATCGCCCAGCAGCTGTGACTGCAGGATCCTGCCGTCGTCCCAGGCGGTGTGCGTGAACATCGGTCCGCCTCGGATGTCACCGGCGACCCAGATGCCGTCAACACTGGTGCGCAGGCGTTCGTCAGCTTCCACGAATCCAGCGGAATCTGTGGCGACTCCGACGGCATCGAGGCCCAGATCGTCGGTGTTGGGTTGCCGGCCGGTGGCCACGAACAGGCCCGATACGTCCAGCGTGGTTGCCGGCTGAGACGGCGACTCCCGCTGCAATGACAGGCGCAGACTGTCACCCCGGTCGCTCACGGTCGTCACGGTCGCCTCCAGGGCGAACGCGATGCCCTCCGCCTCCAGCGACCTGCGAAGAGCGTCGGCGACGTCCTCGTCCTCGTCACCGAGGACCTGGCTGGCCGTGTCGATGACTGTGACACGGCTCCCCATGCGCCTGTAGAACTGCGCCATCTCGAGGCCGATGTAGCCGGCGCCGAGGACGGCGAGGTGTCCGGGCAGATCGGAATGCTCGAGCCAGTTTCCAGCATCGAGGAAGTCGACCGCATCGAGCCCTTCAATCGGCGGCAGTACCGAGCGGGTGCCGGTGTCCAGGACCACCGCGGGGCTGATCACATCATCTTCGCCGATGCGGACCCGGAACCCGTCGCCATCGCGGCCGAGGAAACGGGCGTGTCCGTGGATCAGCCGCAGGTTGTCCGACGGGCCGAGCGCATCGGCAAGCGAGCCGCGCATGCGGTCGCGGATGCGCCGGGCCCGGTCGAGCACCGCCGGGAAATCGACGTCCACGCTGGCAACCCGGACCCCGTAGTCGTCCGCGTGGCGTGCCAGATGGGCGACGCGCGCCGACGCGATCGCGGCCTTCGTCGGCGTGCATCCGAAGTTCACGCAGGAGCCGCCGAGTTGCCTGCGCTCGGCGACGGTGACCGACTTGCAGGCTCTTGCGAGCGCGAGGGCGAGGGGGGTCGCTGCCTGTCCATCACCGATGATCAGGACGTCGTTGTGAATGATCATGTCGTGTTCCTTCGAGGTCGCCGGACAATCCGGTCCGAGCACTTCTTGATGCTCCCAAGCAACGGGTCCGGATGCCGAGATGTTCCATCTGGTGCGGAGATGCGCCGCCGGTAGGCAACCAAAGCCCCCGGCCGGCAGTTGCAAGGCGCGAGGACGCCGGATCGGTCGGTGCAGGCGGTGGATCGGACCAAATGCCCTGAAATCGCCGGGGTACGGGACGACATCGGCAGGAACGGCGAGGCTGCTGAAACATCTCAGGTTGCTATCATGTGCCCTTTGCCAAGCAATTCGCGGTACGGCTCCGACGGGCCGCTGGTCGGAGATCACGTCACTTGGCCCATGGACGTCGTGCTGCATCCGGATCACTCCATGACCGAGGCGCTCCGGCGGATGCAGCAGCAGGGCCGGTCCTTCGCGCCCGTGGTCGACGGCGACGCGATCGTCGGCGTCCTGTCGCTTGGCCTAGTTGCGACGAGGTCGGCTGAAGAACGGCAGTCGGTACGTGACTGCATGCTCCCGACGGTTCCCTTCCTGTACGAGGACGATCCGCTCGCGCTCGGCGCTTCGATCGTTGCGCAGACGGAGATCGAGCATTTCTGCGTGGTCGATCGCGACCATCTGATGGTGGGCGTTCTGGCGCTGTCGAAGGACGGAAACGACCTGCCGGTGGATTGGCCGCGCGAGCCTGTCGACCCTGCGCTGATACGCCGGCGGCTGGCAGTGACACCGGGCCGGGCCGCGTCGGCGGAACTCGGCATTCTGGTGACTTACGCGGAGGGTCCGACCCTGTATGTGGACGGCCGTGCGGCACACGAACCGCTCGACCGGCCACGCGCAACTCTCCGGAAACGGCGCGAAGCCGCGATGAAATCGAAGCTGTGAGCCGAGGGGGCGAGGCTGCGACACCACGCACCGGAAGCGAGGCGAAGATGACCCGGACCGAGACCCAGACCCTGGAAATTGCAGGCGTCCTGCCGTCGACTGAGGCGCTTGAGGGTGCAGTCGATGCCATCACGGGCGCTGGCTGGGACCGTTCGGAATTGAGCCTGCTGGCTCAGCACCATCTCTTGAGCGACGAGACCGTCGACCAGCCCAGCCGCAGGCTGGCGGAGGACCCCGAAGCCGGACGCCAGAGCGTGGTCACCGATCCCGACGTCCGACAGGCGCGCACACTGGCAGCCGGAATGGCCGGGATTGTCGGAGCGTTCATTGCCTCGGGTGCCACTATCCTTACGGGCGGCACGGCCTTGATGGCCGTTGTTGGTGCCGCGGTCCTGGGTGGAGGGGCTGCCGCCGCCGTTGAGGGCGTCGGGGGTGCCGCCGGACGGCACCGCGAGGCGTTCATGCGAGAACAGCTCAGGGGTGGCGGCATCGTGCTGTGGATCAAGCTCCATGAGCCCGCCGAAGAGCCGAAGGCTCGTGAGATCCTCGTGAACCACGGTGCAACGGACATCCATGTCCATCCGGTTCCGACCGAGGTGGTCGGCGATCCGTTGGGAAGGGGCGGCACGACGCTGGTCTGACGCTGGTCGCCCCACAGTCTCGGAACATGTTGGCGGGTGAACCGGTTTCGCGGGGGACCGGTTCACCGGGCGCGCGCGGCATCGTCGCGTTGCGGTCGATACGACCGGGATCCAGCGATAGCGGAGAGGATCATGGCACAGCAGGACCACGCGAAAACGCGCGATGTCATCAGGATCGGCGAACAGGCCCTGGCAAGCGGCAGTGGCGGGGAACTTCATCAGACCGCCGGTCCGGACAAGCCGGCTCTGACCACGGCCCAGGGGATTCCCGTGGCGGACGACCAGAATTCGCTCAAGGTCGGGGCGCGCGGACCGACCGTCCTCCAGGACTTCCATCTCCGCGAGAAGCTCTTCCACTTCGACCACGAGCGCATTCCGGAACGGGTGGTGCACGCCCGCGGCATGGGCGCCTACGGATACTTCGAGGCGTACGAATCCCTGTCGGAGATCACCCGGGCCGACCCGTTCCGGGAGAAGGGCCGGAGGACCGACGTGTTCGTGCGGTTCTCGACAGTGGCCGGCAACAAGGGCTCGCCGGACCTGGCCCGCGACGTGCGCGGCTTCGCGGTCAAGTTCTACACCCGCGAGGGCAACTGGGACCTGGTCGGCAACAACATCCCGGTATTCTTCATCCAGGACGCGATCAAGTTCCCCGACCTGATCCATGCGGCCAAGCAGGAGCCCGACCGCGGCTTTCCGCAGGCGCAGACCGCACACGACAACTTCTGGGACTTCATCTCGCTGACGCCGGAAAGCATGCACATGGTCATGTGGATCATGTCCGATCGAACCATCCCGCGGTCGTTCCGGTTCATGGAGGGCTTCGGGGTTCACACCTTCCGGCTGGTGAACGCCGAGGGCAATTCGACCTTCGTCAAGTTCCACTGGAAGCCGAAGCTCGGTCTGCAGTCGGTGGCGTGGAACGAGGCACTGAAGCTGAACGGTGCCGATCCGGACTTCCATCGGCGTGACCTGTGGGACGCGATCCGGTCCGGAAACTACCCGGAATGGGAGCTTGGTCTGCAGCTGTTCGACGACGCGTTCGCCGATGCGTTCGAGTTCGACGTCCTCGACCCGACCAAGATCATTCCCGAGGAGCAGGTCCCGGTGCGTCGTGTCGGCCGCCTTGTTCTCGACCGGGTGGTCGGCAACTTCTTCGCCGAAACCGAACAGGTGGCGTTCTGCACCCAGAACATCGTGCCCGGCATCGACTTCACCAACGATCCGCTTCTGCAGGGCCGCAACTTCTCCTATCTCGACACGCAGCTGAAGCGCCTCGGCGGTCCGAACTTCACGGAGATCCCGGTGAACCGGCCGCGCTGCCCGATGCACAACTTCCAGGTCGACGGCCACATGCGGGTCGGGGTGCCTAAGGGCCGCGCGAATTACCAACCGAACTCCTGGGAGGAGGGGCCTCGCGAGGATCCCGGGCGTGGGTTTGACGCCTATGCCAGCGCCGAGCAGGGCGAGACGCGCAGGGAGCGTTCCGAGACCTTCGCCGACCACTACAGCCAGGCCCGGCAGTTCTACATCAGCCAGGCAGGACCCGAGCGGGGGCATATCGCCGACGCGCTGATCTTCGAACTCAGCAAGGTCCAGACGCCGGCCATCAGGGCGCGAATGGTCGCGCATCTGCTGAACATCGACGATGGTCTGGCCCGGAACGTGGCCGACGGGCTGCGTTTGGACGACATGCCGCCACCGGCCGAGGCGGCCGTGCCGACACGACATGATCTTCCGGAGTCGCCGGCTTTGAGCATCATCCGCAACGAACCTCGAACGCTGGCCGGACGGAAGGTCGGCGTGCTGGTCACCGACGGCGCCGACGTTTCGGTCCTGGAGGGTCTTCGCGCCGAACTGGAGAAGGAAGGCGCGGCGTTGGAGATTGTGGCGCCGTGCATCGGCGGGGTCGACGGCAGCGACGGAACGCGGATCGCCGCGGACCATCAGATTGACGGTGGACCCTCCGTGCTGTTCGACGCGATCGCCCTCGTCACTTCCGATGCGGGCGGCGAGGCGCTGTCGGGCAAGCCGCAGGCACGCGACTTCGTCGCGGATGCGTTCGCCCACCTCAAGTTCATCGGCTTCGTCGACGCTGCGACGCCGTTGCTCAAGAAGGCCGGCGTGTTTGATGGCCGGGACGGCGCCTTCATGCCGCTTGGCAGCCAGGAGGAGATCGCCGCGTACGTCGCCGCCTGCCGGGATCTCCGGCACTGGGAGCGCGAGCCGCGTATTGTGGCGATGTGATACGACACAGCCTGCGGGGGTCGACCCCAACTGCCGGAGATGGGTGAGACCCCCCGCGGGCTCTCGGGAGGTGGCGCCGTGAGGAAGAAAGGGACCAGCGGCAAGCAGGCGTCCGATGCACGTGATGGCAGGAGCGACGGCGGGTCCGAGGAGCCGCTGAGTCGAGAACTCAAAGCGCTGTTTCACTACTATGCGGCGGAAGACCGACTGCCCGAAGAGTGGGTCAGCCTGGGCCGCCGGATAGCCGACGCGTACGAGAAGGTTCGGAAGGATGACGGCGATGGCCATCCTTCCGGTGATCGCTCTCGTTTCAATTGAGTGGATTCGCGTCCGGCGCGTCCTCGAACGCTTCGACTCATTCCTGAAGGGGCGATCCGCCGATCACATGCGGTACGGCAGGGGCGGTCGGCTCCTCGAGGAAGTCCCTTTCGTCGGTGGCATCCAATTGCTGGAGCAGCGCGGTCCGGCCGCGGCTGACCCGGCTCTTGATGGTGCCGAGAGCGCAGTCGCAGACCTCCGCCGCCTCCTCGTAGCTCATGCCGATGCCGCCGACCAGCATCAGGGCTTCGCGCTGGTCCACAGGAAGCTCCCGCATTGCTCCGTCGACCGCGCGGAGCTTGGCGCTCCATTCCTGGGGCGCCTGGACGCAGACTCCCGGCATGTGCTCGACGTCGAGAAGTGGTTCTCGCGCTTTGCGATGATAGTTCGTGTAAAAGGTGTTGCGCTCGATCGTGCAGAGCCATGCCCGCAGGTTCGTGCCGGGCGCGAACTTGTCGATGTGGGTGATGGCCTTGGTCAGCGTTTCCTGAACCAAGTCGTCTGCCTCCGGAGGATTGCGGGTGAGTGCCCTGGCCATCGCCCGCAGGAGAGGCAGTTGATCGACGATTTCCTGATGAATGGGGCTCAGCCTTTCGGCCATGACGGATGTCCTTCCTTCCCGCGCAGTGGGTATTCGCCAAGTGCGAGACACTGATCTTCCCCGTCGGATTGCGTGTCGGTCCTTCTGTTCTTTGCCAGTCGAAGCCAACGTACCTTCCCACTTGGTTGGGCGTTGGAGGGTGTAAAGGGCCACAGAAGGGGGAAGGCTGTGACAATCGGATGCCGTCACGGAATGGCTGCCGCCTGGAACAATCGATCCGGGCTTGCGGTTGACGCGCTGAAGGCACGGCGTGCCCCCCATGGCATGGGGGCGACGCCCCGAAACCAGTGTGGAGACCAAGGTGATGCTGAAAATGTCGACAGCGATATTGGGGGCGGTCCTGGTCGGGTTCGCGCCGACGGTCGCGGGAGGGACTGCCGGTTCTTCGGCCAGCGCGGAGTTGAAGGACAGGCATGGCAAGGCCGTGGGTACCGTCGAGTTCAGAGGTACGGACTCGGGCGTCATGCTCGTGACCGCGAGCGTCCAAGGTCTGGCACCCGGAGACTACGGCTTTCACATCCATGAGACAGGACGATGTGATCCTGCGGGCGGTTTCGAATCGGCTGGAGGCCATCTTTCCGCCGGGGAGAAGCACGGCGTCCTGACCGAAGATGGCCCGCATCCGGGTGACTTGCCGAATATCTCAGTCGCGGAGGGCGGAAACCTGTCCGCCGAATTCTTCGTAGACCGGTTGTCGGTGGAGGGCGGATGGTTCGAAGATGCCGGGCTGTTCGACGACGATGGCTCCGCCGTCGTCATCCACTCCGGCGCTGACGACTACACGTCCCAGCCGTCCGGCGATGCCGGGGACCGCATCGCATGCGGCGTGATCGAGAGATAGCCGGAACGACGGGAGTGAGTTCGATGCTGCACGCGGATCGCGCTTCCACGAAAACACTGGTGGATGTCTGCTCTTGATCGATGACAATCGGAAATGTTCGCGTCCGGAGGCACTCCGGAAGATCGTCCGGCCGAACGGGAGTGGTGGCGCGACGCCCAGATCCCGGGTGCAAAGCGCCTGGTACGGGATGGTCTCGCGGACGCCAAGATCCTGCAGCGGTCGCCGTGCCACTCACCGACATGCACGTGCCGACGCCGAATGGGGGCGTCTCAAATGGCATGTGTCGTCGGTGAAGCACCTGCTCGACCAGGCTCGGGAGAAGGGATGGTGGGAGTCAGCCTAGCCTGCTGCCGGTTCCGTGGACACGTGGTTGGGCTAGCATGACGCATCTCGCGAACTCGACGGGGCTGAGGTAGCCGATCGTCGAGTGCCTACGGGTCGTGTTGTAGAAGCCGCTCGATGTAACCGAACACGTCGGCGCAGACGGCCTCGCGAGTGCGGTAGACCTTCTGACGGACGCGTTCGGTCTTGAGCGACGAGAAGAAGCTCTCCATCGCTGCGTTTTCCCAAACGTTGCCTGACCGGCTCATCGAGCAGGTGACGCCGTTGTCGGCCAACGGTCGCTGGAATGGCTCGCTGGCGTAATGGCTTCCCTGGTTGGATTGGTGTCGCAGGGCGCCGAGGCGGCCGCGGCGCCAGATCGCCCATGAGATAGCGCGTCCGTGACGAGCTGGGCGACCATGCCGGCTCACCGCCTCGGAAATCACGGTTTGAAAGTCACCGGGGAGGGGATATGCATGAACCTGCTTCCATCCCGCTTCCGAGGACATCGCGATGATCACCAGGAAAATGCGCACGCCGATCATGCACCGGGCTGTCGAGCATGCCGGCACGGTCTATGTCGCCGGGGTCATCGGAGACGATCTGACCCAGTCGATGAAGAGCCAGACCGCATCGGCGCTCGCCAAGATCGAGAAGGTGTTGGTCGAGGCCGGCACCAGCAAGAAGAACCTGCTGTCCGCCACGCTCTACATCACCGACATGGGCCAGAAGAGCGCCATGAACGAGGCATGGAACGAATGGCTCGCGCCCGACGACCTGCCGGCGCGCGCCACCATCGGCGTCGCCGATCTCGGCGAGAATGTCCTGATCGAGATCGTGGTAACCGCGGCGGCCGGCTGATTCACGTGACGTGCGGGCTGGCCATGGTCTCGGCCGGCCCGCACGGCGGATCGGGCCGTCCGGAAGTCAGCGCCGCGCCGGCCATGGGGTTCTGACCTCGCAAAGCAATCGATCGACGCGGACGCCCGAGCCTCATGGTGAACTCTGACCGGATCGATCGGCTCATCGCGGACGTTGCGCCGGCTATGGCGATGCGCGCCGGGATGGAACTCGATCTGTTCACGTTGCTCGGTCGCGGCCCGGCGAGTGCCCGCGAACTTGCGGCGACGCTCGAAGTCGACCCGGAGCGATTGTCGCGGCTGCTCTATGCCCTTGCCAGCATCGGCCTCCTGGAGGTCGAGGCGGGCGAGTTCCGCAACAGCGCGGAAGCGGCGGCCTTTCTCGACGCGGCGCAGCCCGCCTATCGCGGGAGCGACCACGCGCTGCTGCGCGAACTCTGGGGCGCCGACCTCCTGACCGCGGACTCGCTGCGGCAGAATCGCCCGGCCGCCCTGCACGACTTCGCGGATCCCGATCCTGCGGCCGCGGCGGCCTTCTGCCGCAAGCTTGCGCCGGGCGGCGTGATCTTCGGCCGACTGCTGGCCGAGGCGATGGATCTGTCCGGGATCGGCTCGGTCATCGACATCGGTGGCGGTGCCGGCACCATTCTCGCCGGGTTGCGCGAACGCTGGCCGCACCTCGCCACGACGTTGATGGAACTGCCCGCCGTCGCCGCCGTCGCGCCGGAGATCCTGGCCGAACACGGTGCGCCCGACGTGGCCGTCGAGGAGGGGGACATCACGCTGGCGCCTTCGCGCGGCCGCCACGACCTGGCGATCCTCAAGGCGGTCGTTCAGGTCATGCCGCCGAACCAGGCCCGCAGCGCGATCCTGAATGCGGCGCGGAGCTTGAACGCCGGCGGGGAAATCGCCGTGGCGGGATGGGGAGTGGTGGACGACGACCGCCTCGGACCTCCGGAGGGAGTCTTCCTGAACCTGACCTTCCTGAACCTCTATCGCGCCGGGGAATCCTATACCGAGGGCCAGTACCGGTCGTGGATGACCGAGGCCGGCTTCGTCGGTATCGTCCGAACCCGGCTCGCCGATGGCTGCACATTGTTCCGGGCACGGCTGGCGCCTTGACCTCGCCTGCTTGGGTCGGTCACGGCGCCGAACACTGCGCGGGGCACCGGTTGGCCCATTGCAGGTGACGCCGCCGGCGGACCGTCCGGTTCGGGTCGTGGTGCCCACGGGCGCGGGCGTGGTTCGCCCGAACCCGCAGGCCATCCGGATGTTCAGTAGTCGACCAGGCGCGCCCACTCCGCTGCGGCGAAGGCAGCCTCCCTGTCTGCCGCCGGCGGGTAGATCCACTTCGTGTTGATCTCGACCTTGGTCGCCTTCGCCTTGTCGCCGGTCATCTCGACCGCACGGTCCCAGCCCCTGGTGAACACCGCGCCAGCGCCGCCGAGATCGAGACAGGTCACGTAGTTCTTCTGGCGATACGGTTCGGTCGGAATTCCCAGCAGATCCGCCGCCGCGTTGTAGCCGGCAACGGCACCGAGGCGGTTCGCATGCTGGCACGACATCAGCGAGCTGTGCCCGAGATCGTCGGTCGCCGCCTGGGCGGTGTCGCCGGCGGCGAAGACCGACGGGGCCCCGGGCACGCGCAGCTGCGGGTCGACGATCAGGCGTCCGAACCGGTCGCGTTCGGCGGCTACCTGCTCGGTCAGGGGGCTGGCGCGCATGCCCGCCGCCCAGATCACGGTCTCGCTCTCGATGAACTCGCCGCTGGTCAGCGTCACCCTGGTCCCGTCCAATGCTTCGACGCCGGCACCGAGGCGCGTCTCCACACCGAGGTCCCGCATGGCGCTCTCGATGATCGGGCGCGGCCCCGGCCCCATGTCGGGGGCGATCGCTTCGCCGCGATCGACGATGACGACGCGCACCTGCGTCCCCTCGCCAAGGACGGCACGGAGCCGCGCGGGCATTTCCGTCGCCACCTCGATGCCGGTGAAGCCGCCGCCGGCGACGACGACCGTGTTGCGGGCGGTTGTCTCCGGTCGAGCGGCGAGGTCCTTCAGGTGCAGGTCGAGTGCGATCGCGTCGCCGAGCTGGTCGACGCTGAAGCCGTGTTCGGCGAGGCCCGGTACGGGCGGGCGGAACAGCCGGCTACCGGTGGCGAGCACCAGCCGGTCGTATGCCAGTGCGAAAGCCTGTCCCTGGGGGTCGACGGCCTCGACCGATCCAGCATTCGTGTCGATGGCTTCGACGCGGCCCTGGACGTAGAGCACGTCGACGGCCTTCAGGACATCCCCGAGCGGAGCCGTCAGGGTCTCCGGATCGGGCTCGTAGAGCCGGGGCCGAACGACCAGCGTGGGTTCCGGGGCGACCAGCGCGATCTCGAGGTCTTTGGGCGAAACGCCGTTGGCGTGGCGCAGGCGGGCTGCGGACAGCGCCGCGTACATGCCGGCGAAGCCGGCACCGATGATGACAATCCGCTGTAGCATGTGAGGACTCCGTTGCTCGCTGTCGGGACCGTCCGCTTCCCGCCGTGCGTGGGGCGGCCGGCATCGGCAAGCCCCGGTTCAGGGAGGCTTGCTCGGGATCGGCGCGGATGATCGCGTCACCCGGCGGGGCGGCGAAACTGTGCCGACGGATAGGTCGCGATAGCGCTTCGCCAGGTGATCCTGAGCTTTGGTCAGACCCGGACGGGCAGTGCGGCGGGCGACGATCCGGAGACGATCCGGCACCGCCGCCGGACCTGTCCATGTGTGCCGGCTGGCCTCTCCATGCGCATAGGGCCATCAACCCAATGGCCGGCAGAACCTATGCCTAGGTGCGATACCGCCGCGGCACCCCGGACCACAAGTATCGGTGCAGTTCGGGGCGGGGTCTGCCGGTCGGCGACCGAACCCGCGGACCGCGATCGACAAGGAAGCACCGATGCGAAGTCTGGACGGAAAGGTCGCCGTCATCACCGGCGGCAACAGCGGGATCGGCAAGGCGACGGCACGGCTGTTCGTGGAACAGGGCGCTCAGGTGGTCATCACCGGCCGCAGGAAGGAAGCCCTCGATGCCGCGGTCGCGGAGATCGGCATTGGGGCGGTAGGGATCACGGGCGACATCGCGGATCTCGATCACCACAAGCAGTTGGCGAACGAGATCCACTGGCGGTTCGGCGGCGCCGACATCTATGTCGCCAATGCCGGGGTGATCAGCCTGGCGCAGTCCAGCGATGTGACGGTCGAGGCGTATGACCAGCAGTTCGCGGTCAACACGCGCGGCCTGTTCTTCAGCACGCAGGCACTTCTGCCGGTCATCCGGGACGGCGGCAGCGTGGTCCTGATCGGGTCGCTGGCTTCCAGGAAGGTCCTTGCGAACCACGCGGTCTACGCCGGCACCAAGGCTGCGATCGCGGCGTTCGCCCGCAGTTGGGCCCTCGAACTGAAGGCCAGGAGGATCCGCGTCAATGTTCTGAGTCCCGGGCCGGTCGATACCGCCATCCTCGGCAAGCTCGGGATATCCGACGAGGACCGGCCGGGCTTCGCCAGGATGATGGCCGACATGATCCCGAGCGGTCGGTTCGGCGAGGCCGACGAGATCGCGCGGGCGGCGCTGTTCCTCGCGTCTGGTGCCAGCAGCTTCGTCAACGGCATCGACCTGCCGGTCGATGGCGGGATGGCGCTCGTCTAGCGGGCACCGCCACGCGCCGGCCACGCACCGACGCGGCGACAAGTCTTCGCATATTCACCTGGAGATACGGACATGGCCGAAAAGCACGCTTCGGACCTGGGAACGTCTCGCCGAGACCTCCTGACCGCAGCCGCAATCGCGGTCGCCGGAACCGCCTTGGTGCCGGCCGCCGCCTATTCCTACGCAACCCGCCCGCACAGCTCGGAGAGAGGAGCCGAAGTCATGAGCACGATCACCACCAAGGACGGCGTCGAGATCTTCTACAAGGACTGGGGGCCGAAGACCGCCCAGCCCCTGGTCTTCCATCACGGCTGGCCGCTGAGCAGCGACGACTGGGACACGCAGATGCTGTTCTTCGTCTCGCAGGGCTATCGCGTGGTGGCCCACGACCGGCGCGGCCACGGCCGCTCGACCCAGGTCGGCGACGGCCACGACATGGACCACTATGCCGCGGACGCTGCGGCGGTGGTCGAGCACCTCGACCTGCGCAACGCCATCCACATCGGCCACTCGACCGGCGGCGGCGAGGCCCTCCACTACGTCGCCCGGCACGGCCAGAAGGCGGGCCGGGTCGCCAAGCTGGTGCTGATCGGCGCGGTGCCGCCGATCATGGTCAAGACGCCGGCCAATCCCGGCGGCCTCGCGATCGAGGTGTTCGACGGCCTCCGCGCGGCCCTTGCCGCCAACCGGTCCCAGTTCTACCTCGACCTCGCCGGCGGCCCGTTCTACGGCTTCAACCGGCCCGGCGCGAAAGCGTCCCAGGGGATCGTGGAGAACTGGTGGCGCCAGGGCATGATGGGCGGCGCCAAGGCGCACTACGACGGCATCAAGGCGTTCTCGGAGACCGACTTCACCGAGGACCTCAGGACCGTCGAGGTGCCGACGCTGGTCATGCACGGCGACGACGACCAGATCGTCCCGATCGCGGACTCCGCGCTGCTTTCGGCCAAGCTGCTGAAGAAGGCCACGCTCGAGGTCTACAAGAGCCTTCCGCACGGCATGTGCACGACCCATGCCGAGGTGATCAACCAGGATCTCCTCGGCTTCGTAAGGTCGTAGCCGACACGACCCTGCATGAGAGCGGCGCTCGGCGCCGGCTGCGGACGCCATCGTCCGCGGCCGGATCCGGGCGCCGTGATCGATTCCGTATCGCCGTCGGCCGCGGCCGACCCGTTGCATCACGGGCACACGAACCAAAGCTCGCGAGGCCGACCTGTACCTTCGGGCAGGTGACTCCAACAAATCGTCGGTATCGACTAGCCGGCTGTCCAATGGCGGCCTGCCCGCCGGACCGCCCAGACTGCATCTCGTTCCCGCCGGCGAAGAACAAGCGCGTCGGCCGGGACGGCGCCAGCGTTCCCCGGAAACAGGAGCGAGAGATGGGTCCGGTCCACAAGCCACATATCGCCGTCGGCAGCGAAGTCCAGGCAGCGAAGCCGCTTGGTTCCATCGGCAGCGTGACCGTCGTGGTCAATGCCGCCCTTGCCCTGGTCGGGCTCACCTGGCAGGGCTTCGAGGATCAGCTGATCGCATTCCTTGGTTGGCCGCCCGGGCGAACCGACCTGCTGATCGTGGTGCTGGGCATGGGCGTGATCGCCGCGAGCTATGTCAGCCTCCGTCTCCGACGGGTCCAGGGAACGGCGGTCTCCGATCCGGACGACCATGGCCGACTTGCGGAGATCGACGACGGCATCCTGTTCGGCGACTTCGTTCCGTACTTCAATCCGATCCGGGACGTCGCGACCGGGCGCATCGTCGCCGCCGAGGTGGTCGTGCGATGGATCGGCCCCGAGGGCCGGGTCCGCCTGCCGGATGAGTTCGTCCCGTTCATGGAGAGCAGCGGGCGGCTGCACCGGATCACCGGCCGCATGATCGCCGCCGCGGCGGCCGCCGTCCGCTTCAGCAAGGACCTGGGGCGGGAGATTCGGGTTTCGGTCAACGTCGCGGCCGGGGACTTCCAGCATCTCGACCTCGTGCGCGAGGTCGAGGAAGCGTGCCGCCGCGAAGGCATCGCCGTCGACCGGATCGGCGTCGAGGTCGCCGAGAGCGTCGCCATGCGGCGGAACGATCTGGCGCAGGCGGTCGCGGTGGCCCTGAACGCGAGGGGAGTGTCGATCGCGCTCGACGGCTTCGGGGCGGGCGGCGCGTCGATGCGGGTGATCGAGTCCCTTCCATTCTCGCAGATCAAACTCGACCGCGCCGTGGTCGAGGGACTTCTGTCCGATCCGGTCGCGCAGGCCATCGCGGGATGTGCCGTCGCGCTGGCCGAGACCCTGGGGGCCGAAGTGGTCGCCAATGGCGTCGAGGACGTGGTCACCGTGGCCAGGCTCCGTGACATCGGCATCGGCCTGATGCAGGGATCCGATGGTGCCGGCGCCATGACGCTCTCGGATCTCGTCCTGCATCTGACCGACGGGCGGCCGCGGCCTGCCGTGGCTCCAGGGGGCCGTGTCGTCACGCTCGGCCGGGTTGGCGCGGGCTGAGGCGGGATTCGCTCGTCCTGGTTGTTCTTGGAGTGATCAATGACACCGGCACTGCCGTGCATTGCATGGTTTTCCATGAGATGCGGGCGGTGACCGGGCAAACTATGATCAGCACGGGAGGCCTGGCCCTGACATCGAGGTATTGAGCAGACATCGACGGCGTCCCGGGGCGTTCTTTGTCCGCTAGGAGCTGCCGATGACAAGCGTCTGGTTGCATCGACCTCGATTGATGTACTTGGGCCTGTTCTCCGCAGCGTATGTGCTGGGTTGCGGGTTCGCTCAGTCTCTGGCGATCGTGCCCGGAACCGGGATTTCCATCTGGCCGCCGGCCGGATTGTTCATCGCGACGCTCGTCCTCGCCTCCGGACCGAGCTGGCCCTGGTGGGTGGGGGTCGGTTGTCTGTCTGAACTCGCCGGCAACGCATTGTGGTTCCACAGCCCCTTGCCGGCCGCCGTCCTGATCTATGCCGGGAACGCGCTCGAGGCGATGGCCGGCGCTTGGCTCGTGCATCGCTTCTGCGGCCGTCCGGTCCGACTGGAGACCCTGCGCGAGGTCCTCGTTTTCGTCGTGATGGGTGCAGGAGCGGCCCCGGTCGTGAGCGCGACGGTGGGCAGCGCGACGCTCGCCTGGTTCGGCATCCAGTCGCAATCGTTCACGGCCGCCTGGCCGCTATGGTGGATCGGAGATGCCACCGGGGTGCTGATCGTCGCACCCCTGGCGCTGGTCGTGTTCCAGAACTGGCGTGGCGCCGCTGCACTGTCCGCCAAGCGATGGGGCGAAGCATCCGTCCTGGGACTGATCTTTCTCGGCGTCGCGGCGCTGTCCCTGAGCGGCTACCTGCCGTTCGCCTACATGATCATGCCGCCTCTTCTCTGGGCGTCGGTGCGTTTCGAATTCAAGGGCGCCGCCATCACTCTGGCCCTGCTCGCGCTGATCACGGCGGTGTTCACGATCTCCGGCGCCAGCCAGTTCGCCGGCGATCCCGAGTCCCAGAAGGAGAAGCAGGTCATGCTGCATCTGTTTCTGGCGATCTCGGCGTTCTCCGCCCTCATCGTGGCCGCCATCTCCCGTCAGCATCAGCAGGCGCTGGTCACGCTGCGCCAGAACGTGGACGCGTTGCGCGACCGGGAGTGGGAGTTCTCGCAACTCGTGGGCATGGTCCCGAGCCATCTCTGGCGTCTGAACCCCGACGGCGAGCCGATCTTCTTCAACAGACGGATGGTCGAATTCCTCGGAATGGACGTGCCGGACACCGACAAGCCGGGCATGAGCCGATTGGAGGCGCTCAGCGAGGCCGTGCATCCCGAGGAAGCAGAGAAATTCAGGGGTACCCTCAGGCGCTCGCTCGCCACCGGCGAGCCGTTCCGAATGCGCTATCGGCTGCGGCGTTTCGACGGCGCCTATCGCTGGATGTCGAGCGCCGCCAATCCGTTGCGTGACGAGGGTCAGCGGATTGTCCAGTGGTACGGCCTATGCCACGACATCGACGATCAGGTGCGTGCCGAGGAAGCGCTGCGGGAGAGGGAGCGGGGACTCCAGGAACTGGTCGACGCCATGCCGGTCAATATCCTGAGCTTCTCGCCGTCAGGAAAAATGACCTACGCCAGCAAGCGGTACCTCGAGCAGGTAGGATCGCCGCTGTCGCACATCGAGGACTTCAACGCCCTCGCGAAAGACCTGGCGCATCCGGACGACTTCCCGACCATGTTCGAAAGGGCGTCGAACGGATTTGCCAATGGCGAAGCGTTCGTCAATCGGTTCCGCCGTCGCGACAAGCAGGGCGTCTATCGTTGGATCGAGGCACGCGCCCAGCCGTTGCGCGATTCCTCCGGTGCGATCGTCCAATGGTACATCGCGTCGATCGACATCGAAGACGAGGTGCGTGCACAGGAGGCGCTGCGCGCGGCCCACGAAAGCCTTGCCCGGCAGAGCCAGGCTGCAAGCCTGGCCGAGCTCTCGGCGACGATCGCTCACGAAGTGAACCAGCCGCTGGCGGCGATCGTCGCCAACTCCCATGCCTGCCATCGATGGCTCTCTGCCGATCCCCCGAACCTGGACCGGGCAAAGATCACGGCCGAGCGGATCATCCGGGACGCAAACTCGGCGGCGGAGGTGATCGGCAGGGTCCGCGCGCTTTTCCGTCATTCGCCGCAGGCGAGATCGCCCGAGGACGTCAATCGCCTGATCAGCGAGGTCTGCAGGCTCATGGCGGACGAGATCACGGCCAAGGTCATCCGGCTCGAGACCAACCTGAATCCCGGCCTGCCGCTGGTTGCGCTCGATCGGGTCCAGGTGCAGCAGGTGATGGTGAACCTGCTCCGGAACGGGATCGAGGCCATGGACGGACTGCTCGACGGCGTTCGGACCCTCTGGATCAGCTCGTGCCGCGACGGTACCGACGCGATCCGCGTCGAGGTTACCGACTCCGGCGGAGGCTTCGCGGATGCCGAGCGCGTCTTCGAACCGTTCTTCACGACGAAGCAGCAGGGCATGGGGATGGGGCTGGCCATCTGCCGCTCGATCGTTGAATCGCACGGCGGCCGTCTCTGGGCGGTCAACAACGACGATCGAGGGGGGACGGTCGCCTTCACGCTTCCGCTGGCAGTGACCGAGACGTCGTGAGCCCGGATGCCCGTGCCCGGACAGGCCGGAGTACCCTTGCGGCGAAGACGCGCTCTACTTTCAGTATGTATCCTCGCTGTCCTGCAGACCGGGCACGGAAGCCGCCGGCAGATGGCGGTCAGGCTGCGGACTGGGAAAGGATATCCTTGCCGCCAATACGGCAGTCGACCCTTGATGGCCCGGTTCGGCCCCGGAGGCGCATTCATGGATTTCCATAGGATGCCGGGCGATTGAAGAAGCGCTACGGTACGGCATGAACTGCAGACCATCGAGTGCACGCGGGAGTAGCGGCTTCGATCTTGACTGCCCAGAGAGCAGTGGCCGTCTCCGCCGTGCCGAACCGTCTGCCGGCGAATCCGGATTTCTCCTTACGACCATAGAACAAGGGATGGCTGCAGTGACCTGCCGCTCGATCGTGGAGGCCGACGGCGGGCTGTCGTGCGCGGGCAAGGGCGGATCGCGCGGAGGGTGGCCCCCGCATGCGCCCCTGGTACCGGCGGGGGCGATGCCATGACCGCCGACAATGCCATGACCGCCGATGATCATGTGGTCTTCGTCGTGGATGACGATGAACGCCTCCGGGAGGCGATCGGCGAACTTCTCGCATCGCATGGCATGCAGGCGATCGCATTCGGATCGGCCGGCGAGTATGTCGCCGCCGACAAGCCGGATCTCCCGTCCTGTCTGATCCTCGATGTCGAGTTGCCCGACATCAACGGCCTCGACCTGCAAAGCCAGATCGCCGGGCGCGACCATCCGCCGATCGTCTTCATCACCGGTCATGGCGACATTCCGTCGTCCGTCCGGGCGATGAAGCATGGGGCCGTGGACTTCCTCGCCAAGCCGTTCAACGACACCGACCTCGTCGCCGCGATCCACGCGGCGATCGACCGCGACCGGCGGGACCGGTCCGAGCGCGCCGATCTCGTCCAGCTGAGGCAACGTTATCTCGGCCTGACACCCCGTGAGCGAGAGGTGTTGCCCCTGGTGGTGAGCGGCCTTCTCAACAAGCAGGCGGCGGCCGAACTCGGGATCAGCGAGGTCACGCTGCAGATCCACAGAAGGAACGTGATGCAGAAAATGGCGGCGGCGTCGCTCGCGGATCTCGTTCGCTTCTCGGAGAGACTGGGAATCCCGGTCACTCATTCGCGCCGCGGCGGGGGAGATCCGGCGTGAGTGAAGCCAGACCGGTCGTGGCGATCGTCGACGATGACCCGAGGCTCATCGAGTCACTGCAGGACCTGCTGGAATCCGCGAACTACGTGGTCCGTGGCTATCCGTCGGCAAAATCCCTGCTCGACAGCGGTCTTGCCGGGGTGGACGCGCTCATCACCGATATCGGGATGCCGGGCACCGACGGCTTCGAACTCCGTGACATGGTGAAGAAGGTGCGGCCGGAACTGCCGGTGTTCCTGATCACCGGCCGCCACGAGATCGCAGACCGGGACCGCGCCCAGGGGATCAGCGGGTTCTTCCGCAAACCCTTCGACGCCAGAGCCCTGCTCGCGGCCGTCGGCGAAGCCTTGCGCGACCGTAAGATGGAGGGACAGCATGATTGATGAACATCCGCTCCAGCGGACATCGGCGCAGTTGTCACCGCAGAGCCGTGGCGACGCGGAGCAACCGCTCGTCATCATCGTCGACGACGATGCGTCCGTCCGGGAGGCATTGTCCGAACTGGTGCTGTCGGCGGGACTCCAGCCGGCCAGCTTCGCTTCGACCCGCGAACTGCTCGATGCCGAGGTCCTGGACCGTCCGGGCTGCCTGATCCTCGACGTGCGCATGCCGGGGACCAGCGGGCTGAACCTGCAGGAAAGCCTGGCGCAGAACGGCAATTCAATGCCCATCATCTTCCTGACCGGGCACGGCGACATACCGATGACCGTCCAGGCCATGAAGGCCGGCGCCGTCGATTTCCTCACCAAGCCGGTCCGCGACCAGACACTGCTCGATGCGGTGGTTTCCGCGATCGAGATCGACGCTTGCCAGCGCGCGAAGGCGGAGGTCGTCAGGCGCACGGTTGAACGCCTGGCGACGTTGACGCCGCGTGAGCGCGAGGTTCTGCACGAGGTTGCGCGCGGCCGTCTCAGCAAGCAGATCGCCTTCGACCTCGGCATCAGGGAGGTGACGGTCAAGCTGCATCGCAGCAACGTCATGCGCAAGATGAAGGCGACGTCGATCGTCGAACTGATCCGGGCATGGGAGACGCTGCCTCTGCCGATGCGGGGAGACAGCGGAGCCTGAGGCTCGCGGCCGTCGGCCAGGAGTCGCCGAGTGGTGTGGACGGTCTCAGTCCTGAGTTGCCGGGCCGGCAGTCCGGCACTGGGCGCATACCGGGCCGCCGTCGCGACCTGCTGGCCATCACGGGGGATCCCGGTGTCGACACGACGCTCGCGCAGACCGCCGAGGTCGAGCCGTCGACGTCGATCCGCTGGCGCTCGCGATGATGGCGGGCGCCGACGATATCGGCCTCAGCTACCACAAGGATGCCCGCAAGGACGAGCGCCACTGACGATGCGCCCGGGATCAGCGGCCGGAGCCGAAGCCGAGGCATGCCGGCCCGGTGGCGGCGGCTAGCGCCGGAACGCCTCGAACTCTTGGGGCGTCAGTGTGCCCAGGCGCCGCAGGATCGAGACCCAGGCCGCGAACCCGTCCTCGAATGCCGACAGCCGGATGAACTCGTTCGGGGCGTGGAAGTCCTCGTCCGCGGTCGAGAACGAGAACATGACCGTGTCGATCCCGAGGCGCGAGCGGACGATGTCGGACAGCGGGAGCGTCGCGCCGTTCCGGACCCGCAGCGGCACTTGGCCGGTCGTGTCCTGCAGTGCCGCCTCGGCCGCCAGCAGCAGCGGATGCGCGTCCGGCACCAGGTACGCCGCGGAGGGATGGCCCTCGCGGATCGACAGGGTCGCCCCGGGCGGACAATGCTCGCGGAGATGCCTGACCGTGGCGGCGGTGACCGCCGCCGGATCCTGGCCGGGGACCAGGCGCATCGACAGCTTGGCGTGGGCGGTGTTGGGGATCACGGTCTTGCCGCCGGCGCCCGTGTAGCCGCCCCACAGGCCGTTGGCATCGATGGTCGGCCGGTACCAGAGGCGCTCCAGCGTGGCGTAGCCGGGCTCGCCGGCCGGCGCCGTGACGAGGTCGGTGTAGTAGCCGGCATCGTCGAACGGGATGGCCGCGAGTGAGCGCTTCTCGGACTCCGACGGCTCGACCACGCCGTCCAGGAAGCCCGCGACCGCCGGGCGGCCGTCAGGGTGGTGAAGGCCGGCGATCAGCCGGGCCGCAACGTGCAGGGCATTCGGGACCACACCGCCGTAGCGGCCTGAGTGCAGGTCCTTGACCGCCGTCGTCACCGTGAAGTCCAGGGCGGCGATCCCGCGCGAGCCGACCGCGATGCTCGGCATGTCGGCCCGCCAGCGCCCGCCGTCGGCGGACAGCACCGCGTCGGCGGCGAGGCGACGGCGGTTGGTCTCGAGGATGTCGCCGAGCGTGGCGCTGCCGATCTCCTCCTCGCCTTCCAGCAGGATCTTGACGTTCACCGGCAGACCGCCCTCGGTCGCCAGGAACGCCGCCACCGTCTCGATGGCGATCGAGGAGGGGCCCTTGTCGTCGGATGCGCCGCGGGCATAGAGCCGGCCGTCGCGGACCGTCGCCTCGAATGGCGGGCTCTTCCAGAGCTCGGCGGGATCGGGGGGCTGCACGTCGTAGTGGCCATAGACCAGGATCGTCGGCCGTCCGGGGGCACCCAGCCACTCGCCGTAGACGGCGGGATGGCCGCCGGCCTCCAGCAGCCCGACGTTCGCAAAGCCCGCCGTGGCGAGGCGGTCCAGCAGGATGGCGCGGGCCTCGGCCATGCCGTCGGCGTAGGCCGGATCGGTGCTGACCGATCGGGCCGCGAGCAACGCGCCGAGACGGCTCAGGACACCCAGACGGTCGGCCTGCAGGCGCTCGATGACAGGATCGCTCACGACCGGCCTCCGTCGACCGACAGGATCTGGCCGCTGATCCAGGCTGCGGAGTCGGACGCCAGGAACAGCGCGGCCGCCGCGATGTCGTCGGCCGTGCCCAGCCGCTTGGTGTGAATGCCGTCGACCAGACGCTGCTGGCCGTCCGGACCGTAGCTGTCCCATTGCCGCTCGGTGGCCGGGTTTGAGCGCACGAAGCCCGGTGCGACCGAGTTCACGGTGACGCCGAACGGGCCCAGCTCCCAGGAGAGCTGCTTGGTCAGCCCGACAAGGGCGTGCTTGGCGGCGGAGTAGGCCTGGATGCCGGTGAGGCTCGGCCGGAGGCCCGCACCGGACGAGATCGTGACGATCCGGCCGAAGCCGGCCCGCTTCATCGCGGGCGCGGCGGCCTGCGCCAGCCAGAACGCGCCGTCGACATTGGATTGGAAGATCTTCCGCCAGTCGTCGGGCGTGATCTCCTCGATCGGTCGGCCGACCTGGCCCCGGACTCCGCCGGCGGCGAGCGCCATGATGTCGAGCCGGCCGCGCGCGGCGAGCACCTGCTCGACCAGGGCGCGGGCGGAGTCGCGGTCGCCGAGGTCGACGACGTGGTGATCGCAGCCGAGTTCGCCGGCAGTGCGCGCGACGCCGTCGCCGTCCATGTCGGCGAGGTGCACGAGGGCGCCGGCTTCCTTGAAGCCCCTGGCGATGGCCCGGCCGATGCCCTGGGCGGCGCCGGTGACGATTACGACGCGGTCGTCGAAGCGGATCTGCATGTGTCGATCAGGACCTGGAGGGTTTCTCGGGACAGCGGACGGCGGCCTTCCTCGACGTCGTGGACGAGGTCGACCAGGGTGCGGATGGCAGGCACGTCGACGCCGACCTCGTCCGCGATCTCGGCGATGATGGCGATCTGGACGTCGACTTCGGTGCGGCGCTTGCGGACCGCGAGGTCGCGCCAGACGCCGGAATGCGTCTTGGCCGTCTGGCTGGTGTAGTCGGCGAGCGAGGCGATGCAGGCGCGCGCGCCGGCTTCTGGGGCGCCCGGCATGAAAACCGTCGGATCGAAGCCCGCGAAACCGCGTGGCATCACGCCCTTGGCGACCGCGACCGAGACCACTTCCCGGCCGAGCCGGATCCAGGCGTCGGTCCGCTCCGGATCGGCGAAGTTGGCGGACATCGAGTCGTTGGTGAGCGCGGTGGCGAACAGCATGGCGCCGTAGCCGAGTTTTCCCCAGAGATACGACCAGATGTCGCCGGTCAGCTCGGCGTCCGGCTCGAACACCTGCAGCAGCCTGTGCATGTCGCGGGTGCGGTCGCGGATCGACTTGTCGACCTCGCCGACCACGCAGGCCCCGCGGTTGCCGTAGAGAATCCGGCCCGGGCCGTGCCAGTCGGCACCGAAGTTGACGAAGCAGCCCATGGTGCGCTCGGCGCCGACACGACGGGCGATGATGATCTCGTTCAGGCCGTTCTGCGCCGACAGGACGAAGCCGTCGTCGGCGAGATGCGGAGCGAGCCGGTCGACCGCCTCGGCGGTGTGGTGGGCCTTCACCGCGAGCACGACCCGGGAGAACGTGCCCTCGAGCTCGTCCGGCGTGACCGCCGGGACGACCTGGGTGAACTCCTCGATCGGTCCCTCGATGGCGAGGCCGGCGGTGCGGCAGGCCTCGACGTGCTCCGGCACGATGTCGACCATCAGGACGTCGATGCCGGCACGCGCCAAGTAGGCGCCGATCGTGCCGCCGATCGCCCCGGCGCCCCAGATCAGGATCGGCTCGGCCATGGGCCCTCCAGTGCTTCGCGGGTCTCCTCGACGCCGATCTTCCAGAGCGCCAGCATCTCGGCGTCCGGCTTCTGCCAGGCGCCGCCGAAATTACCGTCGCCCAGCATCTTGCGGGCGGCGTCAGGGGCGCATGCCTTCAGCAGCGCGGTGTCGATCATCGGCTTTTCGCCGTCGGGTGCGGGGGCGCTGTCGAGGCGCGTCCAGGGGAAGTTCTCCATCCAGCTGGCATGGCTGCCGACCCTGTCGATGCGCTGCACCTCGGCCCATGTCCGCGGCGCGTTCCACCACTGGTGCCAGCGGATCGACATCTCCGGCCACTCCGCCATCAGTTCCTGGGCGAGGGCTGCGACCGGCTGGTTGCCGCCATGGCCGTTGACCAGCAGCACGCGGCGGAAGCCGCTGCGCCGGAACGAGGCGATCAGGTCGCGGGCCACCGCCAGCAGGGTCTCGACGCGAAGCGAGACGGACCCCGGGAACGCCGCGAAGTATGGCGCGATGCCGAACGGGATCGCCGGATAAACCGGCACGCCGAGCGGCTCGGCCGCGTCGATGGCCACCATCTCGGCGAGGATCATGTCGACGCAGAGCGAGAGCTGGGCATGCTGCTCGGTCGACCCGATCGGCAGCACGCAGCGGTCGTCATGCTGCAGATACCGCTCGATCTGCATCCAGTTGCTGTCGGCGATGCGCATCAGGCGGGATCCTCCGGATCATCTTCGTCGTCGATCTCGACCGCCCAGTTCGGAGTGTCGAGAACGATCTTCGCAAGCAGGTTGGACAGGGTGTCGCGCTCGCCCGGCGACAGCGACTGCAGCATGCGCTCCTCGAACGCCACGAACTGCTGCAGCGTCTCGTTGAACATCCGGCGGCCGGCGGGCAGCAGGTGCAGGGTCTGGTTGCGCCGGTCGGTCTCGTCGACCCGGCGCTCGATCAGGCCGAGACCGCAGAGCTTCTCGATCGCGCGGCTCAGCGTGTTCTTGGGGAAGCCCGACGAGTAGCTGATGTCGCGGGCGAGCGCGCCGTCGAGCAGGCCGAGCGAATAGATCACCACGAACTCAGGCCGGCTGAGCCCGGTGCGCCGCTTGATCCAGCCATACAGCGGCGCGTTGTAGCGCAGCGCGATGTGATTGAACCGGAAGGCGAACCAGCATGGGTTGCGCCACAGCTTCGCCTCGGTCAGGGCCTCCAGGCCCGTGGATCCGCGCTGGATCGTCAGGGGTACGATTTCGGCATCCTCCCGGGGACGCTTGTTCTGGCTGGTCATTGGCGTCCGATTAGTTCCATTTCGAACTTGACGCGGAAATTCTCGCCTCACAATCTGGTGAAAACAAGTTCCAAATGGAATTTTTGTGGTCCACTCGTCTAGGCGGACCAATCGGGGCGGAGGGTCGCTGTCGGGGATGGCGGTGCTCCGAAATCAGGGACAAGGAGGCACAGCATGAAACTCGGGAAAATGCTCAAGGCCGGCGCCTTCGCACTTGCGCTCGGCGTCGCCGCGACCGGCACGGCGATCGGGACGGCTTCCGCGCAGACGCTGACGGTCGGCGTGCGCGGCGGACCGGAATCGATGGACCCGCACTATTCGGCTCTGGGCGTGCATGCCGACGCCATGAAGCACATCTTCGACACCCTCGTCTGGTCGGGGGACAACCTGCAGATCGAGCCGGGCCTCGCGGAATCGTGGAAGCCGCTGGACGACACGACCTGGGAGTTCAAGCTCCGCAAGGGCGTGAAGTTCCACGACGGCTCCGACTTCACCGCCGAGGACGTGAAGTTCTCGATCGAGCGCATCCCCGTGGTGACCGGACCGACCACCCTGCTGATCTATGTCCGGCGGGTGAAGGAGGTCGTGATCATCGACCCGCACACGGTGCACATGAAGACCGACGGACCGGCGGCGACGCTGCCGAACGACTTCGTCCGCCTGTTCATCGTCTCGCACAAGGCGGCCAAGGACTTCTCGACCAAGGAGACGGCGCCCGACGGCTTCAACTCGGGCAAGGCGACGGTCGGCACCGGCCCGTACAAGTTCGTCTCGTGGGAGCCGAAGGGCGACCTGGTGCTCGAACGGTTCGACGGCTACTGGCGCGGCAAGGGCGCGTGGGAGAAGGTCGTCCGCAAGGAGATGCCGAACGACTCCTCCCGCCTCGCGGCCCTCAAGGCCGGCCAGGTCGACCTGGTCAACTACGTCTCATCGGCCGACTGGCAGGCGCTGAAGCGCGATCCCAAGATCGACACCTTCCTCGCCGACAGCGTCTACGTGATGAACCTGCAGCTGGACCAGCGCGAGCAGACGCCGAAGGTCTACGACATCGACGGCAAGCCGCTGGCCAAGAACCCGCTGCGCGACCCGAAGGTCCGCGAGGCGCTCGACCTGGCGATCGATCGCCAGACCATGGTCGACGTGGTGCTGGAGGGGCTCGGCACTCCCAACAACCAGCTGATGCCGAAGGGCTTCTTCGGCTGGAGCGCGAAGGTTCCGGAGCGCAAGCCGGACCCGGCCAAGGGAAAGAAGCTGCTGGCCGAGGCGGGCTTCCCGAACGGCTTCCAGATGGACCTGTACTGCACCAGCGACCGTCTGCCGGGTGACGGCGCGATCTGCCAGGGCCTCGGCCAGATGTTCGCGCAGATCGGCGTCAAGACCAACGTCAACGCGATCTCGCGCTCGGTCTACTTCCCGGCCCAGGCGAAGAAGGAGTACTCCATCTTCATGAACGGCTGGGGCACGCTGACCGGCGAGGCCTCTTACACCCTCGGCTCGATGGCGCATTCTCCGGCCCCGGAGCTGAAGCTGGGCGCCTTCAACCGCATCGAATACAGCAACCCGAAGGTGGACGAGCTGCTGCAGGCGGCCGGCAAGGAACTCGACGACGCCAAACGGAAGGCGCTCTACGAGCAGGCGATGGACCTGATCATGGCCGACCGCGCCTACATCTCGATCGTCACGCTGCAGACCGTCTGGGCGGCCGACAAGGGCAAGCTCAAGATGGCACCGCGCAACGACGAGGACACGCTGGCCTACTTCATCACGCCGGCGAAGTGATCGGCTCCGACTGAAAGACTGCCTGGGCCGGACGACCGAACGTCCGGCCCGCCGCTTTCCGCGACCGCACGTAACCGGAGAACGCCCGGACGATGGCCGGATACGTCATCCAGCGCTGCCTGCAGGCGGTCGTCGTCATGTTCGTCATGTCGGTGATCGTGTTCGTGGGCGTCTACGCCATCGGCAACCCGATGGAAGTCCTGATCCCGCTGGACGCCCCGCAGGACGTGCGCGAACTGATCATCGCCCGCTTCGGCCTCGACCGTCCGCTGTGGGAGCAGTATCTGGTCTTCATCGGCAATGTCGCCCAGGGCGATTTCGGGCGGTCCTTCGTGTACGCCACGCCGGTGCTTGACCTGATCTTGAGCCGGCTGCCGGCGACGCTGGAACTGACGCTGGCGGCGGTGTTCGGCGCCACGTTCATCGGCGTGCCGCTCGGCATCTGGGCGGGCTACCGGCCGGACGCCGTTTCGTCGAAGACCATCATGGGCCTGTCGATCCTCGGCTTCTCGGTGCCGACCTTCTGGGTCGGGCTGATCCTGATCCTGACCTTCGCGGTGTCGCTCGGCTGGTTGCCGGCCGGCGGACGCGGGCCGACCGTGACGGTGTTCGGGATCGAGTGGAGCTTCCTGACGCCCGAGGGCCTGTCCCACCTGCTGCTGCCGGCGGTCAACCTGTCGCTGTTCAAGCTCGCCATGATGATCCGGCTCGCCCGTGCCGGCACCCGCGAGGTGCTGCTGACCGACACCATCAAGTTCGCGCGCGCCGCCGGCCTGTCCGAAGGCACGATCGTGATGCGCCACGTCCTCAAGCTGATCGCCGTGCCGATCGTGACGGTGTTCGGGCTCGAGCTGGGATCGACCCTGGCCTTCGCGGTGGTCACCGAGACGATCTTTTCCTGGCCCGGCCTGGGCAAGCTCATCATCGACTCGATCACCAGCCTCGACCGGCCGGTGATGGTCGCCTACCTGATCCTGGTGGCGCTGCTGTTCGTCACCATCAACCTGGTGATCGACCTGACCTACGCGGCGCTCGACCCGCGGATCTCGCGAGGGGCCGCGTCATGATCGACACGTCGACCCCGCTCGGCCGGTTCTGGGCCGGCTTTCGCGAGAACCCGGTGGCCGTGGCGGCCCTGACCATGGTCGCGGCGATCGTGCTGGTGGCGGTCGCGGCGCCATTGATCGCCCCGCAGGATCCGTACGACCTCGGAGGCCTGTCGCTGCTCGACGCCCGTCGCCCGCCCGGCCACGTCGGCAGCGGCGGCTACGTGCACCTGCTCGGTACCGACGCCCAGGGCCGCGACCTGCTGTCGGCGATCCTCTACGGCCTCAGGATCTCGGTGCAGATCGGCCTGCTGGCGGGTGGCGTGGCGCTCGCGATCGGCGCCAGCCTCGGTGTGACCGCCGCGTATGCCGGCGGCATCGTCGAGACCCTGGTGATGCGGATCGTCGACCTGCAGCTGTCGTTTCCGGCGATCCTGCTGGCGCTGGTGCTGGTTGCCCTGCTCGGCCAAGGGAAGGCACAGCTGGTGACGGCGCTGGTGGCGGCGCAATACGCCTATTTCGCCCGGACCGCCTACGGGGCCGCGACCGCCGAGCGGCGCAAGGACTACATCGAGGCGGCGACCGCCACGCCGCTGTCGCGGGCCCGCGTGGTGTTCCGCCATCTGCTGCCGAACTGCATGCCGCCGCTGATCGTGGTCGCCACCGTGCAGATCGCCAACTCGATCGCGCTGGAGGCGACGCTGTCGTTCCTGGGCCTCGGACTGCCGGTCACCGAGCCGTCGCTCGGCATGCTGATCTCCAACGGCTTCGTCTACATGATGAGCGGGCGCTACTGGATCTCGGTCTATCCCGGCGTCGCGCTGATCGTGCTGATCGTCGCCATCAACCTGGTCGGCGACCAGGTCCGCGACCAGCTGAACCCGAGGCTGCATCGATGAACGCGCCGCTGCTCGAGGTCGAGGGGTTGCGCACTCATTTCTTCACCCGCGCCGGCGTGGTCAAGGCGGTCGACGGCGTGTCGTTCGCATTGGCCCCCGGCGAGATCCTCGGGCTGGTCGGCGAGAGCGGATCCGGCAAGTCGGTGACCGGCTTCTCGCTGCTCGGCCTGATCGACCCACCGGGACGGATCGTCGATGGCTCGGTGCGCCTGGAGGGCGAGGAACTCGTCGGCATGCCGACGCGGGCACTCAGGCGATTGCGCGGGCGCCGCATCGCCATGGTGTTCCAGGATCCGATGATGACCCTGAACCCGGTGCTGTCGATCGGGACCCAGATGTCGCTGGCGATCCGGGCGCACGACGCCGTGTCCGACAAGGCGGCGCGCGAGCGGTCGGCCGCGGTCCTGGCGCGGGTCGGCATTCCGGATGCCCGTGCCCGGCTGGATGCCTTCCCGCACGAATTCTCCGGCGGAATGCGCCAGCGTGTCGCCATCGCCATCGCCATGGCGCACAGCCCGGCGGTTATCGTCGCCGACGAACCGACCACCGCGCTCGACGTTTCGATCCAGGCGCAGATCCTGTTCGAGATGCGCGAACTGGCGCGCGAGAGCGGAACCGCGCTGGTCTGGATCAGCCATGACCTCGCCACGGTGTCCAGCCTCGCCGAGCGGATTCTCGTCATGTATGCCGGGCGGATCGTCGAGGAGGGGGCGACCGCGACCGTACTGCGCGACCCGCGCCATCCGTACACGCGCGGCCTGCTGGATTCGCTGCCCGCGACCGCCGAGCCCGGCCGTCCGCTCAACCAGATCCCCGGCACAACGCCGTCGCTGCTGGCCCTGCCGCCGGGCTGCCCGTTCGCGCCGCGCTGCGCCCACGCGTCCGGGTCCTGCCGGGAGGATCCGCCGCGCCGCGCGGCGGCCGGACGGGCCTATCGCTGCCATCACCCGCTGGAGCGCGTGGCATGACGGCGCCGTTCCTGTCGCTCGACGCCATCACCCGACGCTTCGAGCCGCGCCTGATCCTCGGCGACCGGATCGCCGCCCGGCTGGGCGCGCGGGTCGAGAACCGGCCGGTGCGCGCGGTCACCGAGGTCAGCCTGGAGATCGCGAAGGGCGAGACCCTGGGGCTGGTCGGGGAGTCCGGCTGCGGCAAGTCGACCCTCGGCCGGGTGGTCGCCGGCATCCTGCCGCCGACCTCGGGGACCGTGCTGATCGACGGCAAGCCGGTCATCGAGCACGGGCGAAAGGTCACGACCCGGGTCCAGACGGTGTTCCAGGATCCCTACGCCTCGCTCGACCCGCGCATGCGGATCGGCGACATCGTGGCCGAGGGCCCGATCGCGCACGGACTGGCATCCAAGGCCGACGCGCCGGGATACGTGCGCGACTGGCTGTCGCGGGTCGGCCTCGATCCCGACTTCGCCGGCCGCTACCCGCACCAGTTCTCGGGCGGCCAGCGCCAGCGCGTCGCCATCGCCCGCGCGCTCGCCATGCAGCCGGACCTGCTGGTCTGCGACGAGCCGGTGGCCTCGCTGGACGTCTCGATCCAGGCGCAGATCATCAACCTGTTCCTGGAGCTGCGCCGCGAACTCGGCATCACCTGCCTGTTCATCAGCCACGACCTGCGCGTGGTCCGCCACGTCTCCGACCGGGTCGCAATCATGTATCTCGGACGGATCGTCGAGATCGGCGCGACCGAGGCGATCTACCGCGATCCGCAGCATCCCTACACCCGCGCCCTGTTGGGCAGCGTGCCGAAGCTGGTGCTCGAGGACGACGAACTGGTCCGTTTCGAGACGATATCCGGCGAGATTCCGTCGCCGCTGGCTCCGCCGCCAGGCTGCACCTTCCACCCGCGCTGTCCGGTCGCGGTCGAAGCCTGCCGCCGCGAAGTGCCGGTGCTGTTCGACGACAGCGATGGCCGGATGGTCGCATGCCACGTCCGCGCGATGGAGCGTGCCGCGATGACGAAGGAGGGAAGCGCATGACCGAGCTCGAGCCCTGGCAGTGGCCGGAGGAGACCTGGCGGAACAAGGTCGGCAAGGTGCGGGCCGGGCGATCGCTGTGCCCCGCCGCCTGGCCAGGTGGCGCGCGGGTCGCGGTGGCGCTGTCCTTCGACTCCGACCACGAGACCAATGAGCTGCGCGATGGCGGCAATTCGATCGGCCGGATGTCCTGGGGGCAGTACGGCACCCGAAAGGGCGTGCCGCGAATCAAGGCGGCGCTCGACAGGGCGGGGGTGAAGGCGACGTTCTTCGTGCCGGCGGTCGCCGCCCTGCTGCATCCGGACGAACAGCGCATGCTTGTCGCGGAAGGTCACGAGATCGGCATCCACGGCTGGATCCACGAGCTGAACTCGGTGCTGCCCTACGAGGCCGAGCGCGACCTGATGTTCCGGTCCGCCGACACGCTGGAAAAGATCACCGGCGTGCGCCCGGTCGGCCTGCGCACCCCGAGCTGGGACTTCAGCCCCAACACCCTGCGCATCGAACGCGAACTGGGCCTGCTCTACGACAGCTCGCTGATGGCCGACGACGACTGCTACGAACTGCTGGAGGACGGCGAGCCGACCGGCATCGTCGAACTGCCGGTCGAGTGGATCCGCGACGACGCGGTATACTTCAACATGCACCGCTTCGGCGGCCTGCGCCCGTATACGGCACCTGAGACCGTGTTCGACATCTTCCGGCGCGAGTACGACCGGGCGCGCGAGGAGGGCGGGCTGTTCCTGCTGACCATGCACCCGCACGTCACCGGCTACCGCTCCCGCATCTGGATCCTGGAAAAGCTGATCGAGCACATCCAGGCGGCCGGCGACGCATGGTTCGCGACCCATGCGGAGGTCGCGCGGCACGTGTCCGCCTGAATCGCCGAGCGGGCGGCCGGCTCAGGAGAGTGCCCTTGGGGCCTGCAGGTCAGCGGGCGTCTCGTCCTTCGAGCGATGCCAGCAGGGCACGGCCGATCGCGTCCGGCCGGGTCAGCTCGCTTCCGACGATCAGCAGGCCAGAGCGGATTTCCCGGGGCAGCTCGGCCAGGTCGGCGCAGACCGCGGCCACTGTCATCCCGGCGCCCAGGGCATCAGCGATCAGGCTGACCGGCAGGCCGCCACCGTCGATCGTGTCGTCTCGGCCCGAGCAGCCGAAGCAGACGACGGCGTCGAAATCCTCCAGGAAGATCTGGTCGAATCGCAGGGTGTCGGCGAGTTGGTCGCGGACCTGGCGGTCGTCGCGCAGTCTGGCGGTCGCCGCGCTGTCAGCCGCCCCGTCTCCCTGCGGGAGCCCCCAGGTCGGCGGACCGCCTTCGGTCGACGCCAGCACGATCTCTGCCGAGGCGTCGTTCAGCCGGTAGTAGATCGCCGCGAACCGCTCGACCCAGTTCCGGCCGAGCGACACGGCCTCGTGGCCGCCTTGCTCGGTGGTGAGCAGTATCAGGACTCTCACGGCGCCCGCCCTCCGGACCGGTGGGGCGGTGTCGCGACGATCGCACCGCCCCGCTACCGGGATCCTCAGTTGTTCAGCCCTTGATGAATGCGAGGAGGTCCTGGTTGATCACCTCGGCATGGGTCGTGCACATGCCGTGCGGAAGGCTCTTGTAGACCTTGAGCGTGGCCTTCTTCAGCAGCTTGGCCGAGAGGAGTGCCGAATCCGCGATCGGGACGATCTGGTCGTCGTCGCCGTGCATGACCAACGTCGGCACCTCGACGATCCTGAGGTCCTCGGTGAAGTCGGTCTCCGAGAACGCCTTGATGCCATCGTAGTGCGCCTTGGCGCCACCGATCATGCCCTGGCGCCACCAGTTCTGGATGATCCCCTGCGAGACTTCGGCGCCCGGCCGGTTGTAGCCGTAGAACGGGCCGCTCGCGACATCGAGGTAGAACTGCGATCGGTTGGCGGCGAGGGCCGCGCGGAAGCCGTCGAACACCTCGACCGGCAGGCCGCCGGGATTGGCCGGCGTCTTGACCATGATCGGCGGCACCGCGCCGATCAGCACCAGCTTGGCGACCCGGCCCGCCTTCTGGCCGTGCCGCGCGGTGTAGTGCAGCGCCTCGCCGCCGCCGGTGGAGTGGCCGATGTGGACGGCATTGCGCAGGTCGAGGTGCTCGACCACCGCGGCGATGTCCGCGGCATAGTGGTCCATGTCGTGGCCGTCGAACACCTGGCTCGAGCGGCCGTGGCCGCGCCGGTCGTGCGCCACCACGCGGTAGCCCTGAGCGAGGAAGTACAGCAGCTGCGCATCCCAGTCGTCGCTGCTCAGAGGCCAGCCGTGATGGAAGACCAGGGGCTGGGCGGTCTTCGGCCCCCAGTCCTTGTAGAACATCTCGACACCGTCCTTGGTGGTGATCGTGCTCATGACTTCGGCTCCTTGCGGTGTGTTGGCGAACGCGGGGGTGGTGAGCGCGGCGGCCGGCAGCGCCGTCACGCCGGCGGCTGCGATGCCCCCGGCGACAACGTCGCGACGGGTCGGATCGGCCTGGCCTGCAAGCTGCATGGATGGCTCCTGTCGCTTCGGGCCGGCCCGGAGGGCGGATGTCGGCCGCGAAGGTTGCGCTGAGTCGACAGTCACGATCGACCCCGGCGCGCGGCCGCGCGAGTTAAGCGATGTGAATCGGTGTGAGTGCGGCCTGTGGCGGTGCTAGGCGGCGCGAAGGGAACGCCGCAGGTCGGCCAGCAGTTCGCCGGCATCCGCAAGGTCGGCGGTGCCGTGCCCCTCGGTGAAGAACTCGACGACCGGTGCCAGGGTCGCCTCGGCCTCGGCGGCCCGCCCCTGCCGGCGCATCAACCGGGCAAGGCTGGTCGCGGCCCGCAATTCCCAGGAACGCGCGCCCTGGTCCTGGGCGATCGAGAGCGCGCGGTGGAACCGGGCCTCGGCCTGCGCCTGCGCGTCGTTGCCCGCCGACAGCAGCAGGGCTTCGCCGTGGGCGCGTTCGATCTCGCTCGCGCACCAATTCTCCGGCATGGCCCCGATCCGTGCCAGCAGCGCCGCGTCGAGAAAGCCGGTGTTCAGGGTGGTCATGACCTCCGGGAGCTGGGCTCCGCAAATCGGGTTCCGCCAGGCGTCCCGGTCCGGGTGGTTCGCAAGGCCTTCGGGATCGCCTGGCAGGGCAAGGGCGATCTTGTAGCTGCGGCCCCAGGCCTCCCAGAACGTCAGCGCGTGCTTCGCCGCGCGGTCGATGAGGCGGGCGGCGTTGTTCGCCGCAAGATCCGTGTCGCCGGTCCAGATCGCCACCATGCAGGCCGAGTACAGGGCGAAGCATTGCGACAGCGTATGCCCGAGCTCGAACGCGAGCCCGACAGCCGCTTCCGCGGTCCCGACGGCCTGTTCGGGAAAGCCCTGGAGCCAGAGTATGCGTGCCAATACGGCGTTCGTTCCGACCCGCAGGTCGAACTGGAAGGAGCCGAGCTGCGCCTTGCTGCCGTCGGCGGAGGCATGTTCCAGGGTCCGCTCGGCGTGCAGGCGCGCCTTGGCCTGCCGCCCCACGAAATGGCTTGAGAGCGCGAGCATGCGGTCGCTGATGACGAGCTCGGAGCGGTCGCCGGACCCGAGTGCCGCCGACTCGTAGCGCTCGGCCATTCGCGCGGCTCCGGGATAGTCGCCGCAGACATTGCGCTCGCTCCAGAGCCCCCAAAGTGCCCGCATCTGGCAGCGCGCGTCACCGATGCGCTCGGCGATCCCGAGCGCCCGGCCGAAGGCCTTCGCCATCTCGGCGCCTGGGCCCGAGACGTGCCAGCTGGCGTGGCCCAGGGAGATTGCGAGGCGCATCTCGGCCTCGTCGTGGTTGGCCGCCGCCAGATCCAGGTGCGCAAGCGCCCTTGCCGCGTGCTCGCGGTGGTCTCCCATCAGCGACATGCGGAACCAGACCGGCGCCGATTCGATCGTCAGCGAGACGCCAAGGGCGGCCTCGCCCGAACCGGAGAACGCCCAGTCGAAGGCACCCTGGATGTCGTCGATGAGATACGCGTAGGCCTCGCGCCACTCGGCCGGTGAGTACGTCTCGCGCTCGACGTCCGAGCCCCGCAGGAACGCAGTCAGGAATCGTGCGTATCGTCGATGGACGTCATCTTTCTCGCCGCTCTCGTCCAGGCGTTCCATCGCGTAGGCACGTGTCGTGAGCAGCAGCCGGTAGCGGTCGGTCCTCAGCCCGACTTCCGCGATCACCAGCGACTTGGCGACGAGGTCGGACAGGATGTCCGGCACCTCCGTCGGGGCCAGGTCGGCCGATGCGAGAGCCGCAGTAGCGGCGTCGACCGTGAAGCGGCCATGGAAGACCGCCAGTCTGCGCAACGCGGTCTGCTCTCGTGCCGTCAGGATGCCGTAGCTCCAGTCGAGTGTGGCACGCAGGGTCTGATGCCGGGGCAGGGCGGTGCGCCGGCCGCGGGTCAGCACGGCGAAGCAATCGTGCAGCCGCCTCGCGAGTTCGTGGACCCCGAACGTGTCGACCGTGGCCGCGGCGAGTTCGATCGCAAGCGGCATACCGTCCAACCGCCGGCAGATTTCGCCGATGACCTCGGCCGTCTCGTCGGTGAGCTGGAAGCCGGCGGCCCTGCTGGACGCGCGATCTAGGAACAGTTCGACGGCCGGATAGGCGAGTGCGGATCGTGCGTCGAGCGGCGACCTTGCAGGTGGCGCGTCGAGGGGACCGAGTCTGTGAACCCATTCGCCGTCCGCCCGCAGGGGCTCCCGGCTGGTGGCGAGGATGTGGACGTCAGGTGCCGCGCGAAGCACCGCCTCGGCGAATTCGGCGACCTCCTCCAGAACCAGTTCGCAGTTGTCGAGGACGATCAGCCCATGCCTGTCACGCAGGCTCTCGATCAGCCCGGCGATCGTGTTGCCGGACGGCAGCCCGATGCCGAGCGAGGCGATGATGGCGGCGGGAAAGGATCGGGAAGTCGAAAGCGACGAGAGGTCGACGAAGCGGACGGGATCGGCGTAGGCGGCACCGAGCTCTTCCGCGATGGCGAGCGCCACCGTGGTCTTTCCGATGCCGCCCGGGCCGACGATCGTCACGAAGCGCCGGGCCGGGAGGTGCCTGGAGAGGTCGCCGATGACGGCCGACCGGCCGATGGTTCTCGACAGCCGGATCGGCAGGTGACGGCCGCGGTCCGCGGTAGTCCCGGACCGGGCGGGTGCCGGATCGCGGGCGCCTGCGGTCGACACCGGGGCGACGAAGGAGTAGCCGCGGCCGGGCACGTTGAGGATGTAGCGTGCCCCGCCGCGCCCGTCGCCGAGCGCACGGCGCAGGGCGGCGACGTGGACCCGCAGGTTGGACTCCTCGACGAAGGTATCCGGCCACACCCTGGCGATCAGTTCGTCCTTGCCGACGACCTCCCCGGCACGTTCGACGAGCGCGAACAGCAGGCCGATCGCCCGGCTGCCGAGCGGCACGGGCCGATCGCCGTCCCGCAGCACGCGTTGCTGGGCGGATAGAACGTACGGCCCGAACGTGAACGAGCTGTCTTCCACGGGTTCCGCCTCCACACGGATCGTGGCTGCGCTGTCCATCACGGTTTGCGCGGTTGCAGCATCGCACGGATTGGGTGCGTGCGTCGCCCTTGCCGTGACCGGCTTTGCAGCGATTCACAAGCATTAACTGGTTACCGATGGCTGGGCGCCGCAGGCTCGGGACGGCGGTTGGAGGACGCGGTCCAACCGTCCTTGTGCGGCGGCCCGCGCCGCATGGCGGCGACGTCGTCGACAAGCTGCTCCCACGGCCTGCAGGAGATCTCAGATGTCCAATCCGAAGCTCGAAGTCCTGACCCCGACCAACTGCCAGCTGATATTCATCGACCACCAGCCGCAGATGGCGTTCGGCGTGCAGTCGATCGACCGGCAGGTTCTGAAGAACAACACGGTGGCCCTGGCCAAGGCGGCACGAATCTTCGGCATCCCGACCACGATCACCACCGTCGAGACCGAGAGCTTCTCCGGCTTCACCTATCCCGAGCTGCTCGACGTGTTCCCGGACAAGGTCCTGCTCGAGCGCACCTCGATGAACTCGTGGGACGACCGCAAGGTGCGCGACGCGCTGGCGGCGAACGGACGGCGCAAGGTCGTCGTCTCGGGCCTGTGG
>WGOB01000085.1 GCA_016124255.1 Alphaproteobacteria bacterium | reverse complement strand
CGACCGAATAGTCACTAAACAATTGCTCAGTCGTTTCGAAGCGGGTATCCTGCCGGCAATCGCGGCGAAGACCGCCTCTCGGAGGAAAGCGAATGAGCGCAGTCACGGAAGCGCCCGGCGCGCCCGCTCCGGCGGCCGCGGCCTCAGCCGGCTACCGCTATTACGTGCTGTTCGCGCTGACGCTCGTCAGCTTCTTCAATTACATGGACCGCATGGTCCTTGCGGTCCTGGTGGAGCCGATCAAGGCCGACCTTGGTCTCAGCGACACGCAGATCGGGCTCCTCTCCGGCTTCGCCTTCGCCATTCTCTACGCGACGCTCGGCCTTCCGCTGGCGCGTCTCGCGGACCGCAAGTCCCGCACCATCATTTTGTCCATTTGCGTCGCGGTGTGGAGCGCGATGACGGCGGCCTGCGGGCTTGCGGCGAACTTCGTGCACATGCTGCTCGCGCGCGTCGGGGTGGGCGTGGGGGAAGCGGGATGCGTGCCGACCTCGCACTCGCTCATCGGCGACTACTTCCCTGCCGACCGGCGCGCCTTCGCGGTGAGCATGTTCCAGGCGGGCGGCATCGCCGGGCTGTCGCTCGGGCTGATGGCGACGGGCTATCTTGCGGAAGCGTTCGGCTGGCGCGCGGCCTTCGTCATCGTCGGCGCTCCCGGCATTCTGCTCGCGCTGCTGGTCGTGCTCACCGTGCGCGAGCCGCCGCGCGGCGCCTCGCACGCGCGGGCTGCCTCTCAGATTTCGTTCTTCAAGGCGATCGCGCACCTCGCGCGACGGCCGGCGTTCGTTCACCTCGTGGCCGGGCTCTCAATCGGTTCGTTCGCGACCTACGGCCTCGCGCAATGGCTGGCCGCGTTCTTCATCCGCGTGCATGATTTCTCGCTCAGCACGATCGGGCTCTGGTCGGGGCTGTCCGCCGGCGGCGGCGCCGTGGCGGGCGTGCTTGTCGGCGGCGCGGTCGGCGTGCGCCTGATCAAGATCGACCGGCGCTGGGAATTGTGGCTGCCCGCGCTCGCCTACGGGATCGGCTGCCCCTTCTATCTCGGCGTCTTCCTCTCTCCCGACCCATGGGTCGCCATCGCGCTCAAATTCTTCGCCGGCTTTATCGTCGCGAGCGGCGGCGGCGTGGCGCTCGCCGCCATCCAGTCCCTCGCCGAGCCGCACCTGCGTGCAACCGCGATTGCGATCATGATGTTCTTCTCCGCGCTGATCGGTCTTGGCGCCGGGCCGTTCTTCGTCGGACTGATCAGCGATGCGCTGCTTCCCACGCTCGGAGAACGCAGCATCCAGTATGCGCTCGTCATCGTCACAACGATCCTGGCGCTCGCGTCGCTGCACTTCTACCTCGCGTCGCGGACGATGCGGCGCGACATGGTGCAATAGCATGCCGTACCCGGCGTCCGCCGTCGGCGCGCCGCCGATCGAAAGACGGTTCGACGCCACGGCGCGGTCGATCCTCGCCTACGCGGCCGGCATCGGCGCCGTTTCCCACCTCGACGATCGCGGCGGCCTCGCTGCGCTCCCGTTCCAATGCACATCGCTGGAATGGCCCGCGATCGTCGCGTCGAGGGCCGTGCTCGGCGACGCCTTGACGACCGGCGAAGCGGCGCGCGCCGTGCACGCCGTTCAGGATTCCACGTTTCACCGCCCGATGCGGCCGGGCGACGCGCTGATCACCAGCGCGCAGTTGATCGCGGCGCAGCGCATCGCCGCCGGGGTTCTCACCACGCACAAGCTCACCACGACGCACGCCGATACGGGCGCGGCGGTCTTCTCCACGTATTCGAGCGCGATCTATCGCGGTGTCGCGTTGGATGGCGGAGCGCGCGCGATCGACGCGCCGGCGCCGTTCGCCGTCGCCGATGCACGCCCCACACTCGACAGCGCAGCAACGACGTCGCGATACGTCCCGCCTGAAGCCGCGCATGTCTATACCGAGTGCGCCGACATCTGGAACCCGATCCATACGGAGCAATCCGTGGCGCAAGCCGTGGGGCTGCCCGGCGTCATCCTTCACGGCACTGCGACCTGGGCGTTTGCGGGTCTCGACTTGGTGAAATGCTACGGCGACGGCGATCCGCAGCGCCTGCAACGGCTTGCGGGACGTTTCACCGGCATGGTGTTTCCTGGCGAGACGCTCACCATCCGCCACATGCGCGACGCGGAGAATTCCTGCATCGTGCACTTCGATGTGCGCACCTCTTCGGGCGCGCGGGCGATCGATCGCGGCCTCGCACTTTTTGCAGCTTAGAAGAGATCAGCTGTGCGCCTTCAAGTGCGCGATGATCGCAGCGTGAACAAGATCCGGCGCCTCCAGATGCAGGAAGTGTCCCGCATGCGGGGCACGCACGATCTCGACGCCGCCCGTGAATATCCCCGCAGGCATGGCGCGTGCGAAGACATCGGCGCTGACGCACCCGTCGCGATCGCCCGTGACGCCAAGCGTCGGCGCCGGGATCGGCGCGCTCATGAGCTGCGCGCTCTCAAGCGCGCCGGGCGCGTTCGCATTGAAGGCCGCGCGGTAGTAGGAAAGCGCCGCCTCGATGACGCCGGGCTGCGCGAACGCGCTCTTCAGGGCGCGCACGTGCGTCTGCGACCAACGCCAATCCGGCGACCAGTCGCGCCAGAGACGCTCAAGAAACGCCATATCGTCGCCGGCGCGGATCAATTGCTCGGCGAGACCTGGAACCTGGAATATGAAGATGTACCAGCTGCGCTTCAGCTGTGCGTGATCGCTCATCATCGCCGCGGCGAACGACGCGGGATGCGGCACCGCCAGCATCGTCAATGACCGCACGCGCGCGGGGGCGAGCGCCGCCGCGGCGCACGCGATGCTGGCGCCCCAATCGTGACCGACGAGATGCGCCTGCTCCAACTCAAGCGCATCCATCCAATCGGCCACGTCTCCTGCGAGCGCGCGCATGTGATAGGCGCCGTCGCGCGGCTGCGAGGCCGGTTCATAGCCCCGACACGTAACCGCGATCGCGCGGAAGCCAGCGTCCGCCAGCGCCGGCAACACGCCGGTGAATGTCGCGGGCGTATCGGGAAATCCATGCAGACAGAGCACTGCGGGCCCTTCACCGCAATCGTGCGCGGTGAAGGAGAGGTCGCGGACGATGAGACGCCGCTCATGGGCGCCCTCGATCATGCGCGCATCCAGGGATCGATCAGGATTTTCGCATGCCGCTCGGCGTCGGCGAGATCGGCGAAAGCCTGTGTGACGCCTTCAAGGCCGACCGTGTCCGTGATCAGCGCGCGCCAATTGAGCGCGCCGCGACGAATGAGATCGAGCGCTTCGGCGAACTCTTCGGCCGTGTAGTAGATCACGAAAGCGAAGCTCAGCTCCTTGGTGATCGCGAGCATCGGCAGAAAGCTTTCGGCGCCGGGCGCGATGCCCGTGACCACGATGCGGCTCTGCGCCGGCGCCTCGATCACCAGCCGATGCAGCATGCCGGGCGCGCCCGTGTTCTCGAACACGACCAGGCGTCCGCCTCGCGCCTGGGCTGCGGCGATGACGCTGTCGCGCCCGCCGTCGACCACGATGTCGGCGCCCATCGTGGCGGCGAGGTCGCGCCGCTTCGGCGACAGATCGCTCGCCACCACGGCGGCGAACCCGCGCGCCTTTAGAACCGCGATCACTGCGAGCCCGATCGGTCCGCACCCGACGACGACCGGCGTCTCGTCCGGAGACAGCGCCGCCTTGTTGACGGCGTGCACCGCGATCCCCAACGGTTCGACAAGCGCGGCCGCCGCATCGGGGATATCGTCGTCCACGCGAAGCAGGAGCGCTTCAGACAGGAGCATGTATTCGGCGTATGCGCCGGGAATCTCCGGGCTCGAGCCGATCAAGGCGGGCGCGCCGTCGCGCAGCACGAACGGCATCGACGCGACGCGATCGCCCACTTTCAGATCACGCCGCGCATCGGCGCCGAATTCGACGATCTCGCACACGAATTCATGGCCGAGCACAGGCCCTGCAGCGAGGTTGCGCTCCATCGCCTCGGTCGGCGCGCCGAGCTGCGCCGCCATTTCAATGATCTCAGGCGCGTGCTTGAAATAATGCAGATCCGAACCGCAAATCCCGCAGGCGCGCACTTTGACAAGCACATCGCCGGGTCCGGGCCGCGGCGTCGGCCGCTCTTCCACGACGAACCTATCGCCGCGCATCACCGCCGCGCGCATCCTCTATGCTCCAACGACGATGAGCTTGGAGCAATCCAGATCCAGCGCGCTGCAATAGCCGCGGTAGAGATCGAGCGCGGTTTTGGCGTCGACGATCGAAACGATGTCGCCCGCGTCGTTGACGTTGATGTTGGCGCCGTAGATCGCGAACCAGGTGATGGTGTCGCCGGCCTGGTCCTTCGGCGTCACAAGCGTGTGCCGCGATCCGGCCGGTTCGAACAGGTACGAACCCGGCCTGTTCACCGCTTCCGGGCTCTCTTCGTAATACCATGCGCCCTGCAGCGTCACCGCGTAGACAAGGCCGGTGTGGAAATGCGTCGGCACACGGTATCCGGGCGGCAGGCGCGTCTTGGATATCCAGAGCCCGATATTGAGATCGACGTGCAGCAATTGGATCGCGGAGCCGTCGCCCGCCTCGGCGTACGGCAGCTCATGGGCGCCGATGTGCAACGTCTCCAGCGCGCCCTGCGCCGGCACGATCGGGCGTGCTGCGTATTGCGCGGCGAACGCGGCAAGCTTGTCTGCATGTGACATCGTCTGTGTGTCGGGCATCGCGCCCTCCTATTGAACGCTGGCGGCGAGGGAGGTGTATTCGGCCCGTGCGGGTTCGAACGCATCCGGCAGGCGCATGGTGCGCGGATTGTACCAGGGCATGTACGTCGCCAGCTGCTTCGGCAGCGCTTTGGCGGCGTAGGCCTTGCGGCGCGCTTTGCGTTTTTCCGCGCGTTCTGGAGTGTTGTAGCGGGCGATCGTCTCGGGATCGGCGGCGATCATGGCGCCGGCGAAACGTTTGCAGAGCCCCAGATAATGCATCTGCGCCCACGTCCCGACGGTCAGGCGATAGAAATATCCCCCGCCGACTTTCCGGCAGGCGTCGAAGCAGACCGTGCGATGTTCGACCTCTTCCATGATGTGCCAGAACATCAGGCCGCGGATCGGTTCGCGCATGTAGTCGAACATGCCGACTTCCATCTGCGTCACGGAGCCCGCGGCGGTCATGGACTCGAAGCCCTCGGCGTATGCGAGATTGAACCGCAGCGGCTTGGTCGCCGTCCACCGCTGAAACAGCGCCTCCACCTCGCTTTCGAGCGCCTCGAGCTGCGGCCCCGCGGGGTGGATGCGTTTCACCACCGCGTTCATCTTCGCGTGCTGGCGATAGTGTTGGCCTTCCTGCGCGCAAAAGCGCTTCATCTCTTCAAGCAGCGGCGCATCCTGCACCTTCGCCATCGCGGCCTGCACCGAGCGGATCAGATACGGCTCCAGGTGCGGCAGCATCATCCATGCCGCGACGAAGAAATAGGACAATTCCGGATCGTCCTCGATGAAGACGAGATCCATGTCCTCAGGAAACTCGAAATTCATGCGCCGAACGGGGATGTCGTCCGCAATCGCCATGGCGGCCTCTTTTTGCGTTTACAGTCCAAGTGGACTGTTTAGAATGCGAAGTCAAGCGAGAATTGAACAAATGTCTAGCGGAACGCAACAGCCCCGCCGTACACAGGCGGAACGCGCCGAAGAAACGCGCGGCCGGCTCCTCGACGCCGCGGTCGCCGTGCTCGCGCGGGACGGCTATGCGCGCACCTCGACCTGGGCGGTCTGCGCCGAAGCCAAGGCCTCGCGCGGCGCGCTCTTGCACCATTTCCCGACGCGCCTCGATCTTTTGTCAGCGGCGGTGGACCGCATGTCGGCGGGGGTGCTGGCCGAGCTCGACGCGGCTCTCGCCGGCTGCCCGCCTGACGCGATGCTCAACCGGTTTCTCGATTGGCTCTGGCGGACGCTGGACGGCGATTTCTTCGCGATCGGCCTCGAGCTCGTGACGGCTGCGCGCACGGAGCCGGCTCTGCGCGCGCGCCTGCGCGACGGCGGCGATGCGCTTGGCGCCCGCCTCGACGCCGCGATCGACCGCGTCGCAGGTCGCGCCCCGCGCGCGCGTCAGGAACACGTGCAAGCCGCGCTCCACGCATCGGTGCACATGGTGCGCGGAATCGGACTCGATCTCGCAATCGGCGGCGACAGGGACACGCACGCGGCGAAGTTTGTGGAATGGCGCCGGGTCATCAAGGACATCCTATCGGCCGATCACGGCCTTGGATCGCCGATTTCAAAGCGAAGGAAGGACGGGGCCGATGGCTCATGAATCTGGCATCTTGATCGAAGCCGAAGATTTCGACGATTACGGCGGTTGGCTCCTCGACTCTCAGTTCGAAACGCAGATGGGCTCCCCCTATCTCCTCGCCCATGGGCTTGGCCGACCGGTCGCAGACGCCTCGACGACGATCTTGCTTCCTGACGCCGGAGATTATGAGGTTTGGGTGCGCGCAAAGGATTGGGCGCCCTCCCATCATCCAGGTCGCTTTGCGCTCATCATCAACGGGACAGCGCTCGGCGCCGAGTTCGGGGCGAACGGCCAGGACTGGTCTTGGCAATCGGCGGGAATAGTGTCCTTGCCCAAGGGCAGTATCGGGCTGACGCTTCACGACCTGACCGGGTTCAATGGGCGCTGCGACGCGATTTACCTGAGCCGAGATCGCAAGGCGCCGCCAAACGCCGTGGATTCGGCGAGCCGCGCGTGGCGCAAGAAGATGCGTGGCCTTCCAGAATTTCCGATCGATGCAGGCGAATATGACGTCGTCGTCGTCGGCGGCGGCGTTTCTGGCTGCGCTGCCGCACTCACCGCGGCGCGACTTGGGCAAAGGGTTGCGCTCATCCATGACCGCCCCGTTCTTGGCGGAAACGCGAGCAAAGAAATCGGGTTGATGCCCCGCGGCGCCCAGGGGGCCATGCTTCGCGAGCTATCCGAACGCACGGCTGACGGCGATCTTGTTGCTTTGTCGCTGCTGCAAGCGGAGCCTAACGCCACAACATTCCTGGAACACCGACTCGTCAGCGCGGCGCGCGATGGCGACCGGATCGTCTCGGTAAATGCGGTGCAGGCGCGCGGCGGTCATGAGCGGCGCTTTAGAGGCCGCATCTTCATCGACACGAGCGGCATCGCGATTCTCGGCGTGCTCGCCGGCGCCGAAACGATGTTTGGCCGCGAGGCGCGCTCCGAATATGATGAGCCGTACGCTCCAGAAGAAGCCGATGCAATGCATCACGGCAACACTCTGTTCTTCCGCACCCGAATGGCGGACAAACCCGTTCCGTTCCCTGATGTGCCTTGGGCGACGGAAGTTTCGAAGGATTACGCCAATCTGAGCGGACAGCTTGCGAAACCCGGATTTGAGAACGCGCCCGGCCCTGCCGCGAACGCCAATCCTGACACACCAACCTTCCAGTTCAGCGACAACCCGAGCCAATCCTGGATGATGGAGTTCCCGGCGACGCACTATTGGGAATATGGGCAATGGCACGACCCCTACACGTCCGGGGAACTGATCCGCGACTATCTGATGCGCGCCCTGTTTGGAACGTTTTCAAACGTGAAGAAGCGCGATCCCGAGCGCTATGCGAATCTTGAATTCGAATGGATGGCGTTTGTCGCGGCGCAGGGCGAATATAGACGGTACAAGGGCGACTACGTTCTGACGGAGAACGACATCCGCAACCACACTCGTTTCAATGACACGCTCATTGCGAATGACGGTTCCTTCTGCATTCACTGCGCGTGGCGCCCCGGCGAGGGCAAGTACGATTTTCGGCTCAAGGATTGGATCTTTGATCAGCGTGATCAATCGTCCTATGCGATCCCGTTTCGCTGCCTTTACTCCTCGAACATCGACAACTTGCTGATGGCGGGCAAGCACATCAGCGTCACGCACGTCGCCGGCTCCTCGACGAAACTCATGGGCAACGGAGCGCAGCATGGAGTCGCTGTCGCCGCAGCGGCGCACCTCTGCAACCTATACGGCGCCACCCCAAGGGGCCTCTACGATGAGAGGCTCGATGAATTGCGCACCCTGGTTGAGGCGCTCACCGGGCATGACCATGACCTAGGCAGCTCCCCGCCAACGCGGAAATTTGTGGCGGTCCCCGGCTGAACGTCACGAACCCAGGCGCGGCGTGGGGCCGCGCCTGGGTTTGGTCCCGCACGCCACAGCGCGCGGCGCTTACCAGCGGAAGCCGAGCTCCAAGCCGTAGAGGCGCGGCTCCAGCAGCGCCACCGATGTGCCAAGCCCCGTCGACGCCGCGCCGGTGAATTGCGCGGTGATGTTGTCGTCGTCGAGGATGTTCTGCACGAAGCCGCGCACGAACCAGCGTTCGTCCGGCGCGAGCAGCGTCACCTGCGCGTTCCACACCTGCCAGGACTCGATCCGGTCGACGCGCGGATCGTTGAACAGCGACGCCCAGGTCTCGTCCTGCCAGCGATAATCCGTGCGGGCGACCAGGCTGAACTCGCCCGGCAGCGCGAAAGTGTATTGCGCCCCGACCGCGATGGAGAATTCCGGCGACAGCGGCAGCGCGTTGCCGTCGAGTTCCACGTCGATGCCGCCGGTCGGCGTCAGCCCCACCAGCCCCAGCTGCGCGCAGGTCAGCGGCGCGATCACGGCGCCCGGGCTTTGCAGACCCGGCACGGCGACGAGGGGGATGCCGCCGGGCACGATGAAGCTCGTCGCGGCGGTCCATTGCGCCGGCGTGATATTCTCCACCAGGCAATTCTCGCCTAGCAGATCCTTGATGATCACGTGGCCAGGTTCGCCGGCGGAAAGATCGCGGCTATAGACCGAGCGCGCGTCCTGGATCTCGGTGTTGAGATAGGACAGCGTCAGGCTGAGCTGCAGAGGATCGGTGGGCGCCCAGTTGAACTCGCCCTCAAGACCCCAGATGCGCGCATCGACGTTCTCGTTGATCACTGTGCGCGCCACGCCGCGGCCGATCTGGTAGCCCTCATAATCGTAATAGAAACCGGTCATGTTGGCTTGCAGGCGCCCGCCGAGCAGCGTGTTTTTGGAACCGATCTCGAACGCGTTGATGAATTCGGGATCGAATGTGCCGGTGACGCCGAAGGAGGCGATCGCGGGCGTCACCGGGGGATTGAACCCGCCGCCCTTGTAGCCGCGCCCGTAGGATGCGTAGAGGAGCGCATCATCGCTCAGACGCCAATCGACGACGACGCGCCCGGTGAGCTCCTCGAAGGTCTGGGTGGCGTTCCGGAAAGCCTGGATCCCCGCGGTCGATGGATCAGCGTCGAACCCGTTCTCCAGATAGGTCTGCGTGGCCGCCGCGGCGCCCGGGCCGATCGGCACCACCGTGCCGGTGATCAGCGGCAGCGAGCGATCGCGCACGGTCTTTTCATCGCGCGTGTAGCGCAGACCCGCCGTCAGCCGGATGCGGTCGGTCAAGTCATAGTAGATTTCGCCGAACGCAGCGCTTGATTGCAGCTCATATTGGTTGTCGCTGTAGAAATACGGCACGACGATGCCGAGGCCGTCGACGCCGGCGCCGACAAGCGCGAAATAATCGAGCGAGTTGGAGAACACGTAATAGTCGTTGGCGCTCTCGTATTCGAGATAATTGGCCGCCAGCAGGAAGTTGAGCGGCCCGCTGAAATCCGAGGAAAGCCTCGCCTCGACGGAATATTGCTCGGCGGTGGAATCGGACTGGTCCGCGGAGAAGATGCCGTTCGTGCGCCGCTGCACGAAGCCGCCGATCGAGCCCGCGTGCGAAGGATGCAGCGCTGAAACAGGAATGAGGCCGTCTGCGAACGCGGCATTGTAGGTGATGGGAAGCGCGAACGGCAGAAGCGCGGGAAGCGAAATACTCGCCTGCCCGATCGGGCTGCCCGATTGCGTGGAGGAGACGCTCGTCTCCTGATACGCGCCAAGCAAATTGAATGTCAGCGTATCCGTCAGGTCATAGCGGATATCGGCCATGATGAAGGTTTCGTCCGCCGTGTAGCGCGGCTCTTCGTCCACAAACACCGAGCGCAGATCGGCCGGGTTCGGATTGCCTTGGATGGTGTTGAACGGGAACAGCGCCAGGGGCCCAAGCGCCAGGTTGGAGAGCACGATCCCGCCGAACGTCGCGGAGAAGTTCGGCACGCCGGTGCCCAGCCCTGTCGGCGTGCAGCCGAGGACGCCGGTGGGGTCGGCGTCGCACAAGACCTTCGGCGTGCGCAGGCGGTTGTCGTCCTCTTCGAAATAGGAGCCGATGAGGTCGATGCTGAATTGGGGCGTCGGCTCGAACCGGATCGACGCGCGGCCCGACCATTGGTCGCGCCCGTCGAGATCGTCGAAGCTCGCGGCAGGGTCGACGGTCTCGGTGTAGCCGTCGCGCACCAGCGCGAGGCCGGCCAAGCGCAGCGACAGCGTGTCGGCGATCGGCAGGTTCAGCATCGCGGTAACGCGCTGGTGATTGTAGTTTCCGTACTCGTAGCTGGCGCTCGCCTCGAAATCCTCGATCTGAGCGCGGCGCGTGATCATGTTGACGGCGCCGCCTGTGGCGTTGCGCCCATAGAGCGTGCCTTGCGGCCCGCGCAGAACTTCAATGCGTTCCAGATCGTAATATTCGGTCTCGAACAGACGCGGCTGCTGCAGGAACACGTCGTTGACGTGGATGGACACGCCGGTGTCGCTCGAGGCGGCCGTGGAACTCACGCCGATGCCGCGGATCTGGAAGTTCGAGCCGCTGAAGAACGTCTTTGTGTAGTAGACGTTCGGCGTCGCGAACTGCAGGTCGGAGAAGGTTTCGATCTGCTGCGCGTCGAGGGTCTCGGCGTTGAACGCCGACACTGCGATCGGCACGTCCTGCAGCGCCTGTTCGCGCCGCTGCGCGGTTACGACGATTTCGTCCGAGGCTTCCTGCGCCGCCGCATACTCGGCAAAACTGAACACCGACAAAGATGCGCCAACGCACAGCGAGGCTTTGCGGACCAAGCCCTTCATGCCGACCTCCCACGCTACGGCCAGCCTTCGTGAGGCGGCAATTCTTGTCTTTTGCGGCAATACTCGCCGCTTCCTGGAAAATGTCAAACAAAAGGCGGAACAAGGCCACGCATCACAATCGGCGTCGCAGCGCCGCGCTGATCCAGTCTCTTCGCAGCTGCGTAAAACAGAGCTCATCACATCGAGGAGTTTCCCATGCATCGTCACAGCTTTGTCGCGCTCGCCGGTTCGGCGGCGGCGCTCGCCTTCCTTGGCGCGTGCGGTTCCCCCGCGCCGACGCCGGCGGAAACGACGCCGCCGGCAGCGACGGAACCGGCCGCGACCGCGGGGACTATCGTCGACACCGCCATCGCGTCGCCCGATCACACCACCCTGGTGACGGCGGTGCAGGCTGCGGAACTTGTCGAGACGCTGTCCGGCGCCGGCCCATTTACGGTCTTCGCGCCGACGAATGCGGCGTTCGAGAAGCTGCCGGCCGGCACGCTTGAAACGCTCACTCAGCCCGCCAACCGCCAAACGCTCACCGGCATTCTGACGTATCACGTCGTCGCTGGCCGCGTGAGCGCCGCCGACCTCGGCGCGCAGATCGACGCCGGCGGCGGCAGCGCGACGCTGACGACCGTTCAGGGCGCCACGCTGACCGCCGCCCGCGCCGGCGATGCGATCCAGCTCACCGACGCGCGCGGGGGAACATCGACCGTCACCGCCGCCGATCTCGCCGCGTCGAACGGCGTGGTTCACGTCATCGACACGGTGCTGATGCCGCCGGCCTGACGGACCGCATGATCTGCGCCCGCCGGCCCGTGCGCCGGCGGGCGCGTCTTGCGCTAAGGTCTCGGCCGCTTTGACTTGCGCTTGGGTTTCGAGGCGCCGGGTTTTTCACCGCGCAGGACCATGCCGATCACTTCGCTCAAGCGTCGTTCGCGCGTGCTTGAGGCCTTGGCCGATGAAACCCGATGCGCGAACGCGCGCTGAGCGCCGGGCGTCAACGCCGTCCACGCGTGTCTGAATGCAGCGTTCCGTCGCAGCGCGGCCGTGATTTCGGGCGGGGTGTCGACGGCGTCGCTCTCATCGATCGCGAAGCGCATCTCCACGACATCGCCGACAGCCAGCCCCGCGGCTCTCAAGAAGCGTTTCGACAACAGGAAAAATCTCCGTCCGCCCCGGGCGGGCTGCCAGGCGCCGGCAACCGGATGATCCGCCACTTCGCCGATGATCCTGATGCGCGGCCGATCGGCGAAGGGCGACGAGGCTGCGAGCGCGGCAGGCATGTAGACAACGATGTAGGCGTAGGTTTCAAAGGCGTGATGCGCGATCGGCGCTTCGAACTGATACGGAAATGCGCTCACGCGCCACGCCCTCTCGTTCCAACCGTACAGGAACGTGCGAGATGTGCGCTCGGATCATGCAGCGCGCGCAGGGCATCGACCCTCGCACATATACATCCAGCGCCGATTGATGCATCGTGTCGGCGCCGCCCGAATAGCGCGCCGCCCCCAAGGACCCATGGCGAAACGATCCCGCAACGACGACGCACAACACTTGCACGCCTGGTGCCTGGAACGCCTCGCCCAGCACAGCGCCGATTCCGCGCGCGATCCGATGGCCGCCGCGGTTCGCCGCCTGGCGGTCGACCTGCTGGAGGGCCTGGAAGACGGCCGCTTCGATGACGCCCGTTTGCGCGCGCTGGTGAAGCACGTTTCCGACGCCGAACTGACCGCGCGCGCGCGGCGGCTCGCCGACGCCAAGCCGGAGGGCGATTGGTCCACGGTGGTCGACGCTGCGCTGGCGCGATTGAAAGGCGCGCCGTTCGCCGAGCTGCAGGCGGCGCTCGAAGCGCCGCGCGCGGGCGCAGTCTTCACCGCCCATCCCACGTTCGCGCTGTCCCGTGCGCTGAGGGAGGCGCTCGCGGCGCAAGCGATTGGCGCGCGCGTCGATCTCGCGGCGCTGTCGCATCGATCGCCGGACGCGATCACGCTCGCCTACGAGCACGAAGACGCCGCCGCCGCGCTCGCCCGCGCGCAACACGCGCTGCGCGGGCTCAGCGGCGCGCTCTTCGACTGGCTCGAACGCCACGGCGACGGCGCCTGGTGGCGGATCGCGCCGGCGCCGGTTCGGCTGTCGACCTGGGTGGGCTATGATCTCGACGGGCGCACCGACATCCATTGGGCGCACAGCCTGCGGTTTCGCCTGCTGGAAAAGGCCGCGCAGCTTCGCCGCTATGTCGCCGCGCTTGAGGAGACCGGCGTTGAGGGCGCGCTGCCGCTCGCGCAGCGCCTCGCGCGCGCCGCAGACGAAGCCGATGCGCAAGCCGGGCTCTTCGACGGCGACCTCGACGATCCCGAGCGCACCGTCGCCGCCGCCAACCGCCTCACCGCGGACGGCCCCGCGCGGCTCGTCACGCTGGAGCCGATCCTCGACGCGCTGAGCGCGCTGATCGCCGCCGAAACCGGCGCGCGCCGGCGTGCGCTCTTCGTGGTGCGCGCCGAGATGGCGGCTTTCCGACTCGGCGTCGCCGCGATCCATCTGCGGGTGAACGCATCCCAGGTGCGCTCCGCGGTGCAGGCCGATCTCGGCCTCGCCGCCAGCGCCGACTTCATGGACCGCCGTGCGCTCGCCGCGGCGGCCGAACGCGCTGCGGAGGCAGAGCGCCAGGCCGTCAATTTCGCCGCGGTCTTCCAGGAAACGATGACGGCGCGGCGCCAGTTCATGCTGTGCGCGCAGATCCTGAAGCACATCGACGCGGACGCGCCGATCCGTTTCCTGATCGCGGAAGTCGAAGCCCCGGCGACGATCATGGGCGCGGTCTATCTCGCGCGGCTCTACGGCGTGAGCGATCGGCTGGACATCTCGCCGCTGTTCGAGACGCCGGAAGTGCTGGAACGCGGCGGCCGCTTCATGGAGCGCCTGCTCGACGAACCCGAATACCGCGCTTACATCGAACGCCGCGGTCGCCTCTGCGTCCAGTACGGCTTCTCCGATTCCGGACGCTTCATGGGCCAGACCGCCGCCGACATGGCGATCGAGCGGCTGCACGTCCTGCTCTCGCGGGCGATGGCGGCCCGCGGCATCCGCGGCGTGGAAGCGCTGATCTTCAACACGCATGGCGAATCCATGGGCCGCGGCGCCTTTCCAGGCGCCATGGGGCAGCGCCTCGATTATCTGCTGACGCCGTGGGTGCGCACGCGCTTCGCCCATGACGGCGCGCCGCTCCACGCCGAGATCAGCTTTCAGGGCGGCGACGGCTATCTGCACTTTCAGAATGCGACGCTGTCGGACGCGACGCTGCGGGCGGTGTTCGCCTGGGCTTTCGCCGCGCCGGCGGAGAAGAGCGACGACGCCTTCTACGCCGACATCAATTTTTCCTGGGACGTTTATCGCGCCGTGAAGACCTGGCAGGAGGATCTCTTCGCCAATCCGCATTATCAGGCCGTGCTCGGCGCCTTCGGGGTTGGGCTCCTGCCGGTGATCGGCTCGCGCAAGTCACGCCGCCAGAGCGGCGCCTCCAAGGACGACGCCGCGCGCGCGCTGCGCGCCATCCCGCACAACGCGATCCTCCAGCAGCTCGCGGCGCCAGCGAACGTATCGGGCGGGTTCGGACGGGTCGCCGCGCGCGAGCCGGAACGCTTCCTCGCTCATGTCGCAGGATCGCCGCGGCTCAAGATGCTGGTGGACCTCGCGCTCAGCGCGCGCCGGCGCACGTCGCTCCTCGTGCTGCGCACCTACGCCGACATCTACAGCCCCTCGTTCTGGACCATCCGCGCCGCGCGCAGCGCCGACGATGACGACGCCGCCACCGCGCTGCGCATCGCGGCGCGCGCCGAACAACGCGGCCTCGACATCGCGCTCGACCGCCTCGCGAATTTTCTCTCCGACGACCGGCGCCGCTTCGATGCGGTCTGCCGCGAGCTGATGCAGGCGACGACCGGCGACGCCGCGTTCCCGAAGGACCTTTCGATCCTCCACGCCGTGCGCATGGCGTTCATGGTCCGCGGCTTCGTGCTCGCGGCGTCTGCGCCGCCCTTCTCCGGGCGCCACGAGATCACGCGCGCCGATCTCATCGACATGGCGCTCGATCTGCGTTTCGCTGAGGTCGCCGATCTGATCGACGAGATTTTCCCGATGGCCAGCGACATGCCCGCGGCGTTCACGCGCCTGGACGAACCCGGCCAGCCGACGGCGCCGTCCGGCTATCCCGAGATCAACCGCGACATCGCCGCGCCGCTGCGCGCGCTCGACGCGGCGCTCAAGGAGATCACGGTCGGCGTCTCGCACTTCTACGACGCGATCGGGTGATCGCTGTCTAGGCCAGCCGCGCGGCGGTCAGGGCGGCCTCGGCCATGCGCCGCTCCACCGGCGACAAAAGCGGGTTCCAAAGGTCGAAGATCAGCACCACGCGCAGCGCCTCGCCGTCATTGCGCGCCTCGTGCTCGATCGTATCGTCGAACACCAGGATCTCGCCCTCGCGCCAGCGCCGCTCCTCCGCGCCGACACGAAACACGCATCCGGGCGGCGCGATGAGCGGCAGATGCGCCACAACGCGCGCGTTGGTCTCGCCGTGATGGGGGGGAATGCGCGTGCGCGGCGCGAGCGCGGAGAACATGACGTTGGGGCTGTGCGCCGCGATGACCGCAAGCTCCACCTGTTCCAGCGCACCCGCCGTCTCCGGGCATCGCGCAAGATTGTCCGTCATCGGCGCGCCGTGGCGCCAGAGATGATACGCGCTCCAGTCCTGCGAATGATTGAGTGCGCGCCACTGATCGACGGGCGCGCCAGGTTTAAGCGTGATATAGGGCGTAAACGCATCGCTCTCGGCGCGCAGCGCCGCTTCCAATTCCGCGCGGATGGCGCCGGCGCGCGCCTCAAGCCCCGGGATCCATCCGAACATCTCCCGTTCGAAGAACGGGAGCGCCGGCAGGCGCGGAATATGGAGCTGGTTTGCTTCGGCGTGAAACGGGCGGGCGAGCCCAGCCATGATGGCGAGCGTCTCGCGCCAGCGCGCTGCTTCAGCGGCGGTCATCTGCGCGCGCAGGTCTTCAGTCTCCCGCACAAGGCGTGCGTGAAAGGCCGCGCCATAAATCTGCGCCGCGGTCTTGGCGTGCGCGAGCTGGTCGCGCAGCGCGTCGGGCCAGCGCGCTTCCGGCGGCGCACTCTTGAGCGCGGCGCGAAAACACATGGCCGCCGCCTTGTCTTTCCCTCCCCGTTCCAGAAACGCGCCTTTCGCCAGCAGCGCGGCGAGATTGTAGGGATCGATCGCCAGCGCCGCGTGAATCGCTGCGTCTTCGCCGGCTGTATCGCCGAGCGCGCCGCGCGCCTTCGCCAACGTCAGATGCGCCAGCACGTCCCGCGGCGCGGCTGCGCACGCCGCCTCCGCAAGCGGCGCAGCGCCAGCGGCGTCGCCGCGCTGCAGCGCGTGCACGGCCAGCGCGAACAGCGCCATCGGATGATCTGGTTCGCGTGCGCGCACCGCGATCCAGAGCCGCTCCGCGGCGCGCCAATCGCCCGCGCCGGCGGCGGCGCGGGCTTCATTGATGAGATTTCCGATCGCTTCCGCCATCGCGCCCGTCGGCGCGACGGAGACACGCCTCCGCCGCGCCCTCGCGTTAGAATTTGGCGCTGAGGCTTACAGTGACCACCTGCCCCAGCACGTCGTAGACGCCTGGATAGGTGTTGCCGCTGTTGTCGGTCGTCGAGCCGGTTTCGGTCTGGACGAACGGCGCCTCCTCGTCGGTGACGTTGTCGACCCGCAGATTGACGCGCAGGGCGTCGTTCACCTGCCAGCCGGCCGCGAGGTCGATGTAGTCGTAGGCCGGGATCGACGCCGATTCCGGCGCGACGCCGGGCGTGCCGTTGTCGATCCGGACGGCGCTGAGGTGGCGCCAGCGATACGAGAAATCGAAATTGCCGACCGACCATGTCGTGCGCTGGACCCAGCGATCCTCCGATTGCGGCCCGCCCGTCGTGCCGGTGACGGTGGAGGGCAGTCCGCATTGTTTGCCGTAGAGCCCGAGGCACTGGATGACGCCCGCGTCGTCGCTTGGCTGATAGCTCGATTCCAGCGCATGGGTGCCGTCCAGGCCAAGCGTCAGTTCGCCCGATGCGCCGAGATCGAACACGTATTGGAAACTGTAATCGATGCCTTCGACATGCACGGAGCCGATGTTCTCGTTCACCTGCTCCACGCCATAGATCAGTGGGCCTTCCAGATTGCCGATCGTGACGTTGCGGCGGATCAGCAGGCAGTCCGCCTTCAACGGGTCCGCGCCAGGATTACGCGTGGGGTTGTAGCATGCGTCCATGATGTCGAAGGCCGGACGGATCGAGATCGCGTTGGTCACCTCGATATCGTAATAGTCCACCGTGGCGGAGAAGCCCGGCAGGAACCGCGGCCGGAACACGAACCCGTAGGTCAGCGTGTCGGCGACTTCCGGCGTCAGCCCGATATTGCCGCCGGTGAAATTGTTGATCTGGCCGGACGTCGGGTTATCGAGCGTGCCGGAATTGAGCCGGCCCGCGGGCACGCCCGTCGCAAGGCAGAGATTGTAGAGATCGCTCCCGACGGGGATGGGCGAACCGGGCGTGCCGGACGCGCACGGATCGAGCAGCAGATCGCCCGTGCCCGGCGTGAACGGCCGGAACAGTTCGCTGATCGTCGCGGCCCGGATCGCGCGCTGCGACATCGCGCGCAGCCGCAACCCGTCCACCGGTTGCCAGACGAGCCCGTATTTGTAGGTGTCCGACGATCCCGAGAGCGAATAATCCGACTGCCGATAGCCGAGTTCGAGATTGAGGAAATCCATCAGCGGCGCGTTCTCGATTAGCGGCACGAGCGCTTCGCCGAAGAACTCGGTGACGTCGTAGCCGCCCGTGGTCGGCAGCGTCTGTCCGAAGCCGGGCGATTCTCCGCTCTGCGAGGCCGCGTCAGGCTGGTAGTCGCTCGTCTCTTCCCGATATTCCACGCCGAACGCCAGCCCGATCGGGGAATCCGCGAACGGGCTGTTCATCGCGCCCAGATCGCCGGTGATCGAGCCCGACACGTATTGCTGCGTCGTCTCCGCCTGGACCTGCAGGTTGAAGCCGATGAATTGCGCCGCCTGCGCCGAAACCGGCGTCGTGGGGTCGAAGAAGTTGAACGGCGCGCACCCGCCGGAAGGATCAAAGCAGGTGCTGGGGTCTGTCGCGAACAGCGATTGCTGCACGCGGGACGCGCT
>WGOB01000003.1 GCA_016124255.1 Alphaproteobacteria bacterium | reverse complement strand
GGCATCATCCAGCACGGCCGTCTGCTGGTGGAAGGCACGCTGGCGGAATTGCGCCAGCGCGCCGGCGCCGAGCACTCGACTTTGGAGGATGTGTTCCTGAAGCTCGTCGCCGCGCCGCAAGACGCCGCGCCCGCGGCGGGCGCCGCCTGACATGCAGCCTGGATCGACGCTGTGGCTCCTGCGCCAGGAAATGCGCCTCACCTGGCGAACCTGGTGGGACGCGACCCGCACCAAGGGTTGGGGCCGCGTGGCGTTCTACGCCTTCATGCTTTTCGCGCTGCTCGCCTTCGGCTTCTGGATCGCAAGCTTCCTCAGCGACCTGGCGCCCGCCGCAACGTTTGCGTCGCTGGGCACGATCTCGCTCGTCTTCCTGATCACGGCGACGCTGATGCTGTCGCAATCGCTCGTGCTGATCACCGACGCGCTCTATCAGCGCGGCGACATGGATCTGCTGTTGGCGTCGCCCCTGCCGCCATGGCGGATTCTCGTGGTGCGCATGGCCGCGATCGCGCTCAATGTCGCGGCGTTCTATCTTGCGCTGTCGGTGGCGGTGTTCCTGTTTCTGCCGGTTTTCGGCGGCTGGAGCTGGATGGGCTTCGCCCCGACCGTGGCGGCGCTGGCGCTGGCGGTCACCGGGCTCGGCGTATTCGTGGCGCGGCTGCTGTTCAAACTCGTCGGGCCGAAGAACACTCGCGTTTTCGCGCAGATTTTGGCGGCGTTCACGGGCGCTGCGATCTTTCTCTCGCTGCAGTTCAGCAATTTCCGCCGCATCGACGAAGCCGAGGATCCTCAGGCGCGCGCCGACGCGATGAACACCTGGCTCGCGCAATTTGAATCGCAGGTCGATCTCGCCTCCCCGCTCTTCGTTCCCGCGCGCGCAGCGCTGGGCGAACCCACGGCGCTCGCGCTGTGGATCGGCTTCGCCATCCTTCTCTACGGCGCGGCCGTGCGCTGGTTCGCCGCTGGCTTTGAGCGCGACGCCGCCGCCGTCGCGGGCGCTGCGCGCAAGGGCCGGCGCCGGCAGGCGCGCGCCTATCGCGGCGGCGTGACGGCGTCCCTGCTGCGCAAGGAATGGCGCCTCATCCTGCGCGATCCGCTGCTGATCTCGCAGGTGCTCCTGCCGCTGCTTTACTTCGCGCCGCTGGTCTACGTGATGGCGCGCGACATCGGCGACGGCGAGATCACCCGCGCCGCGCTGGCGACGAGCGCCGGCGCGCTCGTGTTCATTTCATCCATGCTGGCGCATGGGCTCGTCTGGTTGACGGTGTCGGCGGAAGATGCGCCCGATCTGATCGCGGCCGCGCCCGTCGATCGCGCGCGGGTGGAGCGGGCCAAGGCGCTCGCCGCTTCCACGCCGCTGCTTGCGCTCAATCTGGCGCCGATCGTCGCAGCGGCGTTCGTGTCTGTCGCAGCCGCGGCGTGGCTCGCGCTTGGCCTGACTCTCTCGATCGTCTCCACCACGCTGATCGGCATCTGGCATCAGCAGCCCGGCAAGCGCCGCGATTTCCGCACACGCGCGCGCGCCCGCGTCTCGCTCGCCGCGAATTTCGGCCAGTTCTTCGTCACGCTCGGCTGGGGCGCGGCGACCGGGCTGACGGTCGCGGGCGGATTGAGCGCATTGCTCGCGATCATCCCTGCGCTGATTTCGCTTGGGCTGCTGCTCGCGCTGCACGAAAGCCGGATCAAGGATCCCCAGGCCGCCGCCGAAGCGTATGAACGCGAGAAGGCGGAAAAAGAGGCGAAACGCGCCGAGAGACGCGCTATGAAGCCGGCGCGCCGCGCCCGCGCCGAGACGCCCGCGGCCAACAGAGCCTGATCGCGTTTCATCCGAGCCCAAGCCGATGCGCCTTGCCCGTTTTCCCCGCCGCCGCTACACGCCGGCGCCGACGCCGCTTGAACCCCTGCCGCGCCTTTCCGCGCATCTGGGTCTCGACATCTGGATCAAGCGCGATGATCAGACCGGCCTCGCCATGGGCGGCAACAAGACCCGCAAGCTTGAATTCCTCGTCGCCGATGCGCTGGCGCAAGGCGCCGATACGCTCGTCACCGTCGGCGCGCCCCAATCCAATCATTGCCGCCTGACGCTCGCCGCCGCCGCAAAGGAAGGCCTCAAATGCTGCCTCCTGCTCGAAGAGCGCGTGCCGGGCTCGTACGAAAAGGCCGCCAGCGGCAACAATTTTCTCTTCGGCCTGATCGGCGCCGAGGCGATCCATGTCGTGCAGGCGGGGACCGATCTGAACGACGCGATGATGACCATCGCCGATGAACTTCTAAGCCAGGGCCGCAAGCCCTACCTCATCCCCGGCGGCGGCTCCAATCCCCTTGGCGCACTCGGCTATGTCGTGTGCGCCAACGAAATCGTGCAGCAGAGCAATGATCTCCACGTTGCGTTCGATCACATCGTCGTCGCCTCCGGCTCGACGGGCACGCATGCCGGCCTGCTCGTCGGCCTGGAGGCCGCCCACGCCGGCGTTCCTGTGATCGGCGTCAATGTCCGCCGTCCGCGCGCCGAACAGGAAGCCAACGTCTTCAAGCTTGTGCACGAGACCGCAGATTTCCTCGGCGTTCCGCACCCGGACAGATCCAAGGTCGCCGCGCGCGACGAATGGGTGGGCCCCGGCTATTCGCTGCCGACCGACGAGATGATCGACGCGGTGAAACGCTTCGCCAGCCTCGAAGGCGTGCTCCTCGACCCGGTCTACACCGGCAAGGCCGCAGCCGGCCTCATCGGCATGGCGCGGCGCGGAGAATTTGCCGCCGGCGAACGCGTTCTCTTCGTCCACACCGGCGGCGCGCCCGCGCTCTTCGCGTATCAATCCCTCTTCCAGCCATGAGCCGGACGATCGGGATCATCGGCGGGCTGGGGCCGGCAGCGACCGCGGATTTCTTCAAGAAACTGATCGCTGCGACACCGGCGAAAGGCGATTCCGATCATCTCCGTGTGCTGATCGATTCCAACCCGCGCATCCCGGACCGCAACGACGCGATCGCGGGGCGCGGCGAAAGCCCTGCGCCGCACCTCGTCGCGGCGGCGCTTGGCCTTGAACGCGCCGGCGCCGATCTCCTCGTCATGGCCTGCAACACCGCCCATCATTGGCAGGACGTCATCGCCGCCGCGATCACGATCCCGTTTCTCTCCATGATCGACGAAACCGCCGACGCCGCGATGCGAAGCGGCGCCGCAACGATTGGACTCCTCGCCGCGGACGGCGCCCGCAGCGCCGCGCTCTACGAGCGCGCGCTCGACGCCCGCGGCCGCGCCTGGTTGCGCCTCGACGACGCCGCACAGCGCGACTTCATGGCGGCGATCTACACGATCAAGGCCGGCGACGCCGGCGACGGCGTACGCGCCGGAATCCGCGCCCATGCTTTGTCTCTGATCGATCGCGGCGCCGCTGCGCTGATCGCCGGCTGCACCGAGATCCCGCTCGTGCTCGACGCGAACGATGTCCCCGTCCCGCTGATCGAATCCACCGACGTTCTCGTCCGCCGCGCCATCGCGGTCGCGCGCCAATCACAAAGGAGGCGCTCGTGCGAAGCAGCGTGAAAGCCCGCGCTCCCAGCCTTCAGTGCGGATGCGCCAGCGCAGCCGCTTTCGTGTCGCGCTCCAGCCCGCCGGCCTCGATCCAGGCGCGCGTGGCGGCGGCGCTGCGCTCGATCAGCGGTCCCGATTGGTCGAAATTGAACGGCGACACGTCCAGCGGACAAAGGTGCGGCGTCACGTGAATGGAGGCCTTGCCGTCGAGCAATTGCACGTCGCGCGCCAGCTGGTTCGCGATCAGCAGCGTGAGCGCGTGAAATCCCGGCGCGACCGGACCGCTCGGCGGCCGATCCAGCGCGCAGGCGTAGCCCGTCTGCAAGACGATGATGCGCTCTGCGCCCATCTCCGCGGCGACGATGACGGGCGTGTTGCCTGCGATGGCGGCGTCGATCAGGAACTGGTCGCCGATCCGCACCGGCGGAAACGCGATCGGGATCGCGGCGCTTGCGAGCAGCGCCTCCGCCGCCGGCCCTTCGGAAAACACCACGGAAGCGCCATGCAGATTGGTCGCAACCACACACACCGGCAGCGCCATGTGCTCAAGCCGCTCAAGCGCGAGGCTGCGTCCGATCAGCGCGCGCAGCGACGTCGCTTCAAAGAGGCCCCCGCCGCTTCGGAAGGCGCCCATCGCGCCGCGCATGGTGACCGGGAAAATGTCGCGCCGGCGCAGCGAGCGCCAGACCGCCTCAAGCGCCGCCACGCCCTCAGGCGTCGGCGCCGAGGCGTAGAAGCACGCATTGAGCGCGCCGACCGATGCGCCGACGACAAAATCGGGACGCGCCCCCGCGCGCACCAGGGCGCGCAACGCGCCGACCTGGATCGCGCCGAGACTGCCCCCGCCGGCAAAGACAAACGCGGTTCTCACCTTCGCAGAAGAACGAACGCCGCTCATGCTTCCTCAAACCAGGCGCCACGTTGGGGTTACGACCGCGCGCGCGATTTGGATACGCAAACACTGTCGGCGCTCGATGCAAGAAAAGGCGGCCCAAACGCTTTGCCGTCATTCCGGACGCGCGCAGCGCGGCCCGGAAGCCGAGAGCGGACATGCGCGACCCAAGCGCGTCAGCGGTCGGGCGGGTCTTATGCGCGCGTGCCCCGTTTGCTATGTCGAGCGCAGGCGGCGGGCGGCGCCGGGCGGATTTCAAGTGCGCTCTAATGTCGGAAATCTCGTCTCTCTATGCGCGGCAGATGATCGCGAACGCGCACGTCGGGGATCGGGCGGCGTCGCTATTGCAGTTGGCCGGCGTGGACCCGAGCGCGCCGCCCGATCCCAAGCTGATGATCACCGAGGACGCCTATTGCACGCTGCTCGAGACCATCGCGGACACGACTGAGGGGCCGACCGATTTTCATATTCGCACCGGCGCGTCGATGCGGTGCGAACATCTGGGCGCTCTGGGACTGGCGTGGAAGTCGGCCCCCACATTACGCGAGGCCGTCGCGCGCGCCGCGCGCTATTCCCAGGTTCTCGTGCGTGTGTCGCTCTACGGGGTGCGCGACCGAGGCACGGAGTGCGAGCTCTTCCATGAGCGCGACAATCGGCGGCGCGGCGCTCTCCTCTCCAATGAAGCCGCGCTGGCGACGCTGCTGTCCATGTCGCGGGAGGCGGCGGGCGATGATGTCGCGCCGATCGCTGTGCGCTACCGCCATGCTCCGATGAGTTCGGCGCCTGCGCTGCAAGCGCATTTCCAGTGCCCGATCGAATTTGAAGCCCATTGCGATGCGCTGGTGTTCACGCCGGAAACGATGGCGCGCAAGAACCGGGTGGGCGACGAAAGCCTGTATCGCTTCTTTGAGGCGCATCTGGAGGAGGAACTGGCTCTCATCGCCGACGATGCTGCGCTCGACCGCAGGGTGCGGATCCAGGTGTCGCAATCGCTTTCGGGCGCCGTGCCTGCAATCTCCGACGTTGCGGTGAAGCTGGGCATGAGTGGACGGACATTGCAGCGCCGATTGTCGGACCGCGGCTTTTCCTACCAGTCGCTGTTGGATGACGCGCGGCGCGAGCTTGCCGAACGGCTCTTGCAACAGACCGATTATGCGCTCGCCGAAATCGCCTTCCTGACCGGGTTCTCCGAACAAAGCACGTTTACGCGCGCCTTCAAGCGCTGGTCGGGGCAGACGCCGCGCTCGTACCGGCTGGAGGCGCAGGCGCGGCCAGGCTGAGCGATTGGCGCGCGGCGCCAAAACTCTGGCGGGCGCCGCCAAGAGCGGCGGCCGCGTCTTGGCTATCCGATGGCTTGCAACACACAAGGAGCAAGCCATGACCTCATTGTCAAAACCATCCCGCAAGGATACCGGCGTTGCGCTGGTGCTGGGCGCCACCGGCAAGACCGGCCGGCGCATCGTAGCGCGCTTACAGGCAAAGGGCGCGCCGGTGCGCATCGGCTCGCGCGCGGCGACGCCCTCGTTCGACTGGGGCAATGAAGCCAATTGGGACGCGGCGCTAAAGGACGTCGAAGCGGTCTACATCAATTACGCGCCCGACCTCGCGATGCCCGGCGCGACCGACGCTATCCAAACGCTGGCCGACAAGGCAAAACGCCAAGGCGTGCTGCGTGTCGTGCTGTTGTCCGGCCGCGGCGAGGCCGAAGCGCAAGCCTGCGAGCAGATCGTACAGGAAAGCGGGCTCGACTGGACCATCGTGCGCGCGAGCTGGTTCAATCAGAATTTCTCCGAAGGCGCCTTCGTCGACATGATCCGCGCCGGTCAGATCACGCTGCCAGGTGGCGACATCCCCGAGCCGTTCGTCGACGCCGACGACATCGCCGACGTCGCCGCGCTGGCGCTGACCGAAGACGGCCACGCCGGCAAGATCTACGAGGTCACCGGCCCGCGCCTGATGACGTTCGCCGACATCGCACGCGACCTCTCCGAGGCGACCGGGCGGGAGATCCAATTCGTCCCGGTTCCGCACGACGCGTTCGTGGCCGGCGTTGCTGAGTCCGGCGCGCCCAAAGAGGTCGTGTGGATGCTCGACTATCTGTTCGCGACCGTGCTCGATGGCCGCAACGCCCACCTCACGGACGGCGTTCAGCGGGCGCTTGGCCGCGCGCCGAGGGATTTCGCCGATTACGCCCGCGAAACTGCGGCCACCGGCGTATGGCGGCGTTGATCACCTCAGCCCGCACGCGCCTTCGTCCAACTTGAAGCGGCGCTGCCAAGGCGGCGCCGCGCTTCGCACCAGACCCATAGAGGAAGTTTCCCATGCCTGCCGATTGGATCGTTTATGTCTGCCTGTTTCTTGGACTGTCGAGCGCGCTCGTCGCCGGCGTGTTCCAGTCTTTTTCCGATTTCGTCATGAGCGGCCTCGTGCGCGCTCGACCGGCCGGCGGGATCGAGGTCATGCAGCACATCAACCGGACGGTGTTCCGCTCGGTCTTCTTGTTCACGTTCCTGGCCTTGGCGCCGGTCTCGATCGCGGCGGCGGTCTATGCAGGCTTCGCCATCGAAGGCGCTGCACAACGCTTCGTCATCGCCGCGGCAATAATCTATATAATCACAGCGTTTCTGGTGACCGTCGCGGGCAATGTGCCGATGAACAACCGTCTTGACCGCCTTGACGCCGCATCCGCCGAAGGCGCCGCCTACTGGCGAATCTACGGACGGACGTGGACCCGCTGGAACCATGTCCGGATGATCGGTTCGCTCGCGACGGCGGGATGCTACCTCTTCGCGGCGCTCGCGCTCGCCTGAAACGCGATGTGCGAGCGTCCACCGAAGGGCGCGAAAAGGGCCCATGCCGGACAGGCCCAAGCCGGCGCCCCCGCCTTCCCTTTTGCCGCTGAGCCCGCTATATCCGCGCTTAGCTGGCTTGAGTGCGCTATCGCGCTCGCTGGCCGTCCCGCTTCAAAGGCTCCGCGCCGGGCGACGACGCCCAGCGAAACCGCATGCGCGCGAACCGTGTGGAGGAACCCTATGTCCAACGTCCTGATGCCGAAGGCGACCGCCGTGTGGCTGATCGAGCAGACCTCGCTCGGCTTCGATCAGATCGCCGATTTCTGCGGGCTCCATCCCCTCGAAGTGCAGGGCATCGCCAACGAGGACGTCGCCAAGGGCATCCGCGGCGTCGATCCGATCGCCGGCGGCTTTCTCTCGCGCGAAGAGATCGATCGCGCCGAGGCCGACCCCGCCTACCGCATGAAGCCGATGGAGCAGAAGCGCGTCGACATCCCGGTCGCGAAGAAGCGCGGCGCCCGCTATACGCCGATCGCGCGCCGCCAGGATCGCCCCGACGCCATCCAATGGTTTTTGAAGAACCACCCCGAAGTGGCCGATTCCAAGATCGTGAAGCTGATCGGCACGACGAAAGCGACGATCGAGCAGGTGCGCCAGCGCACCCACTGGAACGCCAACAACCTGAAGCCCGTCGATCCGGTGTCGCTGGGCCTGTGCACGCAGATCGAGCTGGACAAGGTCGTCGCCGAAGCCGCCGCAGCGAAAGCGCGCGCCGAGGCCCGCCAGCGCAAGGCCGAGGGCAAGACCCTGCGCCCCGCCAGCGAAACCACCGCCGGGATGGATGCGCCGGAGCCGGATGCGGAAGCAGGCGCCGAGGACGCTGCGGCAGAGACGGACGACGAGGAGGAGGCGGCGGAGCAGGACGCCTAGCTTCCTTCCGTCTCGCGACAGAAACGCTAAGCCCGCGCGCAGAAGCCTTCGGCTTGAGCCGCCGCACGCCCTCCGCTAACCCGACGGGATGACGACGCTTTTTGATCCGCTGACGCTCGCCCACGGGCCCGCCCTGAAGAACCGCTTCATGCTGGCCCCGCTCACCAATCTGCAAAGCCATCCCGACGGCGTCCTGAGCGACGACGAATTCCGCTGGCTGGTGAAGCGCGCCGAGGGCGGCTTCGGCCTGACCATGACCTGCGCGGCCTCTGCGTCGGCCGGCGGGCTCGGCTTTCCGGGCCAGCTCGGCGCGCATGACGATAGGCATCTGGACGGCCTCACGCGGCTGGCCGCCGCGATCAACGGCTTCGGCAGCCACAGCGTCGTGCAGTTGCACCACGCCGGCATGCGCGCGCCGAAGGAGATCATCGGGCAAGCCCCCGTCTGCCCGTCCGACAATGAAGAGACCGGCGCGCGCGCGATGACCGCCGACGAGGTCGAGCGGGTGAAGGATGATTTCATCGCCGCCGCAAAGCGCGCCGACAAGGCCGGCTTCCATGGCGTGGAGCTGCACGGGGCGCACGGCTATCTGCTCTGCCAATTCCTGTCCGCCGAGATCAACAGGCGCGAAGATTCCTATGGCGGATCGATCGAGAACCGCGCCCGGCTTCTGTTCGAGATCATCGACGGCGTGCGCGCCGCCTGCCGCGCCGATTTCAGTCTCGGCGTGCGCCTTTCGCCGGAGCGCTTCGGGCTGAAGCTCGACGAGATCAAATGGGTCGCCGCGCGCCTGCTGCGCGAAGCGGAGATCGATTATCTCGACATGTCCTTATGGGATGCGTTCAAGACGCCGGCGGAGGAAGAGCATCAGGACAAGACGCTGCTCGCGCACTTCGCCGACTTGCCGCGCGGCAACGTGCGCCTGGGCGGCGCCGGCAAGATCATGACCGGCGAGGCGGCGGCGCGCGCGCTCGATGCGGGCCTGGACTTCGTCATCATCGGCCGCGGCGCGATCCTGCATCACGATTTCCCCGAGCGCGTGGCGGCCGATCCCGCTTTCGTGCACGCGCCCCTGCCGGTGAGCGCCGATCACCTGCGCAACGAAGCGCTGGGCGAACGCTTCCTCGGCTACATGCGCACCTGGAAGGGCTTCGTCGCCGAAGAGACCGACGCCGCCGCATAAGGGTTCTGGAAACTCAGAACGACCGGGGGCTCGCATTTACGCAGCGCACGGCTTGAGCCTTTCGGTCAGTTAAGCAGATAGTTGCAAATCGACGCTCAAAGGCCCACAGCAATGGCCCGAATGGACGACGAAGACGCGATCGCGCCGGTGAGGATCGCGCATAACAGCGAGCAAGTCTGGAACAGCGATACGCTGGAGCAGAACTACAACTATCTCGTCTATGAATTCGAGACCGACGAACACCTCTACCGCGCGCGCGCCTACCTCGATGACATTCAAACGGTCGCGATACTTGGTAGATTTAGCCGAGCGTCGTCGCAGCCAGAGATGCTGACGGGCGAACAAGTTGACCCGCGAATCCTAGCCTACCTGCGACGGCGATATGCAGTGGTCACGATACTGGGGCCGACCGGCTACGCGCCAATCGAATAGACCCGCTTTTCGTTGCAGCGAACACGCCGGCGCCTGAGACCGCGGTCACAGCGCGCGCGCACCGTCATCTGTACCCCTTCAACGCCGCGTGATTTCACGTGGCCCATGGAGGTGTAGTGATGAAAGCTATGATCACGTCGACATGCCTCGCCCTTGCAGCGCTCTGTTGCTTCGCCGCGCCGGCCTCCGCCGACCCGGCACGCGAACGCGGCGAAGTCGCAGTGCGGTACGCCGACCTCGACCTCGACGATCCCGCCGACGCGTTTCTCCTGTATCGGCGCATGGAGCGCGCCGCCGTTGAAGCCTGCGGCGGACGCCCGAACGGCTATGGACCGATCGAGACGCGCTTGCGCCGGATCGCGTTCAATGAGTGCGTCGAAGGCGCGATGAACCGCGCGATCGCGCGCCTGCACGAGCCGGCAGTGACGGCGTACCATCGCCGCGATCCGCTCATCGTCGCGTCGCGTTGAGGCTGGGCGGGAGGCGCGTCGCAGTGAGCGGCGCGCCGACCCGCGTTAGGGCCGAACCTTGATCCAGGCGGCCACGCGCGTTTCCGGATCAGCGATGCGGACCTCGACCACCCGCCCCGCCTGCACATCTTCGATCGTGCCGACAGTGTTCGCCAGCCCCTGCTCCGAGCGATCGATATAGATGCGCGTGTGCGGACCTACGACATAGGATTCATACCCCGCGTCCGCGACGTCGACCGAGACGATCGCCGCGCCGTCCGCCGTGGCCGGCGCCGCAGTCTCGTACGCGGTGCCCTGCACCGTGTTGGCGCCGGGCGATTCACCGATCGGGATGAATTGTTCCGTGGCCGGGTGCGCGAACGCGGCGCCCGCAAGCGCTGCGGCGCCGATCACGGCCGCGAGAGTGAAAACAAACGTGCGCATGTGCGCCTCCTTGTTCCTCATGTGGCGCTTCAATCAGCCGGCGCCAAGATGCGCGTGCGCGCCCGCTCCAGCGCCGCGACGGCGTCGTTGACCTGGGTGCGCCAAGCATCATCGTAGCGCCGCGGCGCGGCGGAAAGGCGGCGCGCTTCGCGCAGATGCAGCACTGCATCGCCGCTGAGCGAGGCGCCGCTGAGCACTTCGATCGCGTCGTCGATCTCCGCCCGTGTCTGCAAAAGCGCCTCCGCCGCGCGCGCTTCCCGGGCGACGAGCGATTCCTGCAGCCGCGCCGTCGCCTCGCGGATGTTTTCCAGCGCGTTGATCGCGCGCAGGAAAGACGCGATCGCCTGCACCTGCGTGGCTTCAAGCGCAATGCCGGAGCCGGTGGCCTGCCGGATCAGCTGCCCTGCCGGCGAGTTGTTGAACGCGGCGCTGTTGTAGAACCCGACCGCCTCTTCGATCGTGGCGACGGCGTTGTTGTGGAAGAACGGACCGGTGTCGGCCGCCTCCACCAGCGGCGGCGTGTTGAACGTGCCGTCGCCGGGGATGCCGAACCCGTCGTCGCGCGGCGGGACCGGCTGCCCGGTCACGTGGCTCGGCAGATCGGGCAGATCCTCCACGCCGGTGTTGAAGTTGAGATTGCCGGGATTGGGGCCGAGCACGCGCGGATCGCCATTGGCGCCGGCGTTGAAGTGGCAGACGTTGCAGCGCCCCGCGGCATTGTCCATGAAGATCGCCTGCCCGCGCATCACCAGCGGATCGCGGAACTGGATCGGCAGCGCAATCTCCTCCTGACGCCCGATCGACAGCATGAACGCTTCGAGCGCATCGAGCTCCTCCTCCGTCGGCAGTCGGAAATCGACGCCGGCGACGCGATTGGTGCTCTTCGGGAAATGCTGGATCACCGCGCCCACAGAGAACGCGCGCAGGCTGCCGTCTCCGGGCGCCCCGTCGCCGCTCCATCCCGTGCGCGGGCCGAGCGGACTTGCAATCGATGTGCGCAGCGCCAGCGTGTGGGGTACGCCGCGCAGCGTGAAGATGGTCTCAAGATCCTCGAACCCGTCGAGGTTTTCGCGGATGAGGCCGTGCGCGCGCATCTGCACCGGCGCTTCGAAGCCGTTCTTGAGTGCATCGACGGTCTCCGCCACGAACAACGGGTCTTCAAGCGGCAGCGTCGCGATGAAATTCGGCGACAGACCGAAATTGTCCTCCGCGCGATGGCACGTGCCGCATGTGCGCCCGTTCCCGTCGAAGGTTTCGGTGAAGAAGATCTGGCGGCCGCGCTCGATCAGCGTCGGCGGTTCGGTCGGTTCGTCCGGCGTGTTCTCACACGCCGCCAGCGCCGCAGCGCAAAAGAGAACCGCCACGCCGCGCGCAATCGCGCGTCCCGCAAGACCAGGGCGCCCAATCATCATGTCCCGCGCTCCCCTATTTGCAGGCGAGAGTGTTGCGCCGTGGAACGCGCGCGTCGAGTCTCTTCCGAGTTCATTTTTTACAGCGGCGCGCACGAAACGACGGAGCGTGCACTACACTTCCGCACAAGAACTCAGGGCGCGCCGCGCTGACCGCGCCCCTGGTCGACGAGCACGCTGAGCCGATCCTGGATGCGCAATTGCGTCATCCAGATTTCGCCGATGAGCCGGATGAGCAGGATCGCGGCGAGCGCCGCGCCGAAAATCGCGAGCGCATTCAACATCGCGAGAAAGAAGTTGACGGTGTTGAGCGTGGTGAAGGCCGACGCCGCCGCGAACAGCGCCAGCACCAGGATGAAGCCCGCGACCAGGCGGTAGGCCCAGCTGAACAGGGCCGGCGTCATCGCCTCGTCGAACGAAAACAGCGCGCGCATCAAGCATCTCCGGAGGACCCGAACCGTCCCCCGGCGCTACAGACCTTGGCGGCGCGCCGCAAGGCCGCTCACCCCACGCAGCACGCGCGGCGCATTACCGAGCCAGCGTGGGCCCGATCTGCGCAGCCGGCGCGCGAACGCGCCGCGCGGCCGTCAACAGCCGCGCTGCTCCTGAAACGAAAAAGGCGCCCGGCCCTTCGCCGAACGCCTAATGTTCCAATCGCGCTCTAAGCGCCTCGATTTCTTCTTTGATCCGCAGCTTTTGCCGCTTCATCTCGGTGATGTGGATCGGGTCCGCCGCAGGGCGGCGCGATTCCATTTCGATTTCTTCGTCAAGGTCCCGGTGACGGGCGTCGAGTTCGCGCAGGCGCGAGTCTAAAGCCATCGGAAGCGACTCCTTCTTCGTTGGCGTTGGATAGTGAACCACCGCGCCGCGTCGCTGTCAGGTCACGAACTGTTACAATATGAAGACTTGGCGACCATGCCTCGAAATCGCCGGACCAAGGCCGGTTTCGGACCAATAACGAACGCCGCTCCAGGCGGCGCCTCTTGCCCCCGAGACCAGCCCGCGCGGGGGACTTCATTGCCTGAATCACCCCCCGGGTTTAGTGTCCCGCGCGAGATGAGGCGCCCGCAATGAGCGCAGACGGCGAAGACTTCAGCATTCACGACACCGAAGAGACCCGCGCCCTCAAAGCGCGGCTCATCGAATTGCGCGAGGAGCACCGCGCGCTCGACGCCGCCATCGCGGCGCTGGCGGATTCCAGCGGCGGCGACGCCCTGCAGATCGCCCGGCTGAAGAAGCGGAAGCTGCAGCTGAAGGACCAGATCACCTGGGTCGAAAACCAGTTGACGCCGGACATCATCGCCTAGCGCCCCCCGATCGCTGCGCCGCCCTCGCAAAACTGTAATCCAATCGCCCGATTGCCGCCGCGATCCACCGTTTCCGCGCAACAGCAGCGCCGGTCCGGACGCGGCCGGCTGCAGCCGCCCGGGTTCAGCGCTTGACGCCGCCGTCAGGATCGCGCCCGAGTGGGCCATGCCGTCACGCACGCTCTCTCGTCTGGCCCTGGGCGCAGCCCTGGCCTTTGGCGCGTCGGGGCTCGCCCCAGCCCAAGCCCACGCCCAGGACGCCGACGAGGGCGGCGACGATGCGGGCGTCTTCTCGCTCATCGTGGAGAACGACAGCCTCTCCTCCGGCAACGACCGGAACTACACCTCAGGCATCAAGTTCACCTACGTCCGCCCCACCGGCGACATTCCGGGCTGGCTCAGCGGGGGCCAGAACCTCCTGCGCAACCTGACCGGCGCAGAGGCGCAGGTGTGGGGGGTGTCGTTCGGCCAGTCGATCTTCACGCCCGAGGACATCACCGCCGTCCCCGCGCCGCCGGACCAGCATCCCTACGCCGGCTGGCTCTACGCCCAGGCGATGCTCGGCACGGTGCAGAGCCGCGACGACGATCTTTTCCCGCGTTTCTCCGATCTCTACGAATTGGAGCTGGGCGTGGTGGGTCCCGCCGCCATGGGCGAGGACGCGCAAAGCTCCATCCACCAGCTCCTCGGCGCGCCCGATCCGCTGGGCTGGGACAGCCAGCTGGAGAACGAGGTCGCCTTCGCGGTCTCGTTCGAGCGCCGCTGGTCGAGCTGGCGCTTCTCGACGGACTATGTCCCGGGCGGCCTCGAATTCGTCGCCTCGCCGCACATCGGCGCGACCTTGGGCACGCTGCGCACCGAGGCGCGCGCCGGCTTTTCCGCGCAGATCGGCTACAACATCATCAACCAGGTCGAGATCGGCCCCCCGCGCGTGCGCCCCTCGATCGGCAGCGCCGGCTATTTCGAAGACAAGCCGTTCTCGTGGAGCCTCTTCGCCGGCGTCCAGGGCCGCGCTGTGGGCCGCAACCTGTTCCTCGACGGCAACACCTTCGTCGACAGCGCCAGCGTCGACAAGCGCACGTTCGTGGGCGACGCGCAGATGGGCTTCACGCTGCAATTCGGCTCAGCCCGCCTCGCCTACACCTACGTGGTGCGCACCGAGGAATTCCAGACCCAGACCGAGCGCCAGGATTTCGGCGCGCTGGCGCTGCAATTCCGGCTCTGAACCTCACCACTCGACAGTGACGAGGATCGTGTCGCTGTAGCTCCCCGCCCGCGCGCTCGGCTGCGCCGGGACGCGGCCATAGACCGGCGCCGAGACCGACCAGGTGAAGAGCGAAAGCGAATTGGTGAGCGTGACGACGTTCGTGCCGCCCGAACCGTCGCCCCACACCATCGTGCGCGCGGCGTTGGCGTAGAGATTGTACGTCAGCGCGTTCGCGCCGCTGCGCATCTGCCGCGCGGCGTAGGATCCGTAAAGCCCCGGTCCGAGCTTCACCGTAAAGGAATTGAGCGGCGTGCCGAGAAACCCCACGCAATCGACATCGATCGCGCCAGCCGCATCCTGCGCGCCGGCGAACGCGGTGAACGCGCCAAACGACACCGCGCCCGCATCGACGGTGCAGGAGCACAAAAGGCACGCGCCCTGCGCCGGCGCGGAAACGCCGACGCTTGCGAGCGCGGCAAGACCGATCAGTCTACGGATCATCATCGTCGTCGCCTCCCAAGCATCGCGCGACCCCGCCGATGTCCTGCGCGCGAATCCGGACGACGCATCCTGCGCCGCGCAGAACCTGCGCGCCGGCCGCCGCGCTCACATAGATCCGGCCGCCGTCTCCGACCGGGAAGCGCGCGCCGTCGCCGTCGCGCGCAAGCATCGCGCCGCGCGGCAAGGGTCCGCGGCCGTTCACGATGCGCACTTCGCCGGCCGCGCCGTTTTCGGCTGCGAGGCGTACGACCACGCCGCCGCGTCCCGACGGGCGCAACGTCCTCTCATCGATGTCGACCCGCGCGCGCAGCGGCAGATCGTCGACCTCGATCGCGATGCGGTTGACGTCGTACGGCCGCAGCCCGGCGACCATCAGCCGCCCTTGTCCATCCGTGCGCCCGACCACGCGACCCTCATGCCGCACCGCGACGCCGGGCGCGCCGACATCGACGAGCGCGAACGAGTCCGCCGCCGGCGCGATCAGCGACCACGCCCCGCCGACCGAGGCGATCGTCGTCGCGACTTGCGCGCGCACGCCCTCCCTTTCGCCGGCGCGGCTTGCGTCGAGGCGCGCGTCATAAGTGCGTCCCCGCAGGACGAGACCAAGTTCGCTGCGCGGCTGCGCGCCGAACGCGGCGCCGGCGCGCCAGCCGAGCCCTTCGCCGCGCGGCGGCGTGTGCGCGAAGCGCGCGCCGCTGGTGAAGCCGTGCGCGTCTTGCGCGGCGCTCGCCGCGACCACGCCGTCTGCGCCGAACGCGCGCGTGAAGCTCAGCCCGACATAGAACGAACGCTCCTTCTCCTCCACGGCGAGCGCAGAGAGTGAAAGCGCGCCGAACCCGCCGAACGCATTCGCATAGGAAAGGCCGTAGACGGCGCGGCGTGCGCCGTCATGCGGCGTGATCATCGCAGCGTTGATCTGTGCTGCGCCTCCGTCGCGCAGCGCCGCGCTCAAGGCGCCGCGCAGCATGACGCGCGGCGGCGCGAAGGACGCGCCGAGCGGGCGATAGGCGCCCGCCGACGCCGTCGCCTGCAACGAAGCCTGCACGACGCGCCCGATGCGCGTCCAACCAAGCTGCGCAAAGCCGCCTTGGCCCGCATCGTCATGCGATGCGGCGAGATCAAGATCGATCTGTCCGAAGTCCGGATCGACGAACGACGCCGCGCCGCCCACGGAACCGCCGATCCCGCCGTCGCGGTCGCGGAGATCGCCGCGGACGCCCAACGTGGCGCCGCCGCCGACGCCGCGGCGATAGGCGCCCGCCGCGAACGCTTGCCCGTAATCGAAGCTCCGCCGGCCGTAGCCCCGCCGCACGGCGCCAAGCGAGAGATCGTATGCGGCAAGCCCGCGCTTCAGCGTCGTCGGCGCAGCGTAGAATTGCGCCTCGATCACCCGCTCCCGGCCCATCACGTCGGTGACGACGACCTGCGCCGCGCCCGCGCCCGCCGCAACCGGCGCATCCATGATCGCAAACGGCCCTTGCGCCACGCGCTCGCGCAGCTGCAGCGCGCCGTCGACATAAAGCTCCACCACCGAGGCCGACGCCGCTTCCGCCTCGATCACCGGCGTGTCGAACGTGACGAAGCGCGGGTCGAGCGCGAAATCGGTCCCGAACCTGAGGCCCCCGAAGCGCACCGGCGCGCCCTCGCCGCCAAGCGGCGCAAGCGCATCGCCGAGCGTGAGACGCGTGCGCGACGCGGGAAAATCGACCGACCAGCGCGTGTCGAGGCGCACGATCGCCGCGTCCTTCGCGCTCATCGTCCAGCGGGCGTCGCCGGCGCCGGCTTCGGTGAAGACGCCCAGCCCAAAAAGACCCCCAGCCTCCCCCTCGCCGTCGATCCAGCTGGCGGCGAGATCGGCGTCGAGCAGAAACCCGCGCGTCGGCAGAAGCGGCGCGTCGATCCTCGGCGCTCTGATGTGCTGAACCGCAAAGCACGCCCGGGTGCACCGCATCTCCACCGCCTGCGCCGCCGCCGCGAGCCTGTAGGATAGTCCCGGTACGGATGATAATGCGATCCGCTCCTCCACGCCGGCGGCGACGCCGAGCGCCGTCAGCGTTCCGCGCGACGCGTAGATTTCATCACCCGCCGTCCAGGCGCGCGCAACGACCGCGCCGCCGCCTTCAAGCCGGAACTCGAGCACGGTTTCGACGAGCGGCGCCGCCTCGCGCTCCGCGTCCGCCGCGCCCGCCGCGAGCGCCGCGCCGACGCTAACGCACAGGAGCCTGCATCGGACGCGCATCAGGCCCCAGTGTGACGCGGCGCAGGGCATCGTCTTCGCCGGCGCGGTAGCTGATCTCCACGCCCTCCGCGCCGGCCGGCAGCGGCAATCGCGCCCCCGCGAGGAGGTAGCCCGGGCCTGGCGCATCGCCGCCGGCGAGCACGAAGCGCACCAGGCGCGCATGCACGCGCCCTTCATTGATGAGCGCAGCGCCGCCGCCGCCGGCGCGCAGCGCAAGGCTTGCATCCGCCTGCGCCGGCGTCACGAACACCGGCAGCGACAATTGCAGCTGCACCCGCAGTCCCCGCGCATCGGCGTCAAGCGGCGCGATCTCGCGGAAGATGAGACGGTACGCGCGCTCGGCTTCGTTCGGCGCAAGCGGCGCCGCCCCGATACGCACGATTTGCTCCGCATCCGGCGCAATCGCGAATATGCTTGGCGCGATCACCACGTCCGCGGCGGGCGTGAGCACGTCGCGCCCATTCTCCTGGCGCCACGTATAGATGCGCGCTTCGAACGCGATTTCCGCCCCGCGCCAATTGCGCAAGCGCACTGCCGCCAGCCCGCTCTCCGGCGAGGCCGCGACGATCACGGGCGAAACCTGCACGCCCGATTGCTGCGCACCCGCAGGCGACGCCAGGAGCGCAAGCCCGAGCGCGAACGCGGCGAGCGCGCGCATTCAGTACGTCACCGTGACGGTGACGGTGTCGGCATAAGCGCCCGCAGGCGCGGTCTGCGCAGTCGCCGCGCGGCCATAGACGGTGAGCGTCTGCAACGCGCCGGTGCCGGTTCCCCCGACAGTGTCGACGCCGGTCGTCTCGCCCCAGAGCTGCATGCGCGACGCATCGCGATAGAGACTGTAGGCGAGCGTGTCGCCGCCGCTCGTCATCCGCCGCGTAGCGATCGAGGCGCCGGCGCCCAGCCCCGCATCGAGCGCCACCACGTACGCCGCGCCGTTTGTGCAGGTGATCTCCAGCGTGGTTGAGGCGTCCGCGTCGACGCCGGCGACGGGATCGTAGGTGAGAAAATCGAGATCGTTGGCGACCACGACGCAGCTGGCGACGACGGTGGCCGTCACCGCCATCGCGTCGGTGTCGGCGCCCGCGCGCGCGGGCGCGGGCGCACAGAGCGCATAGGCGGCCGCCAGGAGCGCGATCGCCGCCGCCCCCTCCCGCACGCCCTTCGAGCTCTGCTTGCGCCGCCGCATGTAGCAACTTTCAGTTGTGGTTCCATCCGTACAATCGCGCCGAACGGCTAAAGGACGATTAATGCGGAAGGATCAGGCCGCGCCGCGCGCGGCGTCGCGCTTGCGGAGATGCTTGGCCGCGTACATGGCCTCATCGGCCCGCGCCAGCGCAGCCTCGGGGTCCTCAAGCCCCGCAAAGCTGTGGACGCCGACCGACGCCGCAAGGCGAAGCGCGACCCCGGCATGCCCGGCGGGCTGCATCTCCAGCGCCCGCATCAGCGCCTCGGCCTTGCGGTGGGCGTCGTCGAGGCTGGCGCGCTGGAGGATGACGCCGAACTCGTCGCCGCCGATCCGGCCGACCACATCGCTCTCGCGCACCTGCGTGGCGAGCAGACGCGCGACATGGATGAGCGCAGCGTCGCCGGCGGCGTGCCCGTAGCTGTCGTTAAGCGCCTTGAATCCGTCGAGATCGATGAACAGCACCGCCCCCGGCGTGGCGTAGCGCTCAGCGTAGCTCATCGCCTGGTGCAGCGCGCGCATGAACGCGCGCCGGTTCGCCGCCTGGGTGAGCGGATCGCGATCGGCCAGCGCCTCCGCCTCCGCCAGCTGCGCGGCGAGCTGCGCATTTTCTGCGAGCAATTCGTCGAGCGCGGCGCGCACCGGCGCCTTGAGCGCCGCGCGCCGCAGCCCGAACCGGGCGCGGAGCGGATCGAGCGGCTTGGCCGCCCGCGGTTTCAAGCCGCCGAACATCGTCGCATCGAGAAGACAGCCGAGCGCTTAAGGCTGCCTTAACCCCATCGGCGTGGGCGCTGATGCATGCTGAATTTGCACGGAAAATTATTCTCAACCCAAGGCGCGCCAGCCTTGCCGCGACCGCCGCGGCGCCTATAGTGCGCGCTCTTTTTCAGACGCTGCGATTCGCACTTGGCAGAAACCGCCGCCCCGCTCGTAGGCCTGGTGATGGGCTCCGCCTCCGATTGGGAGACGCTGACGCACGCCGCCGCGATGCTCACGCACTTTAGCGTCCCGCACGAGACGCGCATCGTCTCCGCGCACCGCACGCCCGAACGCATGGTCGACTACGCCAAGTCTGCGCGCGCACGCGGATTGAAGGTGATCATCGCCGGCGCTGGCGGCGCCGCGCACCTGCCGGGGATGATCGCGTCGCTCACGACGCTGCCGGTGCTGGGCGTGCCGGTGCGGTCGAGCGCGCTCAATGGCGTCGATTCGCTGTTGTCGATCGTGCAGATGCCGAAGGGCGTGCCGGTGGGCACGCTCGCCGTCGGCGAGCCGGGCGCCGCCAATGCCGGCTTGCTCGCCGTCTCGATCCTGAGCTTGACGGACGAAACGCTCGCCGCGCGGCTCGCAGCGTTTCGCGCCGCGCAGACAGCGAACGTCGCCGAAGCGCCCCCCGGCGCATGAACGCAGCGATCGCGCCGGGCGCCGCCATTGGTATCCTGGGCGGCGGACAATTGGGACGCATGCTGGCGCACGCGGCCTCGCGCCTCGGCTTCGACGTGCACATCTACACCGACGAGCCCGATAGCCCCGCCGCAAGAGTAGCGGCCCGCACGATCGTTGCAGACTATCACGATCACGCCGCGCTCGCCGCGTTCGCGGGTGATGCAGCGGTGGTGACGACCGAGTTTGAGAACGTGCCCGCAGACGCCGCCGCGGCGCTGATTGCGGCCGGCGCGATCGTCCATCCCAATCCCCGTGCGCTGGCGATCGCGCAGGATCGGCTGGAGGAGAAGCGCTACTTCGCCGCCAACGGCCTGACGCCGGCGCCGTTCGCGCCGGTGGAGACGATCGCGGATCTGCGGGCGGCGGTGCATGCGATCGGTCTGCCCGCGATCCTGAAGACGCGCCGCCTCGGCTATGACGGCCGCGGCCAGGCGCGGCTGGAAAGCGATCTTGGCCTCGATCAAGCGCTGGAGGCGTTTGCCGGCGCGCCGCTCATCCTGGAAGGCTTCTGCCGCTTCGAGCGCGAGGTCTCGATCATCGCGGCGCGCAACGCGGCAGGCGAATTCGCCGCCTACGACCTGTGCGAGAACGAGCATCGCGGCGGCGTGCTTGCGCGCACGATTGTGCCGGCCAAGTGTGACGCCGCGGTCCAGGCCAAGGCGGTCGCAGAAGCGCGCCGGCTGATGCAGGCGCTCGATTATGTTGGTGTACTGACGATCGAGTTCTTCCTCATGCCGGACGGCGCGCTCATCGCCAACGAGATGGCGCCGCGCGTGCACAACAGCGGCCACTGGACGATCGAAGCAGCGCTGACCTCGCAATTCGAACAGCACATCCGCGCCATCGCCGGCTGGCCGCTGGGCCCTGCCGCGCGGCTCTGCGACGCGGAGATGGAGAACCTCATCGGCGAGGATGCTGAGCGCTGGGCGGCGCTCGCCGCGGACCCGACCGCGCGCGTGCACCTCTACGGCAAACGCGAAGCCCGCCCGGGCCGCAAGATGGGCCACGTGACCAGGCTGAAGCGCTGAGCAACTATTCCGGCGGCAGGTCGAACACGATCACGACCGCCGGCGCATCGCTTTCATTGCGCCACCAATGCGAGACTGACGCGTGCTCGGAGACGGCGTCGCCGGGCGCATAGACCACGCCGACCGCGCAGGTGTTGCGGTATTCGGTCATGGTTCCGCTGATGACATAGCTTCCCGCCGGCCGCTCCGTGTGCGCGTGAAGCGCAATCACGCCGCCGGGCGCAATGGTAAGCCGCCGGACGCGAAGGCCGCGCGCGATGGCGTAATCGTCCGCGAGCCCGAAGGCCACGAGCGTTTCGCTGTCGACGCCGGCGGTCTCGCCCGGTCCGTCCTGATGGTGGCCCTCGCCTGCCTGATCGTCCGGACACGACCCGGCCGCCGCCGGCGCCGCGCCAAGCGCCAAGAGGCATGCGGCGAGCAAAAGCGCCTTCACGCGCCGCCGCCATAGCGCATCCGCGCAACGAGCCCGACCGCGTTCTCCGCCAGGTCCCCCAGCGGCCTGAGGCGCTTGGCTTTGAATTTCTCGAACTGCATCACGTTCTCGATCCGCGCGTCGAGAAACGCGAACGTCGCCTGCGCGTCGGCGCTTTCATCGGCGAACCAGCGCGCATAGGTGCTGGCGAGCACGCCGGCGAGGATGGCGCGCTTGGAATAATAATTTCCGTCCGTAGACGGATCGTTGAGCGCGCGCCAGATGCGGTCCGCCGTGCGCCAGAGCATCCGCGCCGCCTCCTGCGGCCGCCCCGCCAGCGCCCGGCTCATCGCCTTGGCCGCCGGCTTGAACGGGAATTGCGCCCTGAGCCGCGCTGCGACGGCCGCGCGGACTTTCTCGCGCACGCGCATGGACGCAAGATCGAGCGCGCCGAGTTCCGCCAGCATCATCTCGTCGGCGCGCGCCGCGAACGCGTCCATGAGATCGATTGCGCCGCGCGGCGCCGCCAGCATCGCTTCGCCCTTGGCGAGGCCTGCCGTTTCCGCCGCCGCCTCGACGGCGCGGTCCGTCCACCCCATCTCCGCGGCGATCGGGGCGATGGCGTCGAGCAATTGGTCGCGGAACCGGTCTGACGGCGGGCGTGTCATGGGCTGAGTGTAGGCGCACGCGCCCGCGTCCTCAATCTGCGCGCGGCGCCGCAGCGCCGGGGCGACACTAAAGAATCTTGGTCAGGCGGGCGGGCCCTGTTCCTGGTAGGTCGGCTGCGGCGCGACGCGCGGCAGGTTGAACCAGAACGAGCCGAGCCCGAGCGCCGCCCCCAGCATCAGCGCGCGCGTCATCAACGTCCGTTCGTAGTCCGCGCCGCGCAGGAGGAGCTTGGACATCGCCGCCGGGTCTTCAGAGAACGCGACCTGCGACGCCTCCATCGCCATGCTCGCGCCGAGGATCCAGAACGCCAGCATTGTGCCGACGACCATCGAAATCATCGCTGTCCCGGCCGTGCCGACGACCCGGAGAACCTGCCCGCGCCGGATGGCGGGCGTGGCGAAATAGGTCGCCGCCAGCATCGCGCCCGCGCCGAGCACAACGGCGGACAGAACCGGCAGCCCGGCCCAAATCGCCATGATCGCGAGCCCCGCTGCGGCCCAATTCGCGCCGGCATAGACGATGAAGGTCTGCGACCGCCCCACTGGAACCCCCGTTCAGCGCCGCTGCCGGGCGCTTTCGGGATCCATACCAAACCGGCCCTAACGCCCGGTTGAACGCTCGGGTTGGCGCGGCCGAAAATGCCGGCGGCCGGGTGAGAAGGGCCCGCCCTTCGCCTGGACTTTGCCCCCGCGCCGCGCTATCTCCCGGCCCTAAGCGGCGGCGCCACAAGCGCCGCCTGCTCTGTTTTGCGCTGGCCGTTCCCCGACGAGGCGTGGGGAGTAGCGACCGGCGCGCTGCCAGGAGGACGTGTCATCGTTCAGATTTTCGTACGCGACAACAATGTCGACCAGGCCCTCAAGGCGCTGAAGAAGAAGATGCAGCGGGAAGGCACTTTCCGCGAGATGAAGCGCCGCAATCATTACGAAAAGCCGTCCGAGAAGCGCGCCCGCGAGCAGGCCGAAGCCGTTCGCCGCGCCCGCAAGCTCGCCCGCAAGCGCGCCCAGCGCGAAGGCCTCCTGCCGCGCAAATAAGCTGCGGCCTGCGAACGACAGTCCGCCAGCGCCGCGCCGCGGCGATCGCCGCAGCACCCCTCCGGCGCCATCGGCGAATCCTCCCAATGCGCTCGCCAGGATCTCCGGCGCGACACGCGCTGAACGGGATCTCCCCAGGCATCCCCCAACGCGATGGCGTGAAAACCGCAGGCCTTTGGCCTAAGCACGTGAGTTGGAGGACCCCATGTCATCTGATGTCCGCGAGGGCGGGTGCGCGTGCGGCGCGTTGCGCTACCGCATGAACGCCGCGCCGCTCTTCGTGCATTGCTGCCATTGCACGGATTGCCAGCGGCAGACCGGAACGGCGTTCGTGCTGAACGCGCTGATCGAGGCGAGCGCCGTCGATACGCTGTTGGGCGAGCCCCGAGCGTACGCGATGCCGACGGAAAGCGGGCTCTCGCACCGCGTTTTCCGCTGCGCGGCGTGCGGAACGGCGGTGTGGAGCGAGTATGGCGGGCGCGCCCAAATCCGGTTTGTCCGCGTCGGCGCGCTCGATGCGCCAGCAGCGCTCCCGCCCGACGTCCACATTTACACGCGCTCCAAACTGCCCTGGGTGCGCCTGCCGGAGGGCGCGCAGGCGTTCGAGGCCTATTACGACACCAGGGCGCTCTGGCCCGCGGAAAGCCTCGCGCGACGCAAAGCCGCTTACAGCTGAACGCAAAGACGATCTGCGGTATGGTCGGCCCGATGAGTGCGGGGGCGGCCATGCGGCGCGCGGCGATTATTGTGTTGGCGTTGGCGACGGCTGCTCTTGCGGCGTGCGCGACCACGGCGCGCAATGACCGCCAATGGCTTCCCTATTTGGCCCACACGGCGCAGGTGGCGCGCGCCCCGGACGGCTTCGCCGTCTCTCCGGTGATCGACTGGAGCTACGACGCCGAGGGCCCCACAGCCCAGACCCGCACCCTCGCCGCCTTCTCCTTCGCCGACTTGCGCAATGTGTGGTTCGTGCTCGAGCCGCAGCCGGGCTCCAACCTCGCGGCGCACACGTTCCTGCTGTTTGAATTCTCCGGCGATCGCCTCCTCGGCCTCACCATCGAAGCGCGGCGCGAAGCCGACGAAGGCTATTCGGTCTGGCGCGGCCTCTGGAACGCGTACGAGCTCTCGTATGTTTGGGCGAGCGCGCGCGATCTTCTCACCCGCCGCGCCGTCTATCTCCGCCACGAGACGTTCGTTTATCCGCTGGCGCTAAGCCAGGAGCAGAAGCTGACGCTGCTCTCGCGCCTCCTGGAGCGCACGCGCGCGCTGGAGGAGACGCCGCGCTTCTACAACACGCTCTTCTCCAATTGCACTAACGAGCTTGCCAAGGCGACGAGCCTGCCCTGGCATCATTCCTTCGTTTTCACCGGCGCGAGCGACAATCATCTCTTCCGCCGCGGCCTTATTCCCGGCGCAAGCTTCGAGGACGCGCACGCGCGCGCCGACGTCACGGACTTCATCCGTACCCTGAACGATGAGCCCGCTCATGCGTTCGATGCGGCGCTGTTGGGCGAGCTGCGGCGTCGCGAGACGCCCTGATCACTCCGCGGCGCGCGCCTCGAACGGCAGGATGTCGGCGGCGCGGACGCGCGCCTCGCCGTCCCCAGCCAGACGAGCGGCCGTCTCAGGCGTCGCGCGCCGCGCTTCCGCGGAGACGCCGCCGCGCCGCAGCGCCGCCGCGACTGCGCCGGCGCGCCCATCGGCCAGGATGCGCGAAATCTGGCTGCGCCCGGTGGCGCGGCCCGACAGCCCCTCCACGATGACCTCCTGCACGCCCCAGCGCCGCAGCGCCCAGAGCGCGACCTCCACTTGCGCGTCTTCTTCAGGACCCAGCGCGACCTCGTCGTCGCCGAACAGGATCGGCGCGCGCATGACGTACGGCGGCGTCACCGCCACCGCCCAGCCGAAGCCCAGCGCATTCAGCCGTGTCTCCTCCGCGCGATAGGCGTCGAGCGGGCGCCCTTCGGGAGCGGCCAGGACGTGGATCGTGCGCGTGCTCTCGTCCGCCCAGGCCGTCGTCACCGCAAGGCGCGCGGCGTCGCGCACCGCGTCCACCGGCGCGCCGGGGGCGGCCGCGCGGCGCGGCGTGCGCTCGAGCGCGGAATTGATCAGCGCGATCGCTTCCGCGCGCGTATCCGCGGCGACGACCTGGCGAAGCTCGACCGCCGCCGGCGCCCGCAGCCGCGATTCGATCCGTTCACGGACCAACGTCTCGCCATTGACGACGAAATTCGGCGTCACCACCGTCGCTTCGATCTCCGGGTCGCCGAGATTTTCCCAGCGCACGCTCAATTGCGCGATCTGTGCGGAATCGGCCTCCATCACCGCCATGATCGCGCTGCGCGCCGTCTGGCTGGCGATCGCCTCGCGCGTGACGCGGCGCAGCGTGAGCGCCAACGGCGTGGCGAGAATGAGAAACACCAGAACGCCGACGATCGCGTAGCGCGTGCGCACCTCCTTCGGCGCGAACGCCCACGCCGCCCCGCGCAGCCGCGCCACGAGGCCGAACGAGAACGCGATCGCCGCGAGATTGGCGAGAAACAAGAGCCCGGCGCCCATCGCGAAATCGATGCGCCAGACCGCGATGGCGTAGCCGAGCGTCGCCAGCGGCGGCATCAGCGCCGTGGCGATGGCGACGCCGATGGCGGTTTCGCCGCGATGATGCACCGTGGCGTAGCCGCCCGCGAGGCCGGAAAGAACAGCGACCGCGAGATCGAGCAGCGTCGGCTCCGTGCGCGCGAGAATTTCGGGCGTGGCGTCGCGGATCGGCGACAGCCAGGTGATCGCCATCCCGACGCCCACGCCGATCGCTGCGCCGATCGCCACCACCCGCGCAGCCTCCTGCGTGCGCCGGGCGTTGAGTGACGCGATCGAGAACCCGAGCGTGGCGATCGGGCTCATCAGCGGCGAGACCAGCATCGCGCCGATCACCACCGCGGCGGAGCCCTGCAACAGCCCAAGCGTCGCGATCGCGGCCGAGAGCGCGCACATGAGCGCATAGCGCTCGGTGAACTTGCCTTCCTCCTCCACGCGCGCGCGCACCGACATCGCTTCGTCGAGCGGAATTTTCTTGAGCAGCAGGCGGCGCCCATATTCCAACGTCACCCGCACGCGCCGGACCGCACGGCGAACGAGGCGCGCCGCCTGATCGGCGAACGTCTTCGGCGCGGGCTGCGCCGGCGGGGTTTCATTGTTGGTCAAGGTTTTGGCCGCGCGTGATCGCAGCCTTTATCGCGCGCAACGCATAACGGCGCTTGAAGCAAAGCTTGATGAACGCTTACTGCGCCGAAGCAAGAGGAGGCTAGGCCGCCGCCCTGCGCCGGCGCCGGCCCGCGGCCCAGCCAAAGCCCGCGAGTCCCAGCGCGCCGAGCCCCGCGCCCGCCTCCCAATGATACGCGACCCAATCGACAGCCTGCGCCGCGCGCGTCTGCAGATCGACGTCGACGGTCACGCTGTGCTCGATCGTCTGTACACGGATCGGCGCCATGCGGGCGCTGTCGAGCGTGAGCTGGCCCCACACGATGAGCGTGAGCCGGCGCTCTCCGCCTTCGGTCGGGCGCACCTCCCAGGCCCATTCATTGGCGCGGCCCGTGAGCAGCGCCTGGCTGCCTTCCCGCTGCAGCGGCTGGATGTCGAAGCCGACGCCGGTGAGTTCCGCCTCCAGCGACGGCAGCAATTGCACCGCGCGGCTCTGGACGCTGGCGTCGGCCCCGGCGTTCTGGCGCACGGTCTCTTCCGCCAGCGCATCGCCGAGCGCCGCTGCGGCGCGCACGGTGTAGGAGCGACCGACGCTCATCTCGGTGGGCGGATCGGTGAAGGCGACGCTGCCGGCGCGCGAAAACCGCGTGACGAGATCCTCCTGCGTCGGGCACCCGCCGACGCCCCAGGCGCCGATGCGCGCGCATTCGATGATCCGCTCGTCTTCGCTGGCGCTGCCGGTGCTGGCGGCGGCCGCGGGGGGCGCCGCCTCGGCCGCCTCGGCGACGGGCGGCGGCGGCGCCGCAGCCTCGCTCGCGGCCGGCGGCGGCGGCGATGACCGCGCCGCGCCGAGGCGCGGGCGTGTTTCAGCGCGGAGGCGATCGGGCGCAGCCGGCGCCGGCGCGGACGCCATCGGCGGCGGCGCGGGCGGCGGCGCGGGCGCGTCTGTCGAGGGCGCGGGCAGCGGCGGCGCGGCGACGACGTCCGCAGGGCTTGGGCTGTCGGGGCCAACCGTCTCCTCCGCGGTCGGCGCGGGCGCCGCCTCCGCCATGCGCGGCGTGGCGGCGGGGGGCAAGGCAACGGCCGGCGGCGCGGACGCCATCGACGGCGGCGGGGCCGCGACCACCGAGGGCGGCTGATTGGCCTCCGCCGGCGTCGCCATCGGAGCCGCCGCCTCCTCGACCGGGGCGGCCGTCTCCGGCGCGCCCGGCTTGAGGAAGGAGAACGTCATGAGGCCGACGCCGACGAGCGCCAGCGCGGCCAAGATCCAGCCCCGCATGGTCATCCCTTTCCGTCTTCGGCGCGGTCCCTCAAGCGCGCCTGTGTCGGCCCCTGAGCTACCGCCTTTTCGCCGGCAGGGACAGCCCGCGGCGCCGGCTCAGCCAGTGGCCGCGCGGGGAAAGCCGCCGGCGCGGCTGACCATGCCCGGCGTTTGCTTGCCGAGCGCCTCGCCGATGGAGCGCGCCGCAGCGATCGCCGCATCGAGGTCGATCCCGGTGTCGAAGCCCATGCGCTCGAACATGTAGACGAGATCTTCGCTGGGCACGTTGCCGGCGGCGCCGGGCGCGAACGGACACCCGCCGATGCCGGCGAGCGAGCCGTCGATGATCGTCACGCCGCACTCGACCGCGGCGACGGCGTTGGCGAGCGCGGTGTTGCGCGTGTTGTGGAAATGCCCGCGCAGCTGCACCTGCGGCGGCAGGACGGCGCCGACCGCGGCGAAGCGCGCGGTCACGTCGCGTGGCGAGGCGACGCCGATCGTGTCGGCGAGACTGAGTTCGAACGGCGCCGCCTGCGCAATGCGCTCCGCGACCTGCACCACCTGCGCGACCGGCACTTCCCCATCAAACGGACAGCCGAACGCGGTGGAGATCACCGCCGCGATGCGCACGTTGGCGGCGGCGGCGTCGGCGACGACGTCCGGCCAGACCGCGAGCGTCTCAGCGACCGTGCCGCCATTGTTGCGCACCGAGAATCCGTCGCTGGCGCAGAACACGTAATTGATCTCCTTCGCGCCGGCGGCGATCGCGCGCGCCACGCCGCGCCGGTTGAGCGCGAGCGCGATGAAGACGGCGTCGTCGCGCGCCGGCAGCGCGGCGAACACGTCGGGACTGTCGGCCATCTGCGGCACCTTCTTCGGATTGACGAAGCTGCCGGCCTCAAGCCGCCGGAAACCGGCCGCGAGGATGCGGTCCACAAGCCCGAGCTTGACGGCGGTGGAGACGAGCTCCGGTTCATTCTGCAGCCCGTCGCGCGGGCTCACTTCGACGAGTTCGAGTCTGGGTCTGGCCATGGCGTCAATATAGGGCGCCGCAGCCGCGCGCGGCCAATCCGCGGCGCGCCCGGCCGCGTAGAGGCGCCATGGACCATCTTTGGCTGCGCATTCCCTATGCGCTCAACATCCTGATCCTGGTTCCGGTCTGCGGCGCGCTGTTGGCGGCCAACGGCGCGGCCGTGTTCCAGGGCGCCGCGGCCGCCTCGCGCGGCGTCGAGATGCTGGTGGCCAGCTTGTGGCTGGGGGTGCTGGCGGCGTCGGCGGTGGGGCTCGCTTTTCCCCAGCCGCTGGCGCCGCTCCTGGTGTTCCAGATTTTCTACAAGGCGGTGTGGCTGGCGCTCTACGTCGCCCCGGCCATGGCCCGCGGCGAGCCCTACCCGACCGGCGTCGCCGCGACCTTCGCGTTCATCGTCGCGACCTGGCCGGCGTTCCTCTGGCTCGCCTATCGCTGAGGCGCGACGGACATTGCCGGCGGCGCGACCACTACGCACGATGCGCGGGGCAACCTGACCTCGGATGGGTCGCGCACGTTCGCATACGATCTGGAGAACAGGCTCACGAGCGTGTCGGGGAGCGCATCGCTGTCGCTGACGTACGATCCGCTTGGCCGACTGCGCTCAACGAGTGCGGGCGGGACGACGACGGAGTTTCTCTATGACGGCGATGCGCTGATCGGCGAATATGTCGGCGGAACGTTGGCGCGCCGCTACGTCCATGGCGCGGGCGTGGACGGGCCGCTCGTCTGGTACGAGGGCGCGGGCCTCACTGACCGCCGCTGGCTGATCGCCGATCACCAGGGCAGCGTCATCGCGTCGACTGACGCGAGCGGAACCACCACCCGCCACGCCTACGGCCCCTACGGCGAACCCGACGCATGGGGCGCGCCGGGCACGCACGCCCGCTTCCGCTACACCGGCCAGATCGCGCTGCCCGTTTGGTCCACAAGCCGCGGCTGCGCGTAGGAAGTTCGGGAGGATGCAGCCGATGAAGCGCCTGATGGCGACGCTGGCGGTCGTGGCGGCAAGCGCTGGCTGCACAACCGCGCCGGCGTCGCGCCTCGCGACCGAAATCCGCCCCGCCGATACGTTCATCACCGGCGTGACGATCGTGGACACGGTCGACGGCGCGCTGCGGCCGAACACGACGATCGTCGTGCGCAACGACGAGATCGTCGCGGTGGCGCCCGCGCGCGAAATACGCCGACCCCCAGGCGCACGGGTGATCGCATCGCGCGGCTATGCGATCCCCGGCCTCTGGGACATGCATGTGCACGCGCTGAGCGATCCCGACGACGCGATTGCGCGCGCACTGCCGCTGTTCATCGCCAACGGCGTCACCGGCGTGCGCGACATGGGCTCGCTCGTGCCCGGCATCGTGGAAACGCGCCGCCGTCTCGCGGCGGATCCGGACGCGCCCGCGCCGCGGCTCTACGTGTCGGGCCCGCTGCTCGATGGCGCGCGACTGCCCTGGTACGGCGACCTGCCGCTCGTCCTGCGCACCCCGGAAGACGTCGCGCGCGAACTGCCGCGTCTGCGCGCGGCGGGGATCGATTTCTTCAAGGTCTACGACCAGCTGCCGGCGCCCGCTTACGACGCCGTCATCGCATGGGCCCGCGCGCACGACATGCCCGTCGCAGGCCACGCGGTGACTGCGGTCGGTCTCGCCGGCGCGGCGCGCGCGGGCCAGCGCAGCGTCGAGCATCTGTCGCTCGGCACGCTCGGCGAATGCACCGCCGATCGCGCGGCATGGTTCGATCGCTGGCTCAACGCCAAGTTCCGCGAGGGCGCGAACGCGTATTTTCGCGTGACGCTGGATTTCGCCGAGGCGGTGGATTGGGGCCGCTGCGACGAGATGTTCGCCGCCATGGCGCGCAGCAACGTGCACGCCGACGCTGGACATGGAATTGAACGACCGCAGCCGCGTGGACGAAGCAGCGTTCGCCTTTATGCCGGCGCAGGCGCGGCAATGGTGCGAGACGGGGCTGAGCGGCCTCGATCAGGCGGACGCAACGCTGCGCGAGAACGCCTTCGCCGTCTACAACGAGACGCTCGCGCGCATGCGCCGCGCCGGCGTTCAGGTGCTGGCGGGATCCGATAGTCCGAACAATTGCCTTGTTGCGGGCTTTTCGTTGCATTGGGAGCTGGCCTTGCTGCAGCGCGCCGGGCTGACGCCGCTGGAGGCCTTGCAGAGCGCCACGATCACGGCCGCGGCCGCGATGGACCGCAGCGCCGATCTCGGCCGCATCGCGCCCGGCTATCGCGCCGACATCGTGATCCTCGACGCCAATCCTCTCGACGACATCGCCAATGCGCGCCGGATCGTCGGCGTGATGGCGCAGGGACGCTGGCGCGACGCCGACGCTCTCGCCGCGCTCCGCGACGGCGCGCGACAGGACTAATGCGCGCGCCTCAGGCGTCGGGCGCCGCATCCACGCAGAGAACGCCGCGGTCGAGCCATGCGTCGATCTCGGCTTGCGACGCGCCAAGCCAGTCGCGCAGCACATCGCTGTTGTGCGCGCCGCGCCGCGACGCCGGCCCCCGCACGCCGCTGGCCGCCGCGGAAAAGCGATAAGGCGATTGCGCAATCGGTCGCACGCCGCCCGCGCCGTCGTCGATCTCGACGATGGCGCCGCGCGCTTTCAGCGTCGGCTGCGCGCGCAGCGTTTCGCCGCCGCGCACGCGGCCCCAGGCAAGGTTCATCAAAGCCATCGCGTGCTCAACGGCGTCCCAATCCGCCAGGCTCAGCATGAACGCGGCGACGGCGCCGCGCCGCGCCGCGATCTTGGCCTCAAGGCTCATGCCGGGCTGCTGCGGATCGCTGACGCGCCCGGACTCGGTGAGCAAGCGCCAGAGATAGCGGAAATCCGCCGAGACCAGGATCGGCCCCGCGCCTGTCTCCCAGATGTCCGGCGGCAGATTGCGCGTCTCCTCCGCGTCTTCGAGTTCGAAATGCACTTGATCGTCCGTCGCCAACGTCGCGTCCATCATCGCGATGTCGATGTGCTGCCCAGCGCCCGTGCGCGTGCGCATCAGCAGCGCGGACAGAAGCGCGACGAGGCCGTGCAGACCGGCGTTGGTGTCGGCCGCCGACAGCGGCAGATCCTGGCGCATCCCGCCGCGACGCGCCGCGCGCTCGATCAGCCCAAGCTCGGCGTGCACGATCGGCGCGTAGGCGGGCCGATGCGAGTCGGGGCCGTTGCGGCCGAACCCTGAGATCGACACCATCACCAGCCGCGGGTTCACCGCGCTCAGCGCGCCGTAGCCGACGCCCAGCCGATCCATCACGCCGGGCCGGAAGTTCTCCAGCACCACATCGGCGCAGCGCGCCAGCGCGAGCACGAGGTCCTTGGCGCCGTCGGCGCGCAGATCGATCGAAATGTTGCGTTTGCCGGCGTTGGCGTAGGAAAAGTAGCCTGAGATTCCCCCAACCATCTTGCCCCAGAGCCGCGTTGAATCGCCGTCCGGCGGCTCAACTTTCACCACGTCGGCGCCAAGGTCGGCGAGCATGCGCCCCGCGAACGGGCCCGCAAGCACCCGCGAGAAATCGAGCGCTTTGACGCCCTCAAGGGGATAGCCAGACATTGAAGACATCCACCAGGTTTCAGCGGCGCCGCTCGTCCGATCCGCGCGGCGCAGCGCACCATGGCCGCCCCGGCCGCCCCGCACAATCGCCGCGGCAGCGAATGGCGCACCCGACAGGATTCGAACCTGTGACCTCTGCCTTCGGAGGGCAGCGCTCTATCCAGCTGAGCTACGGGTGCGGCTAGGCGTCGGCGGGCGGATGCTCTAGCTCACGGGCATGGTTTGGGCAAATCGCATCAGCGGTCGCGCGCCGGCCGACGCAAAAGGCCGTCTGCGGCGCGCGGCGACGGCGCTCGTCGCGGGGGCCGCCCTCCTCCTGGCCGCATGCGGCGCGCCCGCGCCGCAGCCGGCGCTCTGGCGGATCGCGGACGCCGACAGCGAGATCTGGCTGTTCGGCACGATCCATGTTCTGCCCGCCGACCTCGAATGGCGCTCGCCCGAGGTCGACGCCGCGTTCGACGCGGCCGACACGGTCATTTTCGAGACCGACATCTCCGACTCGCCCGCGGGCGCGCGGCTGCGACAGGTGCTGCTCGAGCGCGGGCTCGACCGTTCCGGCGAGACGCTGTCGATGAAGATCGGCGCCGCCGATTGGGCGCTGCTGGATCGCGTCGCGAGAAGGCTCGGCGCGGCGCCCGCCGCGTTTGAGCCGTTCATGCCATGGTTCGCGGCGATGCAGCTGTCTTCACTCTATGTGCAAAGCATCGGGCAATCGTTCGAGGTCGGCGTTGAGCGCGTGCTCGACGAGGAGGCGCGCGCGGCGGGCAAGCGGCTGGACTATTTGGAGACGCCGGAAGAGCACGTCGCGGTGCTGGCGGATCTGCCTGCCGCGACGCAGATCGCGTTCCTGCGCGCCACGCTGGAACAGCTGGAGGCCGCCGAGGACGATATCGCCGCGATCGATCGCGCCTGGGTGCGCGGCGACGTCGATGACCTCGAACGCCTGCTCAACGAGGAGATCGAGGACGCTGGACAGGAGGCCGCAAGCGCGCTGCTCACGGACCGGAACGCGCGCTGGCGCGACCGCATCCTCACGATGCTCGAGGGCGAAGGCCGCATCTTCATCGCCGTGGGCGCAGCGCACCTGATCGGCGACGACAGCGTTATCGCGATGCTGCGCGCCCGCGGCGTCGCGGTCGAGGGGCCTTAGGGGCGGTCAATACGCCTGCGGCGCAGCGAGAACGCGCGGCGCGAGATTGCGCTGCACGTCGCGCGCGTCGAACGCGGCCGCGTTGTCCGCCGGCTTCCGCCCGGAGAAGATCGCGATCTCCGCAGTCGCCTCGTATTGCGTGATCTGGCGATAGCTCACCGGATCGTCCCAGAACGGATCGTGCCAATAGCGCCATCCCCAGCGCGGCGAATAATAGCGCCATCCGGGATAGAAGCCCGGATAGCCCGAACCGCCGACAGCCTGCAGCCGCGAGCGGCTTTCGGTGTCGCGATCGAGGGCGATGAAGTAATCGCCGCTGCGCGAAAGCGTCAGCTCGGCGGCGCGATAAAGCAGCGCCGCCTCCACCGCTTCGCGGTCGGTCACGGTGTTGCCGCGGAAGGTGACGCGGAAGCGATTTTCTTCGATTTGCTGTTCGCTGTAGCCGAAGCCGCGCGGGCTCGTGGCGGGGCCATAGGCGGTCGGCGTCGCGCAGGCGGCAAGCGCCGCCAAGCCGATTGTCGCCGCCAGGACTTTGATCATCTTCACGTGCGTCACCTCGAAGCTGCGCGCCGTTCCAGTGCAGCCGAGAGTATGGGCACGCGCGGCGCCCTTGGCGACGGGGCGGCGCTCAAACTGTGGTGAAGAGCCTAGTGATGAAGGATCGCGTCCGCGCGGCGGATCGGCGCCGGCATCAGCAATTCGCCGGACGCGAGCCGGACCGAGTGGATCACCGCCTCGATCTCGTCCTTCCAGAAATTGAGGAACCGGTGAATGCGCGGATAGCGCGGGGCGAGGTCGAGCGTCTGCCAGACGAAGCTCTGAATGAGCGCTGGATGATCGGGCATGTAATAGAGCACTTCCGCCGTGGTCAGCCTGAACCCACGCAGCCGAAGGCTGAGCTCAGTCTCATCCTCGATGCCGTCGCGCATGCCGCGCTCCCCTTTCATTTCGATTGTACTTAACGACCGATAGGGATAGAGCGTTCCGCGCGCTCCCTTAACAAGTCAATACTACGCTCCTGGATGGAGCGGGCCAGGTTTTACTGTTAGCAACAGCGCTTTCATGCTGCCAATGCTTGGCGCCGCGCCTAGCGCCTTGTGATTTCAACGCTTTCGGCGGTTTCGAGACCGCCGGCGCGAGGCAGGCGCCGCGAGAGTGCGCGAACCATCTCTGCGCCAGGGGCGATCACGCTGCTGAAATCGTAGGCTGCTTAGGCCCGAACAGCGCGCGGACGCGTCACAACGTGCGCCGCACGGCGCCGATCGGAGCGCAGGAAGCGCTGCATCGTCTCGATCTTGGACCGCGCTGCATCAGCCTTCGGCAGGACCAGGTCCGGCTCCCGCGCCAGCCGCTGCAATAGGTCAAGCCGCCACGATGCGTAGGCGCAAAGCCCCCAGCCCAGGAGCACGATTGGCGCGGCGATGAAGGCGGCTGCGAGCGGCGCAAGCGTCGGCGTCGGCGGCGACGCCAGTGCGCCAAGGACCAGAGCAAGGATGACGCCGACGCAGAGCACCGCCGCGCCCAGATTCAGCGCGCCATGCGCCTCCGCCCGAATACGCTGACGCGTTGAACCGGCTTCGTCCGTCATGCCCGCTCCGTAGGCTGAAACGATACGCCCGCTGTTGCGGCTTGGGAACAATCCGCGCGCGTTGCGTTTGAATTTTCCTGGGAGCGCACGATCCTGGAGAACCCGTGATGCCGCGAGGCGACAAGAGCGCTTACACCGACAAAAAAAGCGCAAGGCCGAGCCTATCGAGGAGAGCGACCGCGCGCGCGGAGCCTCAAAGAAAACCGCCGAAGAGCGCGCCTGGGCTACGGTGAACAAGGAAGACGGCGGCGCCAAGCAGTCCGGATCGGACCGCCGAACCGCCGCCAAGAAAACCACGCGCAAGCGCAAGGCCTAATCCTCCTGGATCAGGCTGGCCTTCTGCGTGTCGCGCATGCGCAGCGAAATGAGCAGCGCGATCGAGACGATCACCGTCATGTAGATGAAGAAATAGGATTCAACGCCCGCGCCCTTGAACCAAAGCGCAGCGTATTCGGCCGTCCCCCCGAAGAGCGCGTTTGCAAGCGCATAGGGCAGCGCGACCCCCAGCGCCCGGCAATAGGCCGGGAAAAGCTCGGCTTTGATCACGGCGCTGATGGAGGTGTAGGCGGAGAGGATCAGGAGCGGGATCAGCGTCAGCACGAACGCCGTGGCGGGATCGCTGGTTCGCCCCAGCGTGGTGAACGTCGGATAGGCCGCCAGCGCGCCCAGACCGAACGCGGCGACCAGCATGCGCCTGCGGCCGAGGAAATCCGACATCCAGCCCATCAGCGGCTGGGCCAGCATGAAACAGACGAGCCCCGCGGCGTTGATCTGCGACGCCGCTTCCTTGGAGAACCCCGCCGTGTTGACGAGGTATTTCTGCATGTACGTCGTGTAGGCGTAATACGAAAGCGATCCGGCCGCGGTCAGGCCGAAGATCATCAGCGTCTCGCGCGGATGGCGCAGGAAGAGCAGCAACGTCCCCACCCGCTCCGCGCCCCGGTTCTTCCAGGATGCGCTTTCCTCGATGCCGCGCCGGATGATGAACACGACCACCGCGAGCGCGGCGCCGATGAAGAACGGGATGCGCCAGCCCCATTCCTGAAGCGCCTCCTCGCTCATCACGCCCTGCAGCAGGATCAGCACGCCCAGCGCCGCCAATTGCCCCGAGATCAGCGTGACGTATTGGAAGCTGGACCAGAAGCCGCGCCGCTTCCGGCCCGCCATCTCGCTCATGTAGGTGGCGCTCGCGCCATACTCGCCGCCGACGGACAAGCCCTGCAACACCCGCGCGGCAAGAAGAATGATCGGCGCCAGGATGCCGATGGCCGCGTAGGTCGGGATCAGCGCGATGATGAGCGAACCGAAGCACATCATCGCCACCGAGAGCGTCAGCGCCGCACGCCGCCCCGCGCGGTCGGCGTAAAGCCCCATGAGCCACGCGCCGACCGGCCGCGCCAGGAAGCCGATGGCGAAGATCGCGGCGGCGCGCAGCAATTGCGTGTTCGCGTCCCCCTCCGGGAAGAACGCCGGCGCGAAATAGAGCGCGAACGCGGAATAGGCGAACCAATCGTACCATTCGACGAAATTGCCGGCCGAGCCGCCAAGGATCGCCTTGAGGCGCGTCCAGAACGGCATGCCCGCGCTTCCGATCGCCGGCGCCTGCGCGTTCGCGCCGGTTTCCGTCGCCCCCATGCCGCCTCCCCTCCGCGCGTGCGCGCCTTGTCGAAGCCAAGTCTAATCGGACTCGCCGGGCAAGCGAAACATGGCGGTGGACGGACGAAGCGTGTTCGGACTGCAACAACGCGGCGCGACACGCGCATCTCACGCCGCCGTTCAGAGACGCTTCATCTGCGCGCCCCAACAGTGCGATGCGCTGCGCGCCAGGCGCGCGCAGCCGGGAATGTCCAATTCTTGCAACAGAAGTGTTGCGCTGAAGACGCGACGTTCATGCGGCATAGTGAAGGCTCGGGACCCGATCGCCGGATCCTCGCGTTCACCATTCGAAAGGAGCGCGCACGATGTCCCTCGCCCATCTGTTCGCCGCAGAAGCGGACGAGCTTGGGGAGCACTATCCGAACCGTGTTGAACACGCGGCGGACGGCGTCGTGCACATTATCGGCATCCTGGCCGCGTTCCTCGGCGGCGGCGTTCTTCTGAGCTTCGCACTCGCCAAGGGCGGCGTGCCGCTGGCGACCTCCACCTCGCTCTACGCCTTCTGCGTGATCGCAATGTTGGCCGCGTCGGCGGTTTACAATCTCACGCGCCCATCGCCCGCGCGGCGCATCCTGCGGCGGATGGACGAGGCCGCGATCTTTTTGATGATCGCCGGCTCCTACACGCCCTTCACCATGCAGCTGCTGCCGGACACGGTGGCGCACGTCGTCACCGGCGCCGTGTGGGTCGCAGCCCTCGCCGGGGCGGCCGGCAAGGTGTTCGCGCCGAACATCTCCGATCGGACGTGGTCGCTCATCTATCTCGGCTTCGGCTGGGCGAGCCTGCCCCTGCTCGCGCCCGCGCTCACGTCGCTGTCGGCGGTCGCCATCGCGCTGCTGGCCGCGGGCGGCCTCATCTACAGCGCCGGCGTCCTCATCTATCTCAACCACAAGATCCCGTTCCGCCGCGCAATCTGGCACACCGCCGTCATCCTCGGCGCAGCCGGCCATTACGGCGCGGTGCTCTATGGGATCGTGCTTTCTGCATAGGCGCTGCGGAACAGCGAAGGCGTTGCGCGTGTTCCTCTGGTGACAGCCAGAAGGAGTCACACATGCCCACCCAATCCGGACACACGACCGCCATTCGCGCCAAGAAAGTGATCGGCACGTCCGTCTGCAACGCCGAAGGCGACAAGATCGGGACGATCGAAGACGTCGTCCTCGACAAGCAATCCAACAACATCATGTTCGCCGTCGTCGGGTTCGGCGGCTTTCTCGGCATGGGCGAGAAGTTCCACCCGCTGCCGTGGTCGGCGCTCGACTACAACGACAAGCACGACGCCTATGTGGTGCCATACAGCAAGGATCAGTTGAAGGCGGCGCCCGCCGACACGCTCGATGCGCTCACCAAGAACGACGGCACGCAATACCGCGACACGACGTACGATTACTACAAGGCCCCGCGGTACTGGTCGTAACGCGACGCGCTGGCGCCGCCGCGCGGGGTCAGTCCCAATGCTCGATGTCGAGCGGCAGGACGACCCAGGCGTGGCGGCGCACGCCATATGAGGAATATTGCGGCGCAGGAAAGTGCGGATCGGCGAAGGCGCCGATGGGAACCGCGATCAGGTCCGGCTGATCCTCAACGATATAGCGCACCGTGGCGCCGCACTCCGGGCAGAAATCGTGCACGCAGGCGCCGCCGTCGTCGCCGATGCGGCGATACTGCACCGCCCGGCCGCGCAGCGGCGACACGTCTTCTAAGCGCCACCGCGCCTGCTGACCGAACGGCGAACCGGTGCGGCGCTGGCACGCGAGGCAATGGCAGACGCCCACGCGCACCGGATCGCCGCGCGTCGTCAGGCTCAACTGACCGCAGGTGCAGGACGCGGTGCGCATCTCACTCATTCTTTCCCGCCTTCTTGTCGCGTTCCGCGGCGATGCGCAGGCGGAGCGCGTTGAGCTTGATGAAGCCTTCCGCGTCCGCCTGGTTGTAGCCGCCGGCTTCGTCGAAGCCGACCAGGGCTTTCGAGTAGAGCGAGTAGGGTGAGTTGCGCCCGACGACGCGGACGCCGCCCTTGTAGAGCTTGAGCCGCACCTCCCCGGTGACGCTCCCCTGGCTCTCATCGATCGCGGCTTGCAGCATGCGGCGCTCGGGCGTGAACCAGAAGCCGTTATAGATGAGCGATGCGTAGCGCGGCATCAGCTCGTCCTTCAGGTGCATCGCGCCGCGATCGAGCGTGATGCTCTCGATGGCGCGATGGCCGTGCCACAGGATCGTGCCGCCGGGCGTTTCGTAATAGCCGCGCGACTTCATGCCGACATAGCGGTTTTCCACCAGATCGAGCCCGCCGATGGCGTGCGTCTTGCCGAGCCGATTGAGTTCGCCGAGCAATTCGTGCGGCTTCATCGGCTTGCCGTTGATGGCGACAACATCGCCGCGCTCGAAGGCGAGGCTCACGACCTCCGCTTTATCCGGCGCCTCCTCGGGCGTGATGGTGCGGCGATCTTCGCGCTTGGCGACGATATCGGGCACTTCCGTGTCCGGGTCTTCAAGCACGAGGCCCTCTGACGAAGTGTGCAGCAGATTGGCGTCGATCGAGAACGGCGCCTCCTGTTCCTTCCCCCTGGCGATCTCGATGCCGTGCTTGCGCGCATAATCGAGCAGCTGCGGGCGGCCTTCGAAGCTCCACTCCCGCCACGGCGCGATCACGCGCACCTCCGGCTTCAGCGCGTAATACGCCACTTCGAAGCGGACCTGGTCGTTGCCCTTCCCCGTCGCGCCGTGACACACCGCGTCGGCGCCCACCAGTTCCGCGATCTCGATCTGCCGCTTGGCGATCAGCGGCCGCGCGATCGAGGTGCCGAGGAGGTACTGCCCCTCGTAAAGCGTGTTGGCGCGGAACATCGGGAAGACGAAGTCGCGCACGAATTCCTCGCGCAGATCGTCGATGAAGATGTTCTCGGGGCGAACGCCGGCCTTCAGCGCCTTTTCGCGCGCGGGCGCCAATTCCTCCCCCTGCCCCAAATCAGCGGTGAAGGTGACGACCTCGCACTGATATTCGTCCTGCAGCCATTTGAGGATGATCGAAGTGTCGAGCCCCCCGGAATAGGCGAGCACCACTTTCTTGACGGCGTCCTTCGGCACTTTGCGTCCACCCTGGTCAGCATCGTCTGCGGGGCTGGAGCAATAGCGAGGCGCGCCGCGCGAAGCTAGGGCCTAGGCCTTCGCTTTGGGGCGCAGGACGACGGCGATGAAGCCGGCGCCCACCGCGCCTGCGACGCCGCCGAGCGTGGAACCGTTGAGCCCGAAATGTGCGCCGACGAGGGCCGTTGTCGCGCCGATCACGGCGCCGATGACGATCGCCAGCGCAAGGCGCAACCAGATGGTCATGGGCGTATCTCTCCGCACGGGAGGGTCTCGCGGCGGCGCCCGATCGTCAACCCGCGCGCCTACACCATGACCTGCGTGCCGAGCTCCACCGCGCGACCGCTGGGAATATGGAAGAAGTCGGTGGCGTTGGTGGCGTTGCGGGCGAGATAGATGAAGAGGTGATCCTGCCAGAGCGGCATGCCGCTCTTTTCGCTGGGCACGATGGTGCGGCGGCTCAAGAAGAAACTCGTCTTCATGATGTCGAACTTGAGGCCCATCGCGCGCGCCGCGGTCAGCGCCTTCACAACGTTCGGCGTCTCCATGAACCCGAAGCTGACGATCACGCGTTTCACGTCCGGCAGGAAATCCTCGATCCTCACCCGCTCGCTCTCCGGCGCGCGCGGCGCGCCGAGCGTGCGCACCGTGAGGATGATGATCTGCTCGTGCAGCACCTGATTGTGCTTCAGATTGTGCATCAGCGCGGCCGGCGCGACCTCGGGATCCCCGGTGAGGAAAATCGCGGTGCCGCGCACGCGATGGGGCGGGTGCAGCGAGAGCGTCTCGAAGAGTTTGCCCAGCGGCTCGTCCCGGCGCACGGTGTCCGACAGGAGCCGCGTGCCGCGCGTCCACGTCCACATCACCAGGCAAAGCCCGACGCCGAGCAGGATCGGCACGAACCCGCCCGACCAGACCTTCGTGAGGTTCGACGCGAGGAACACGTTCTCGATCAGGAAGAACGGCAGGCAGACAGCCACGGCAAGCCACGGCGGCGCCTTCCAGAGTTTCCAGATCGCGACGAACGCCAGCATCGACGTGACCATCATCTCGCCGGTGACCGCGATGCCATACGCCGCCGCAAGCCGCTCGGAGCTGTTGAACGCCAGCGTCAGCACCAGCACGCCCGCGAGCAGCAGCCAATTCACTTGCGGCATGTAGATCTGTCCGGCCTGCGTTTCGCTGGTGCGGCGGATTTCCATGCGCGGCAGAAACCCGAGCTGAATCGCCTGCTGGGTCATCGAATAGGCCCCCGTGATGACAGCCTGGCTTGCGATGATCGTGGCCATCGTCGCCAAGATCACGAGCGGCAGCCGCATCACCCCGGGCGCGGTCTCGAAGAAGAGGTTCTCCAGCGCCTCGGGATGGCGGAGCACGAAGGCGCCCTGGCCGAGATAGTTCAGCGTCAGGCACGGCAGCACGATGAACAGCCATGCGGTGCGCACCGGCCCGCGCCCGAAATGGCCCATATCGGCATAGAGCGCTTCCGCGCCGGTGACGGCGAGAAACACCGCCCCCAGCACGATGAAGCCGAGACCGACATGCGTCGCGAGAAATTGCACGCCCCAATGCGGCGACAGCGCCGCCAGGATGGTTGGATCCTCGGTGATGTGCCACACGCCGAGCGCGCCCAGCGTAAGGAACCACACCAGCGTGATCGGGCCGAACAATGCTCCCATCCGCCCTGTGCCGCGGCTCTGCCACGCGAACAGCGTGATCAGGATGCCGATGCTGATGGGAACGATGAACGGCGCGATCGGCGCCGCGTGCTCGATCGTGACCGATGCGCCGTCGCGGACGATCGTCTCAGACCATTCGCCGAGCCCGGGCACGGCCTTGAGCCCCTCCACCGCGGAGAGCACCGAGATCGCCGGGGTGATCAGCGCGTCGCCGTAGAACAGCGACGCGCCGACGATGCCGAGGATGAAGATGAACGGCGTCCGCCGGCCGAGCGCCTTCTCCGCCAGCGCCATCAGCGCGACCGTGCCGCCCTCGCCCTTGTTGTCCAGCCGCAAGAGCAGCAGCACATATTTGAGGGTGACGATGATCAGTAGCGCCCAGAAGATCAGCGAAACGATCCCGAGCACGTCGGCGCGCTGCAGCACGCCGGACTCCCCGGTCACATGCTTCAAGGATTCGCGCAGCGCGTAGAGCGGGCTCGTCCCGATGTCGCCGTAGACGACGCCGATCGACCCGATCAGCAGGACCCAGAAGCTGCTCTTGGCGTGGCCGCCGGGCGCGCGCGCGCCGTGCGCGGAATCCTCGGCGTCCGCCTGACTGGGCGTTCCTGCCTCCGACCCCGCCATATCGCGTGCTCCTGCGGCCGGCGGCGCGCCGGTCAAGAGACGGCGGCGTTTAGACCGTTTCGCCCCGCGCGGCAACGCAAGGCGGCGCGCGTTCGTATCTGATTGCGTTGGGCAAATCGGCGCGGGCGCCGGCGCCGATGTGCGATGAGCCTGATGGTTTAGCGGGGGCCGCTCCCCAGCTCATCGCAGATCGGGCGCCGGCGAGAGCAGGCGAAGCTGGGTTGGAACCTCAAGGCGCATTCCCCGCGCCCCATTCCCGACCGGCTTCCGCATCCGCCCCGTCTCCCGCGCGGCGGCACAGTCCGATCAGGCGCGTCGCGCGTCCAGTGAAATCACCACAGCGGGGCGATCTTCGCGCAGTGCGCGCGGGCGCGCCTGGAATGGCGGCGACGAGCGCCCACATATGCCAGCGGAAGCGGCGCCGCGGCCGGCGCCGGACACGAGGAAGGGTCGATGAACACGGTTAAGACGTTCATGCTGCTGGCGGCGATGACGGCGCTCTTCATGGGCGTGGGGTATCTGGTGGGCGGCGCGGCCGGCATGCTGATCGCGTTCGTGGTCGCCCTGGCGCTGAACGCGTTCGCGTACTGGAATTCGGACAAGATGGTGCTGTCGCACTATCGCGCCCAGCCGGCCGAGACGTTCGCCGATCCGGTGGTCCGGCAATACGCCGCCGACACCCTGGAGATGGCCGCGCGCGCCGGGCTGCCGGCCCCGAAAGTCTACATCATCGACAATCCCCAGCCGAACGCTTTCGCCACCGGCCGCAATCCCCAGAACGCGGCCGTTGCGGCGACGACCGGCCTCCTGCGCGCGCTCTCGCGCGAGGAGATCAGAGGCGTCATGGCGCACGAACTCGCCCACGTGCAGCACCGCGACACGCTGACCATGACGATCACGGCGACGCTCGCCGGCGCCATCGGCATGCTCGCCAATTTTGCGTTTTTCTTCGGCGGCTCGCGCGAGAACGGCGGCAACCCGATCGCCGCGATCGCGCTGATGATCCTGGCTCCGCTTGCGGCCGCGCTGGTGCAGATGGCGATCAGCCGCGCGCGCGAATACGAAGCCGATCGCGGCGGCGCCGAAATCTCCGGCGATCCCATGTCGCTCGCCCGCGCGCTGGAGAAGATCGAGAACTTCGCCCGCCGCGTCCCCAACCAGGACGCCGAGCGCAACCCCGCGACCGCGCACGTTTTCATCATCAACCCGCTCTCGGGGCGCGGCGCAGACAACCTCTTCTCCACCCACCCCGCCACCGCCAACCGGATCGCGGCGCTGCGCCAGATCGCTGGCGGCATGGGCGCCGCCATGCAGCCGACCGCTGCGGCCGCGCCCGGCGGGCCGTGGGGCCGGCGCGCCGGTCCGTGGGGGTGAGCCGTGCGCGCAAGCGCCCGCGTCGCCGCGTGTGACGGCGCCGCCCTCCCCACGCCGCGCCGCCGCCGACGTGCTCATCGCCGTGCTCGACGAGCGCCGCACGCTCGATGACGCGCTCGCGCACGCCGAGCGCTTCGACCGCCTCGACGGCCGTGACCGCGCGTTCGCGCGCGCCATCGTCTCCGCCACGCTGCGCCGGCTTGGCGGCATCGACGCCACGCTCGCGCGCTTCCTGCACAAACCGCTGCCGGAAGACGCCCATCTCGGACGCGCGCTGTTGCGCACCGGCGCCGCGCAGGCGCTGGCGCTGGACACGCCGGCGCACGCGGTCGTGAGCGAAACCGTCGCCGTGGCGCGCGCGGACCGCAAGGCGGCCGGCTTCGCGGGCCTGATCAACGCGGTGCTGCGCAAGACCTGCACCGAGGGGCGCGCAAGCTTCGCGGCGCTGCCGGCGGGCGCCGATCTGCCGGCGTGGCTCTACACGCGCTGGCGCGCGGCCTATGGCGACGCCGCCGCCGCGATCGCCGCATCGCTGCGCGCTGAGCCGCCGCTCGATCTCACGCTGAAAGCCGCGCGGCCCGACGGGCTGGAGGCGACGCCGCTGCTTGGAAGCCTGCGCCTCCCGGCCGGGTCGCCCCCGCTGGAAACGCTTGCGGGTTATGATGAGGGCGCCTGGTGGGTGCAGGACGCGGCCGCGGCGCTGCCCGCGCGCCTCCTGGGCGATGTCCGCGGCGAACGCGTGCTCGACCTTTGCGCGGCGCCCGGCGGCAAGACGATGCAGCTTGCCGCCGCCGGCGCCGCCGTCACCGCGCTCGACATCGCCGAACCGCGGCTGTCGCGGCTTGGCGAAAATCTGAGCCGCACCGGATTGGCGGCCGAACGCGTGTGCGCCGATGCGCTCGGTTGGGCCGCGCCCGCGCCGTTCGACGCGGTGATGCTGGACGCGCCCTGCACCGCGACCGGAACAGTGCGCCGCCATCCCGACGTCGCCTGGCTGCGCCGCCCCGGCGACATCCGCACGCTCGCCGCGTTGCAAGCGAAACTCTTGGCGCGCGCGGCCGGGTTTGTCCGGCCCGGCGGCAGGCTCGTCTACGCCGTCTGCTCGCTCGAGCCGGAGGAAGGACCGGAGATCGTTGCGGCCGCGCTCCGAAGCGGCGACTGGACACGCGCGCCGATCAACCCCGGCGAAGTGTTCGGCGCCGCCGCGCTGGTGACGCCGGAAGGCGATCTGCGCACGCTGCCAAGCCATTTCGCGGCGCAGGGCGGCATCGACGGCTTCTACGCGGCGCGGCTCGTCCGGCGTTGATTCACCGCCGCTTGCGTCCGCCCGGCATGCCTGTTACCGCCCGCTCATGCGTTCGCCGCTGATCGCGCCATCGATTCTCGCCGCCGATTTCGCCAAGCTCGGCGCGGAAGTGGCCGCGATCGAGGCCGCGGGCGCGGACATGGTGCATGTGGACGTCATGGACGGCCATTACGTGCCCAATTTGACGATCGGCCCGGCGGTCGTGAAGGCGCTGCGCCCGCACGCCAGCATCCCGTTCGACGTGCACCTGATGATCGCGCCAGTCGATCCGTTCATCCAGGCGTTCCGCGACGCCGGCGCCGACATCATTACCGTGCATCCCGAGGCCGGCCCCCACATCCATCGCACGCTGCAGGCGATCAAGGCGACGGGCGCCAAGGCCGGCGCCTCGCTCAATCCCGGCACGCCGGCGGAGACGATCGACCCGATCCTCGACATGCTCGATCTCGTGCTGGTGATGAGCGTCAATCCCGGCTTCGGCGGACAGAGCTTCATCGCGAGCCAGCTGAAGAAGATTGAGGCGCTGCGCAAGAAGATCGACGCCAGCGGCCGCGACGTGATCCTCGAAGTCGACGGCGGCGTGAAAGCCGAGAACGCGCGTCGCATTGTTGACGCGGGCGCGACCGCGCTCGTCGCCGGCACCGCGGTGTTCGATGGCGGCGGCCAGGCCTCCTACGCGCGCAACATCGAGACGCTGAGAGGCGGGTAGGCTTGTCGCGCACAAGCCCCCGGCTCTGGCGATCCCTGCTCACCGCGTCAGCGGACGAATGGCGATCGACGCCCTTCTATCGCGCCAGCCGCGCCGCGTCTGGACCGACGCGGCTCTTTATGTCGGGCCGCGATCCACGTCAGGGCGACGTGCGCCGCGGCCGCGAAATTCTCTCCGGGCAATGGCGCATCGCCACCGAGAAGCAGAGCGGCACGCACCCGGTCCCCTGGGGCGCCAACCATCCCTCGCCGCATTTCACGTCGCGCCTGCACGCCTTCTCATGGCTCGGCGATCTGGCGGCCGTCGGGCCTGACGCACATCCGCGGATTGCGCAGCTTGTCGAGACCTGGGTGTCCGGGTTCGGACAATGGCATGAGCACGCCTGGGCGCCGGAGCTGACGGCGGAGCGGCTTTACGCGTGGCTGTGCCACGGGCAGGCCGCGATCGAGCGCGCCGAGGGCCGCGCGCGCGCCGACCTGCTGCAAAGCTTCGCCTGGCAGGCGCATCATCTGATGGCGGCGTGGAAGGATCTGCGTGCGCCGTTCGAACGCATCAAGGCGGGCGCAGCGCTCGCTCTGGCGGGGATGGCGCTCGGCGACCAGGGCGAGGCGATCGCGTATCAGGGCGTCGAACTCCTGGAGGAAGCGTGCGCCGGACAATTCCATCCCGACGGCGGACACCACGCGCGCGCCCCCGAAGCGCTGGCCGAAGCCATCTATGATCTCCTCACGGTCGACGAGGCGCTGGCGCGCGGCGGCTTCGAAACGCCGCGCCTCATCACCGAGATGCTGCAGCGCGGCGCGCAATTCCTGCAATTGATGCGCTTGGGCGACGGCGGCCTCGCCGCGTTCCATGGCGGCTCCGAAGGAGACGCCGCGAGCCTTGAGCGTGCGCTGGGTGAAATCGGCGCCGCGGCGCCCGCGTTTCGGTTCGCGACGCAATCTGGATACCAGGTTCTGCACGCGGGCGAGCAGCGCCTCGTCATGGACGTCGGCGGCGCGCCCCCGCCGCACCATGGCGGACGCGCGCATGCGAGCGCCTTGGCGTTCGAACTCTCCTGCGGGCGCGAACGCTTCATCGTCAATGTCGGGGCCGCGCGCGAGCTGGCGCCGGATTGGCGCGCCGCCGCGCGCGCGACGAACGCGCATTCCACGCTCGTCGTGGACGATGCGCTGTCGGCGGATTTTTCCCGCGTGCGCCGGGCCGGCGCCTATCCGCTCGACTTCCCGGTTTCCTCCAAGCGCACCGAGGAAGACGACGGCGTGCACATCGAAGCGCGCCATGAAGGCTACCGCGAAGCGTTCGGATTCGTGCACCGCCGCTTTCTGTTCATGGACAAGGAGGGTCGCGATATCCGCGGCGCCGATGAACTTGGCCGCCCCTTCGCCGACGGGCGCAATCCGCTGACCACGGCCGTGCCGTTCGCGGTGCGCTTCCATCTCCATCCCGGCGTGCGCGCGGAATGGGCAGCGCCCCGCGAGCCGCGCCTCACGCTGCCGAACGGCGCAGTCTGGCGCCTGAAGACCGACGCCGTGCGCGTCTCGCTGGAAGATTCAATCTATCTCGCCGGCCGCAGCGCCTACGCCGACAAGCCCAAGCAAGAAACCACGCAGATCGTGCTCTCAGGCGCGGCCGACCGCAACGGCGTGGGCGACGCGCCGCCAAACCGCCTGCGCTGGGCGCTGACCCGCATCGACTGAGCCTAGTCGCGCTGGTAGGCCGAAGCGATGCTGAGGGAATCAAGCAATGACGGCTGATCTGGCGCCCCTGCGGCGCGCGCTTATTTCGGTTTCGGACAAGACCGGGCTGATCGAGCAGGCGCAGGCGCTGCACGCGCTGGGCGTGGTTCTGATCTCCACCGGCGGCACACGCGCCGCGATCGCAGCGGCCGGCATTCCCGTACTCGACGTTTCCGACGTCACCGGCTTTCCCGAAATGATGGACGGACGCGTAAAGACGCTGCACCCGAACGTGCATGGCGGCCTTCTCGCAGTGCGCGACGCCGCCGCGCACAAAGCCGCGATGGCCGCGCACGGAATCGAGGCCATCGATCTGCTCTACGTAAACCTCTATCCGTTCGAGGCGACCATCCAGCGCGGCGCGCCGTATGACGAGTGCATCGAGAACATCGACATCGGCGGCCCCGCCATGATCCGCGCCGCAGCGAAGAACCATGCCTATGTCGCGGTTGCGACGGATACGGACGATGTCGCCGCTGTGCTGGCCGAGATGGGCGCGAACGCGGGCGCAACGAGCTTCGCTCTGCGCAAGGCGCTTGCCGCAAAAGCCTACGCCCGCACCGCCGCCTACGACGCCGCGATCTCCACCTGGTTCGCCGCCGAACTGAACGATGAAGCGCCCGTCTGGCGCGCGCTCGGAGGCAAGCTGCGCCAGACGCTGCGCTATGGCGAAAACCCGCACCAGAACGCAGCCTTTTACGCTGCCGCGGAACAACGCTTCGGCGTCTCAACCGCACGGCAGGTGCAGGGCAAGGAGCTTTCCTACAACAATTTGAACGACACCGACGCCGCCTTTGAACTCGTTGCTGAATTCGATCCCGCCGAGAGCGCCGCCGTCGCCATCATCAAACACGCCAACCCCTGCGGCGTGGCGCTGGGCGCGTCGCTTTCCGAGGCGTACGCCAAGGCGCTGCAATGCGATCCAGTGTCGGCGTTTGGCGGGATCGTGGCGGTGAACCGCAAGCTGGACAAGGCGGCGGCGGCCCTGATCACGGACATCTTCACCGAAGTCGTCATCGCGCCGGATGCGGATGAAGACGCGATCGCCGCGTTCGCCAGGAAGAAGAACCTGCGTCTTCTTCTCACCGGCGGCCTGCCCGATCCGCGGGCGCCGGGGCTCGCCATTCGCACGCTCGCAGGCGGCTTTCTCGTTCAGGGACGCGACACGGGCCGGATCACGGCTGGTGATTTGAAGATCGTGACGAAGACGACGCCGACGCCGGCGCAAATTCGAGACATGCTGTTTGCATTCACCGTGTGCAAACACGTGAAGTCCAACGCCATCGTCTACGCCAGGGACGGACAGACGGTCGGCATCGGCGCAGGCCAGATGAACCGGCGCGACAGCGCCCGCATCGCCGCGATCCGCGCGCGCGAAGCCGCCGAAGCCGCGGGTCTGCCCACATCGCTGGCGGAGGGCGCGGCGTGTGCGTCCGACGCCTTCTTTCCGTTCCCGGACGGTCTGCTTCAGGCGGCGGAGGCCGGCGCAACCTGCGTGATCCAGCCTGGCGGCTCGATCCGCGACGAGGACGTCATCAAGGCCGCCGACGACGCGGGCCTGGCCATGGCGTTCACCGGTATGCGCCACTTCAGGCACTGACTTCAGCGCGCGCTACCCCACGCGAAGAATCACCGACACGCCGGCGTGTCCGGCACAGCGATCGCCCCCTCGTTCGCCGCGCCCGCGATCTGGCGCAGGTCCCAGCAGGCGCTGCGCACATTGTCGATCCGCCAGGACTCGTTCTCCCACCTGAGGTCGTAGAGAATTTCGCGCGGGGCGCCCTCAAGGGCGAACTGCGCGCGCACGACCGCGTGGCTGTTCTCCACCACGCCGTCGGAAGCAACCGCCAGGTCGCTCACCGCGCCGTCCTGTGCGCCGGTGAAAGGGTCGAAATTGAGAATGGGTTCATTCAGCGCATTCGACCGCGCCGTCATGGCGCGGAGCTGCGCGCGGAGGTCTTGCGTCCAGGGTTCGTCGGCCAGGGCGGGGGAGGTCTGCGGCGGCGTTGTGTATTGATCGTAGAGCCCGCGCACCAGCGCGGCGGGATCGGCGATCGCGCGCGCGGCCTCGGCCGGCCCGGGGGCGGGGTCCGGCGCTTCGGCGCGGCCGCACGCGGCCAACACCACCGCGGCGCAAATTAAAATAAGGCGGTTCATCGGAGATCCCTGACACAACGAGCGTCGCCACCTTTGCGCTGCCGCGTGCGTCGCGTCTAGAGCAACATCCGACCGACTGGAATCGCTTTGCGATTCCGGGGTCGGATAAAGCTGCTCTACATTTCGGAAGATGCTCTAGTGTCCCGGATTTGAAGTTCGCCGATCATAGTGTGGCATATGAATCTGAATTCCGCTCACCGCCCGCCATTAGTGATGAGTGGAACTTCAGATTCGCCACACGAGACAGCGCCCCATGAACGCGTTCGACAAACGCATCGACGATCTCGCGGACAACCTGCGGGTCGTAAAGCCCGACGGCCCCGGCCCGTTCCCCGTCGTCCTGCAATTTCACGGTTGCGGCGGCGTGAAGCCGCTGCAGGCGCGATACGCGGACGCCGCGCGCGCAGCGGGCTGGGCCGCCGTCATCGTTGATTCCTACGCCCACCGGCGCATCTCGCAGGCGCAGGCTTACGCCTTTGTCTGCACCGGCCTCAGGCTGCACGGCCGCGAGCGCGCGGGCGATCTCTACGCCGCGCTCGCGTGGGCCCGCCGCCAGGATTGGGCGAACCCGGAGCGTCTTGCTGTTGCGGGCTGGAGCCATGGCGGATGGACCGTTCTCGACGCGCTGGCGATGGAGCATGCGCACGCAGAGCGCGCGACAAAGCTGCCGCTGCCGCACGCGCCGCTCGCCGGCGTGCGCGGCGCGTTCGTCGTCTATCCGTATTGCGGACCAGGCCGGGCGCCGATGCGGCGCGTTCTCGATCCGCCGATCGCGATGACCGCGATCGTAGGCGGTCGCGATTCCGTTGTCGGAACGCCGCGAAGGGCGCTTGAACGGCTGGCGGCGCACGGCGTCGCGCTCGATCTGCATCTCTTCGAGACCGCCACGCACGCCTTTGATGAAGCCGAAGCGCGCGATGTGCGGGTCTGCTACGACGCCGCGCTTACGGCCCGCGCAACGGCGCTTTACCAGGCGCTGCTGCGCGCGTGCGCTGCCTAGCTCTTCTGCAGGGCGCCCGCGACCGCGTGCAATTCCGCCGCCGCGATCATCACTTTCGCGAACGTCCAAGGGCCCTGCGCTTCAAGCTCGGCGATCGCGCGGCGCGCAGGCTCCGTCAGCGCGGCGACGGTTTCCGCCCAGCGCTCGGCGACCTCCACCGCCCATACCGCACTCGGATCTTCCACCGGCGTCGACGCAGCGATCGCGGCATCGGCGAGCGCCGCCTGGCAGCCGTAGAGATCCTCCATCCCGCGCCGCAACGCCAGACGATCCCAATGCTGATCGAGCGAAATCGCGGCCGCAGACGCGATCAGGCGGTCGAGATCGAACGCGTCGCCGATGGCGCGGTAGAGGAACGCAGCGGACGGCGCCGGCCACCCGCGGCGCGCGGCGAGATCGGCGATGTCGAGCGCAGACGTGAGCGGGAAAAGCGCGGCTGCGTCCGCTGCGAGATCGCCCGGCGCCCCGCCGGTCTCGTAGCCGTCGCGCCGCGCTTCGGTGCGCCGCCGCTCCGCAGTCGTCAGCCCGGACCAAAGCGTCGCGCGCTGTGCGTCGACCGCCGGCTGGTAGAACGCGATCGCATCGGCGATCGTGCGTGTCTGCCCGACGCCGCCGCGCCGCGTGAGATAGGTGGTGAGCCGCTTCAGTGTCAGCGCAACGGCGAGATGCAGCTCCGTCTGCAGCGCCGCCGTCGCCTGGTTGTCGAGCGCATTGATGCGCGCGACCAGGTCGTCCATGCGAAAGATCGCCCGCCCGGCCTCGAACGCGCACGCGATCGGGACGACGTCGGCGCGCACCGTCTCACGCACGCGGTCAACGAACGTGGCGCCGCAGAGATTGACCAGATCGTCGGCATGCGCGGTGGCGATGATCTCGCGCCGCAGCCGATGCCGGCGCATGTGCGATTCGAATCGGCCCAGTTGCGGGGGGAAATACGCCGTCAGCGGCCCCTCGAAATGCGGATCGTCCGGCGCCGGGCTCGCGGTCAGCGCATCGAACAGATCGATCTTCGCGTAGGCCATCAGCTTGGCCAGTTCCGGCCGCGTCAGCCCGCGTTTGGCGGCGCGCAGCTCGCGGATGTCTTCAGTGGTCGGGAGGCCTTCCACGGCGCGATCGAGTTTCCCCGCGCGCTCCAGGCGCTGCATCATCCGCTCGCAGGCGTCGAGGTCGTTCGCAGCGGTCGTCTGCATCAGCGTCAGCGCAAGCGTCTGGTCGTAATTGTCCTTCAGGACGAGACGGCCGACATCGTCTGTCATCTGGGCGAGAAGCCCGTCTCTCGCCTCGGCCGCCAGATCGCCCGTTCGGATCGCGTCGGTGAGGAGGATCTTGATGTTGACTTCGTGGTCTGAGGTGTCGACGCCGGCGGAATTGTCGACCGCGTCGGTATTGATGCGCCCGCCGCCTTTGGCGAACGCGATGCGCCCGGCCTGCGTCACACCGAGATTGGCGCCCTCGCCGATCACCGCGGCCTGCAGCGCCTCGGCGTCGACGCGGAGCGCGTCATTGGCCTTGTCGCCAACGGCCATGTGCGATTCGCTCTTCGCCTTGACGTAGGCCCCGATGCCGCCGAACCACAAAAGCTCGCATTGCGACTTCAACAACGCATGGATGAGATCGGTAGGCGTCGCCGTCTGTGCGGTCAGGCCTGTCATCGCCTTCAACTGCGGCGAGAGCGGTATGGCTTTGAGCGTGCGCGAGAAGACGCCGCCGCCGCTCGAGATCAGCGTCGCGTCATAGCTCTGCCAGCTCGACGTCGGCAGATCGAACAGGCGTTTGCGCTCCGCCCAGGAGCGCGCCGGATCGGGATCGGGGTCGATGAAGATATCGCGATGGTCGAACGCAGCGATCAGCTTGATCTGCTGCGAGAGCAGCATGCCGTTGCCGAACACGTCGCCCGACATGTCGCCGACGCCAATGACCGTGAACGCCTCCTCCTGGATGTTCTTTCCCATTTCGCGGAAATGACGCTTCACCGCCTCCCATGCGCCTTTCGCGGTGATCCCCATCTCCTTGTGGTCGTAGCCCGCGGACCCGCCGGACGCGAACGCATCGCCCAGCCAATGTCCGTACTCGGCGGGTATGGAATTGGCGATGTCGGAGAAGGTGGCCGTGCCCTTGTCGGCGGCGACGACGAGATAGGGATCATCGTCGTCCCAGCGCACGACGTCGCGCGGCGGGACAACGCTTTCGCCTTGGATGTTGTCCGTTATGTCGAGCAGTGAGCGGAGGAATGTCTTGTACGCTTCGACGCCGGCCTCGCGGAACCCGGGCGCGGTGCGCGGCGGCAGGCGCTTCGGGAAGAACCCGCCCTTCGCGCCGACCGGCACGATGATCGCGTTCTTCACCTGCTGCGCCTTCACCAGGTCAAGAATCTCGGTGCGGAAGTCGTCGCGCCGATCGCTCCACCGCAGCCCCCCGCGCGCGACCGCGCCGAAACGCAGATGCACGCCCTCCACCTGCGGCGAGCACACCCAGATTTCGCGGTAGGGCTTTGGCGCCGGCAGGTCCTCAAGCGCGCGGCTGTCGATCTTGAAGCTCATCGCCGCCTTGGGCGCGCCATCGGGGCCGGCCTGGTAGAAATTGGTACGCAGGATCGCGCCGACGAGCCGCGTGATCCGCCGCAGGACGCGGTCGGAATCGAGACTGGCGACATCGTTCAGCGCCGCCGCAATCTTGTCCTCGATCTGCGCCGCCCATGCCGCGCGTTCGCCGATCGGTTCAGGCAGCGCCGGATCGAAGCGGACGCGGAAAAGGCCGAGGATCAGCGCCGCAATCTCGTGATGTTCGGTCAGCGCTTCTTCCTGCACCGCCTGGGACGGATCGAACCCCGTCTGCAGCCGGAACCGTGCAAGCGCGCGCAGCAGCGCCGCCTCGCGCCATGGCGCGCCGAGCTTGAGGATGATCCGATTGAAGCCGTCATTCTCCGCCTGGCCCGTCCAGATCGCGGTGAAAGCGGCCTCGAAACTGTCTTCGACTTTGGCAAGATCGATGGGCGCGCCGTCGGCCGCGCGCATCTTGATCTCATGGATGTGGATCTCTTGCGCCGACTTGCCGCTCACGGGATTGAGCCCGACGGCGCAATTCACCTCCGCCGCCACGAAGAGCCCGAGATTCTCGAAGATCGGCAGCGTCGCGGAAAGCGGCAGCACTTCGCCGCGCGAGTATATTTTGCATCGTAGGATCGTTTCGTCATCCTTGGCGATGCGGTAGGCGCGGACGCGGACGGACTCATCGTCGCGCGCCTTGGCGATCTCGGCGATGTCGGTGAGCGCCTCCTGCGGGTCGAGATAGCGTTCCCGATAGGCCGCGGAGAAGGCGCCGCGATAGCGTTCGGCGATCTCCTCCTTCATCGCGGAATCGAACATCGGCGATGCGGCCAGCGCTTCGCCGAAATCATCCTCCCAGGTGCGTGTGAGCGCAGCGATCGCGTCGTCGAGCGCCCGCTGATCGGGATCGGGAAGGCTCTTGTCGATGTCGCCGATGACATAGAAGACGCGCGCCAGCGGCCCGTCGTTGAGCATCGGATAGAACGCGTCGATGCGTCCGCCATAGGCCTCTTCGAGCACGCGCCCCACAGCCTCTCGGACCTGCGAGTTGAAACGCTCCTTGGGCAGATAGGCGAGCGCGGTGATGAACCGGTTGAACGGATCACGGCGATTGAACGACCGCGCGCGCGGCCGGTCGAGCAGGTGCAGGACGCCCTTGGCGATGCGGAGCAATTCCTCGCGCGTGATCTGCCACATCTCGTCGCGCGGGTAATTCTCAAGGATGTTGCGCAGCGATTTCTCGCTGTGGCCCCCCGGCGCGAAGCCTGCCTGCTCCACCACCCACGCCGCCTTCCGGCGCACCATCGGAATCACGCGCGTCGGCTCATTGTAGGCGTCCGCCGAGAACAGGCCGACAAACCGCGTCTCGCCGATGACGGCGCCGGCCTCATCGTAGCGCTTCACGCCGATATAATCGGCCGACACGCGGCGATGCACGCGCGAGCGCAGCGTCGATTTCGCCACAATCAGAGGCGTGGGATCGGCGAAGAGTTTTTGAATTTCGGGCGTCAGCACGAACGGTTCGCTCGTCGTGCGCAGCACGTAGCGCGCGGGATCCTTCAGCAGCCCGACGCCGGATCGCTCCACGATCACCGGCTCATCCGAGACGAACCGTCCCGACGCGTCGCGGGCGTAGAGATAATCGCGCGCGCCGAGGAACGTGAAATGATCGTCCGCCAGCCAGCGCAGCAGCGCCACCGATTCGTCGCAGATGTCGTTGGGCGCCTGGGCGCGCGCCCGCGCCACCTGTTCGGCGCAGTCCATCATCCGCTGCCGCATCGCGGGGTAATCCGCGACCGCGGCGGAAACGTCCCCAAGCGTCGCCTGGACGCCCTCTTCAAGCTGGCCGGCGCGGACGGCCGAGAGCGCGGGCAAGTGGATTTGGATGTAGGATTGCGCGCCGGTGTCGGCGCGATTGATGACGGGGTGCACCATCGCCAGCGCGCTGAGGCCCTGGTCGACCAATTCCCCCATCACCGAATCGACCAGGAACGGCAGGTCCGGCCCGGCGATTTCCAGGATGTCGCGCTGCAGCCGCCGCCCATCCGCGCCGATCCCGGGCCGGATGCGCACGCCGCGAGTCTTCGGATCGGCCCCGCTGCGCCAACGCCAGAAATCGTGCGCGAGTTCGATGAGATCATCGACGCCGAGTTCGCCGACTTCATCCTGGCCGGCGTCGTCATAGACGCCGCGCAAGAAGGTTTGCGCATCAGGCTTCAGCGTCGCGCCGGACACGAAGTCCGGCCAGCGCCCGGGCTGCGCGGCCCGGGCCAGAAAGTCCGCTACGGTGACGGCGAGATCGCCGCGCACGCCGGTGTCCATGGAAGAGCCCCTGAGCAAGGACGGGGTGTATGATTGGCGCGCAACCTAGTCCTCCCCGCGCGGGACGCAATGGGCGCTGATCAGAGCGGCCGCGCGCCCGGAAGCGAGCGTCACGGAAGTGCGATTGAGCAGCCACGCAATGACAGTTAACGCCGGATTCACAAAGGAGATCAGTTGACGCAGCCTGCGCGCGCCGCGACAAAGCGGCCCGTGTTTGCACTGCAGCATCGGGGACAGGCCGGTTCATGAAGCCCGCGCTCATCAACGCCGCGTTGAACACGCTCTATTATTCCGGCGCACACAACGTGCTCGCGCCGATGACGCGCGGTCGCGGCGTGATCTTCATGCTGCATCACGCCACGCAAGGCGCCTCGCGCCGCGCCGATCCCACCCGCTTCGCGCCGAACCGCGGCCTCCACGTCACGCCGGAATTTCTCGACGAGGCGGTCGGCCGCATCCGCGAGAAGGGGTTCGACATCGTTTCCATCGACGCCGCGATCGAGCGGCTGAAGCTTGAGGACGAGGGCCGCCCCTTCGCGGCGCTGACATTCGACGACGGCTATCGCGACAATCTCGAAATCGCCTACCCGACGCTCAAGGCGATCGATTGTCCGTTCACGGTCTATGTCGCGACGGCCTATCCGGACGGCGCCGCCGAACTCTGGTGGCAGGCGCTCGAAGCCGTGATCGCCAAGGAGGACTCTGTCGAGGTGATCATGGACGGCGCCCGGCGCCGTCTCGAATGCGCCTCGCCCCGCGCCAAGAGCGCCGCGTTCGACCAGCTCTATCCGTGGCTGCGCGCCATCGACGAGGACGAGCAGCGCCGCTTCGTGCGCAATCTGGCGGCCAAGTATGATGTGAGCCTGCCTGCGCTGCGCGAGGCCCAGGCCCTGACCTGGGACGAGGTGCACGCGCTCGCCCGCGATCCCCTGGTCACGATCGGCGCGCACACGGTGAACCATTTCGCCGTCGCGAAGCTTCCCCCGGACCAGGCGCGTCGGGAGATGGCCGACGGCAAGGCCAAGCTCGAAAAGGAGCTCGGGCGCACGATCGAGCACTTCGCCTATCCTTATGGCGATGAGAATTCCGCCGGCCCCCGCGATTTCGAGATCGCGCAATCGCTTGGTTTCAAGAGCGCGGTGACGACGCGCAAGGGCGTGCTCTTCGACGCCCACCGCGAGCACCTTCATGCGCTGCCGCGCGTCGCCCTCAACGGCGACTATCAGGCGCAACGCTATGTCGACCTCTACCTGACCGGCGCGCCCTTCGCGCTCTTCAACAGGTTCAAGCAGGTGAATGTGGGCTAGGCGCGTCCGCGTCCTTCTTGTCGCCATCGTCCTTGTCGTCGTCCGGGGCGATGTGCAGCGACGGCCTGCCGTTCTCAGACAGCATGATCGCGATCCAGCGGGTGGAGCGGAACTGCGCCAGCACGATCATGATCATGACGGTGAGCGGCGCGGCCAGGAACGCGCCGGCGATCCCCCACACCAGCCCCCAGATCGACAGCGAGAGCAGCACGACCACGGCGGAGAGATTGAGCGATTCTCCCGTCATGCGCGGCGCGAGGAAATTGCCGATCACGAACTGCCAGACGCCGACGCCCGCGAACGTGGCGACCACCGGCCCGAGCGTCGGGAACTGCACCAGCGCGAACGCCGTCGGCAGGATCACCGCGATGATCGAGCCGATGGTCGGGATGTAGTTCAGGAAGAAGATCAGGAACGTCCAGAAGAGCGCGTTGTCGAGCCCGATCACCATGAGGGTCGCATAGGTCAGCGAACACGTGATCAGCGAGAGGACGGTCTGCACCCAGAGATACCGCTCCATCGACACGCGGATCGAGGTGAACACCCGCGCCGCCCGTTCGCGCCGGGACGGCGCGCGGAAGATGCGGTCGAGCTTGCGCGGAAACGTCTCCGCCGCCGAGAACATGAAGCCGAGGAAGATCAGGATGAAGATCGTATCGGACGCCACCGATTGCACAGCCTCCCCGATCTGGCTGAGGAACCCGGACGGATTGAACTGCGCGATCAGCGTCTCCACCGTCGGCGCCGCCCCGGCCAAGCCGAGCAGCCCATGCGCCTGCGCCGCGATCTGGTTGAGTCGCGCTTCGTAAAGCTCCGAATCGACCGCGAACTCCGACAGGTTCCGCGTGATGACGACGATCACCACCGTCACCAGCCCGAGCACCAGCGCGAGCGCCAGCGGCAGCGCCAGCCATCCCGGCATCCGCGGGATGCGCGCGCGCAGAACCCGCGTCAGCCCGTCGATCGAAAGCCACAAGATCAGCGCCAGCGCGAATTGCGTGAACGGCTCGCGAAAATACCAGAGCCCGAGAACGATGCAGGCCGTGGCGATGATCCACAACGCGCCGCGAACGCCTTCGCCCATCGTACCTGCTCTCCTCTGCGGGGCGCCCCGGGTTCTGCGCCCCCTTGGCGGCGGCGGCGGGGCGCCCCATGATCTTTCCCCACCCCAAATCAGGCCATTCGGCAAGGAGCATCGGTTGTCCGAATCCATTCTGCTGGGCGTTGCGCCCGAGGGCCCACAGACCCTCCCGCTCAAGCGCGCCAACCGCCACGGGCTGATCGCCGGCGCCACCGGCACCGGCAAGACCGTGACGCTGCAGATCATGGCGGAGCAATTCGCGGCGAACGGCGTCTCGGTGTTCTGCGCCGACGTGAAGGGCGATCTCTGCGGCGTGGCGGCCCCTGGCGATCCTCCCCCCGGCTGGGCGCTGAAGCGCGCCGAAGAGATCAAGCTTGAAGGCTATGCGCCGGGCGCGCCGCCGGTCGTGTTCTGGGACGTCTACGGCAAGGCCGGCCACCCCGTGCGCACGACCGTCACCGAGATGGGTCCGATCCTGATGGCCCGCATCTTCGACGCCACCGCCGCGCAGGAAGGCGCGCTCACCATCGCCTTCAAACTCGCCGACGATTGGGTGCGCGAGAGGAAGCCCGAAGGCCTGCTCATCGATCTGAAGGATCTGCGCGCGCTCCTGACCTACATTTCCGACAATGCCGACGATATCGGCAAGAAGTACGGCCTGGTGACGCCGACGACGGTCGCGGCGCTGCAACGCAAGCTGCTTCAGTTGGAGATGGACGGCGCGGATGTCTTCTTCGGCGAACCCGCGCTTGAGCTGATGGATTTCATCCGCACCGCGCCCGATGGGCGCGGCACGGTCAACGTGCTGGCCGCGGACAAACTGGTGCAGAGCCCACGCCTCTACGCCACGTTCCTGCTCTGGCTCTTGTCAGAATTGTGGGAGACGCTGCCGGAGGCCGGCGATCTGCCGAAGCCGAAGCTCGTGTTCTTCTTCGACGAGGCGCACCTCCTCTTCAATGATGCGCCGAAGGAATTGCTGGATAAGGTGGAGCAGGTCGCGCGGCTGATCCGCTCCAAGGGCGTGGGCGTCTACTTCGTCACCCAATCGCCGACCGACGTGCCCGACATGGTGCTCTCCCAGCTCGGCAACCGCGTCCAGCATGCGCTGCGCGCCTATACGCCGAGCGACCAGAAGGCCGTCCGCGCCGCGGCCGCGTCCTTCCGCGCCAATCCGGGCGTCGACGTCGCCAAGGAAATCCAGGAGCTGCATGTCGGTGAAGCGCTGATCTCCGTGCTCGACGACAAAGGCGCGCCCACGCCGGTTGCGCGCACGCTGATCCGCCCGCCCGCCTCGCGCGTCGGCCCGGTGACGCCGGAAGAGCGCGCCGCCATGATCAAGGCTTGCGCGCTGGAGAAGAAATACGCGCGCATGATCGATCAGGAATCCGCCTATGAGGTGCTGACGCGCCGCGCCGAGAAAGCAGCCCGCGATGCGGAGAAGGCGGCCGAACGCGACGCCAAACAGGCCGCGCGAAAGGGAACCCCGCGCAAGACGACGACGCGCCGCCGCTCCAACACCACCGGGCGCATGGCCGAGCGCGTGGCCGGCAATTTCCTCAGCCAGCTCGCACGCGATTTCGCCCGCGGGATTTTCGGCACCACGCGCCGGCGGCGGTGATCCTATTCCACGATCCCGCGCTTCCATTCCGCGTCCCGCCGGGGAAGCGCCAGATAGGCCTGCGTGCGCATTTCCATGAGCCGTGAGACCGTGCGTTCGAATTCGAAGCTTTGATCGCCTTCAGGATAGAGCCCGGCAGGCTGCGCCTCGGCGCTCATCACGAGCTTGGTCTTCGCCTCGTAGAGAACATCCACCAGGATGCGGAACCGCGCGGCTTCATCGCGCCGCCTCGGATCCATTCGCGGCACGTCCTCAACGAGCACCGTATGAAACACCTCCGCGATCTCGATATAGTCAGCGGCGCCGAGCGGCCGCGCGCACAAGTCCTCGAACGTGAACCGCGCCACGCCCGCCGCGCAGCGCGGCGCGAGCAGCGCTCGGCCTTCGATGTCGAGGTTCAGCGGCTGGGGCGCAGCGCCCTGCGTCAGCCGGCGCCACGCCGCATCCATCGCCGCGGTCGCCGCGGGCCCCAGCGGCGCGTAATAGACCGGCGCCGCCATCAGGTCTGCGAGGCGATAGTCGCGCGCGGCGGCGAGTTCCACGACGTCGAGCTTCTCCTTCAGGAGCGCGATGAACGGCGTGAAAAGCTGACGGTTGAGGCCGTTCTTGTAGAGCGCGTCCGGCGCCCGGTTCGAGGTCGCAACGATGACAGTGTCGAGATCGAACAGCTTCTCGAACAGCCGCCCCAGGATCATGGCGTCGGCGATGTCGGTGACGTGCACCTCATCGAAACAGAGCAGCCGCGCATCCTTGGCGACGTCCTTCGCCGCGCGGACGATGAGCTCGTCCTGCGCCGCGTCGGTCTCCGCGCGCGCCCGGCGCATGAACGCATGGCGCGCGCGCATGAATTCGTGGAAGTGGACGCGCCGCTTCCGGGCCACGTCCGCCGCCTCGAAGAACAGATCCATGAGCAGCGATTTGCCGCCCCCGACCGGCCCCCAAATATAAAGCCCGCGCGGCGCAGCGCCACGCAGGAGCCCGCCGATATTGCCAAGCGCCGGGCGCCAGCGCGTGAGCGCATCCGCGAGCGCATCGAGCTTCTCAACAATGGCGCGCTGGCTCACGTCCGGCTTCAGCGCGCCGTCCGCGACGCGCGCTTCGTATGTCTCAAGCATCAGAAATCGCGCCGCACGTAATCAGCCGTATGCGGAGGGTTTCCAAGACTCGCGCGCCATTCGGGCCCCGCCCGCCAGAACAGCGCCGGCGTCGCCATGTCCGCGCCGTTGAGGCGCAAGATTCGCGCGATGCGATCATGCGACGCCCGGCCCCACTCGACGAACCCCTCCACCGCAGCGGGATCGCTGTCCAGCGGGCGCGGCGCCCCCTCGCCGCGAAGCGCTGAAAGCAGGCCCGGATCCCGCGCCTGGGCCCAGAGCGCCGCGCGCGCCAGCACCGCGGGATCGCGCTCGTCCCGCGGCGCGTAGACGATCAGCCGCACCGACGCGCCCGATTGCTCCAGCTGCGGCAGCACGCGGTCATAGAAGGCGCCGCATGTGTTGCAGGCGAGCGGCGCCAGCGCCCAGACGAGGGGCCCCTCCGCCGTGTCGGCCTCCTCGCCCGCCCACGGGGCGGCGTCGAGCGCCGGGGCGAGCTCGTCCGCGGCGCGGACGATCACCAGCGGCGCGCGTTCGATTGTCCGGGACACCCGAACGAGACCCACGATCGCCGCCGCAGCCGCGACCCCCGTGAGCGCCGCCAGCAGCGCCAACAGGGCAGGCCGGCGCACGCGCGCGCTCACATCCGGCGGCCGGTCGGTCCTTTGGCGGGCGTTCATGGCCGCGACAAAGCGCGTCGCACGCCGGAGCGCAAGCGCAAGAGGCGCTTTCAAGCCGGCCGCTCCCATGGTGAATAGCGGCCATGGCCGACTCGCTCGCGGGCGAGGGCGGCGCGCAGATGGTGCGCACCGCCCACCCGCACATCATCGACGTGCTGATCGAAGAGCGCGCGCCGCGCCTGTCGCGGACATGGGCCTGGCCGATGCTGCGTCCCCCGCTCTACCAGATCCTGAATTACCGCCGCGCTGTGGAGATGGCCGACGCGATCGCCCCCCTCGGCGGCGCGGATGCGCTCGCGCATCTGAGCGCAATCCTCAACCTGAAGCTCGAAACCTACGGCGCCGACCGCATCCCGCGTGACAAGCCGTTTCTCATCCTCGCCAACCACCCCACCGGGATCACGGACGGCATCGCCGTCTATGACGCGCTCCGGCCGATCCGGCCCGATCACATGTTCTACGCCAATTCCGATGCGCAGCGCGTGTGCCCGCGGTTCGACGACGTGCTGATCCCGGTCGAATGGGTGATGGCCAAGCGCACGCGCGAACGCACGCGCCTCACGCTGAAGATGACGGGGGAAGCGATCGCAGCCGGGCGCCCGATCGTCATCTTTCCCGCCGGACGCCTGGCGCGCGTGCGCGGCGACGGGCGCTTGACCGACCCCGAATGGATGGCGAGCGCGGTCTCCATCGCGCGGAAATACGCGCTGCCGATCGTGCCGTGCCATGTGACCGGGCCGCACGCCTTCTGGTTCCACCTCTTCGACAAGGTCTCGCGCGAACTGCGCGACATGACCTTGTTCCGCGAATTGCTGAACAAGAGCGGCCACGCCTACAAGCTGACGTTCGGCCCCGTCATCCCCCCTGACGCGACGCAAGGCGAACCGGCGAGCGTATCACGGCGCATCAAGCGCTATGTCGAGCGCGTGTTGTCCGAAAACGGGGATGCGCCCTACGATCCCAATGGCCCCGAATGCGCCTGGCGCGATCCCATCGACACCTTCGCGCAAGGCGCGCGCGCCAACAGAGCGCAGGCGGAGTGACCCCTCACACGGCGTTGGCGCGCGCGATTTCCCCGAGCATCACCGCCGACCGCTTGATCGCGCGCGCCTGCGTCGCGCGATCAACGCCGATCAGCCCGAACTGCATGCGATAGCCATAGAGCCACTCGAAATTATCGAGCAGCGACCAGTAGAGATAGCCGCGCAGATCGACGCCCTCCGCGCTCAGCGGGTGCAGCGCCGTTAAAGCTTCGCGGATGAAGGCGGCGCGGCGCGCATCGTCCGCGGCGGCGATGCCGTTCTCCGTCACGAAGAGCGGACGCTGCGTGGCCGCCCATGCTTCGCGGCAGACCGCGGCCAGCGCATCCGGGCGATACTCGTAGCCCATCTGCGTGACCTCCACGCCCTCCGGCGGGCGCCGGTGCGGGCGCCCCGTCGCATCGATCAGCTGCCGCGTATAGGTCTGCACGCCGAGAAAATCATCGGCGCGCGCAGCCTCGTAGTACGGCGCATAAGCCTGCCGCCGATAAGCCGCGAGCCCGTCCGCCGCCGCATCGTTCTCCGCAACATTGTGCTGGATCGACAGCGTCATCCCCACCGGCACATGGGGCGCGGCGCTCTTGATGGCGTCGCGCGCCTTGAAGTGCGCTTCGATCGCACGCCGCGCATAGCCGTCTCCGCCCGCGAACAGGAAGAACGCTTGCACCGGCGCGCCCAGCGCAGCGTGCGCAGCGGCGGCCTGGTCCGGAAACTTCTCCGCGACCCGGCGCATCTGCCCCGCGATTGCGTCCGGAATGTTCACCTCATTGATCGTGCACGCCCACGCAAGGCCGGCGCCCAGCGCCTCCGCGGTGCGCGCACAATAACGCGCGAACCGATCGACGATCCGGTCGTCGGCCCAGCCGCCGTCGCGTGCGACCCAGCGCGGATTGGTGAAATGATGGAACGTCGCGATCGGCGCCACGTCGTGCGCGAGGCAGCAATCGATCACGCGCGCATAATGATCGAAAGCGGCTTGCGAGAACGCCCCTTCCTCCGGCTCCACCCGCGCCCACTCGATCGAGAATCGCCACGCCTTGAGCCCGAGGCCCGCGAGCAATGCGATATCATCCGTGTACCGATTGAGGTGGTCGCACGCGTCCGCGGAAGGCTCGGCGAAGAAGCTCGGCCGCGCGTGTTCGAGCGCCCAGCAATCGCTCGCCCAATTGGCGCCTTCGACTTGGTGCGCGGCGGCCGCGGCGCCCCAGATGAAATCCGGCGGAAACGCGAAGCGTTGGGGGTTTGCCATGGGCGCATGCCTCCGGTCGTGCTAACACCGCCAAAACGCGAGCGGGACGATCGCGAGCGGGACGGGCGATGAACGGCTTCTTCCTAAAGTACGTGCGCGGGCCGGTCATCCTTATCCTGACGGTCACGGCGCTGCTCTATGGCTGGTTTCTCCTGAGCGCGCTGCCGCTGTGGAGCGAACTCAAGGCCGCGGCCGGCGGACGCGAGCTGCAGGAGAGCCCGCTCTATGGCCCCGCGCGCGTGGCTGAGGTGCTCGCCGCCTACACGCCCGAGACCTTTCAGACCGCCCGCATCTTCCTGGCGCTGGATCTCATTTACGCGATCGTCCTGGCGGTTGCGCTTGCGGGGCTCATCGCATTCGCACTGCGCCGGATCGGATGGGAGGCGCGCATCTGGCGCTGCGCGATCGTCGCGCCGCTGGCGGCCGGCGCGTTCGACCTGATCGAAGACGGCTTGCTGGCTTTGTTCTATGCGCAGCACCCGGCGTCGCCGGGCCTGCTCGCCTATGTCGCGGGCGCAGCGACCGCGTTGAAGCTGATCGCGTTCCTGCTGAGCGCCTTGGCCGCCATCGTGCTGCTTGTCATCGCCGGCGCGGTGCACGCGCGCCGTCAGCTGGAAGAGCCTGGCGCGACGCAGTAGCGCGCTCTCAGTTAGAACCGCCGCTCAACCAGGTCCCGCTTGATCTCGGCGATCGCTTTGGCGGGGTTCAGCCCCTTGGGGCACACCTGCGCGCAATTCATGATCGTGTGGCAGCGATAGAGCCGGAACGGATCCTCCAGGTCGTCGAGCCGCTCCCCCGCGGCCTCGTCGCGACTGTCGACCAGCCAGCGCTGGGCGTGCAGCAGCGCCGCCGGCCCAAGGAACCGATCGCCGTTCCACCAATAGGACGGGCACGCGGTGGAGCAGCACGCGCAGAGGATGCACTCATAGAGCCCATCGACCTTCTTGCGATCCTCTTCGCTCTGTCGCCATTCCTTCTGCGGTTCGGGCGTCACCGTTTGCAGGAAGGGTTTGATCGAGGCGTATTGCGCATAGAAATTCGTCAGGTCCGGCACCAAATCCTTCACCACGGGCTGCGACGGGAGCGGCGCAATCGTGATCACGCCCGGCGGCAGCTCCTCCATGCCCTTGGTGCAGGCGAGCGTGTTGCGGCCCGAGATGTTCATCGCGCACGAGCCGCACACGCCTTCGCGGCAGGAGCGGCGGAAGGTGAGCGTTGAATCCATCGTGTTCTTGATCGCGATGATCGCGTCCAGCACCATGGGGCCGCAGCTGTCGAGATCGACGTCGTAGATGTCCCAGCGCGGATTTTCGCCGGACTCGGGATCGAAACGGTAGACCTTGAACCGGCGCACGCGCGTTGCTCCCTTGGGCGCGGCGTGCCGCTTGCCGGGCTTCACCTGCGCGTTCTTCGGCAGCGTCAGCTGGACCATCGATGCTCCTTCGCGGCGGACCGTGGCGGCATGCGCGCGGCCGGTCAAGCCGCCGACTTGCCGCAAGCCCGCCGCGTCAGGAGGCCTGGTCGCGGTCGTCCGGCTGCCGCTGCGGGAACGTCCGCAGATCCTGCGTCAGCCCATACCAATCGAGGTTGCGTGTGAAGTACATCACCGCCGCCACCGCGACGAAGGCGGCCACCGCGCCGGCCAGCAGCGCATAATCCTCGATGCGCATCAGCAGATAGATCAGCGCATAGAGCAGCGCGAACGCCGCCAGGCCGACGCCGGCGACGCGCAGGCTTCTGAAAATCTGGCCGAGATAAACGCCGATGAGCGATACCGTCGCCGCCGCCGCGATCAGAAACGCCCAATCGAAGCCGATCCGCTCCGCAAGCGCCAGGAGCAGCAGGTAGAAGATGATCTGCGCCAGCCCGACGAGGACATATTGCGCCGGGTGCACGCGCCGATCGCTCGTCGCCTCGAACAGGAAATACGCCAGGAACACGACGCCCAGGAAAAGCAGCGCGTATTTGAGGCTGCGCGTGACGGCCTGGTAGGGGTTGGCGGCGTCGATGAACCGGACCTGCACTTGCGTCGCCGCGAGCTGGCCAAGATCGCGCGCGGCGCCTGCAGCGGCGACGCCGCGCCCCACATAGGGGATCGACCAGCGCGCCTCGAAGCCCTCTCGCGGCGTGGCCTGGGTCACGGGAAAAGCGCCGAAATAGCCGACGTCGGCCCAGTCCCCGCGCATGCGCAGTTCGGTATTGCGGGCGAACGCGCCGAGGCTGAGCGATTCAACGCCCGTGAAGCGCAGCACGGCGCTGACTTGGAACGCCGCGTCCGGCCCCGCCAGATCGCCAAGATCGGCCGCGAGCCATTGGAACGGCCTCATTCCCGTCACCGCGCCCTCGGCGTAGGGGACAGGCGCAGCGGGCGCCCATTGTCCGTACACGGAGCCGGGCTCCAGCGCGATCGTGCGCTCCCCAATGCGGATCTCAGCCGTGCCTTGGGCGCCGCGCGGATCAGCGACGCCGATGAGGATCGCCGCGCGCGACCAATCGACCACGGCGCCGTCCGGCGCGGCGGACGGCTCGCCCGCCAGGTTGAACTGTGCGTTGAACGCAAGATCGGCCGCATAGGTGCGCACCTTGAAGAGATCGCCGCGCGATCGGACGTCGGTGTCCACCACCGCCTCGCCCTCGCCGGTTTCGGCGAAGACCACGTACCACCCGGTCTCGACGTCGCGCGTGATCGTGCGTTCGATGCGGTAGGGCGCGATCAGCACGGGGCCCATGAAGGCCTGCTCGCCGCCATAGGTCTGGCCGACCTCGGCGATCACCTGTTCGGCGCGGCTGGTGCGCTCATAGATCATGATGAAGACGGCGTAGGCGGGGATGCTCATCGCGAGCGCAAGCGCGCAGACGAGCAGAAATTTGAGCCCCAAGGAACGGCCCGGCAGGCGCGACGCGGTCATGATCCCTCCCTCACGCCGATTCTGAAGAGCATGAAGGTGAAACTGCGGCGACCGCGAGTCCGTTTCAGTTCGCCGAGAAGATCTCGGTGTCGATCGCGTCCGACGGGGGCTGCCAGCCCGGCGCTTCGGGACGCGGCCGGGGATCGGCCATGACGCCCACCGCAAACGCCGCATAGCCGAGGAAAACGCAGCCGAGCGTCATCGCCAGCGTCGCCAGATCGGACCGCTTGCGCACTTTGTCTTTGTCGGGATCGGACGCGCCAGCGAGCGCCCGTTGGCGGCGCGCGTCGAGCGCCAGATAGAGCGCAACGAACAGCGCCGGCGCAGCGAACCCCCACGCCGCCGCCGGCAGCATCCACGGCTGGTAGAACAGCCCGGCCGATCCAAGCAGCAATCCGCCGAGCACAAAGAGTTCGAACAATCCCTGCCCGCGATCCCCCAGCGCCTTGCGCAGGCGTCGGCGGCGGGCGACGAATTCGGCGCCGAGCGCAGCGAGAAAACCCATGACCAGCACATAGAGCCCAAACGCTGGAAGCGGAAGGCCACGCCTGAATCGACAGTCCGCGCTTGCATCGGCTGCGCGCACAACGGGATAGTGGCGCGCCAGTCTCGGAGCCGCCATGCGCCTGCACGCCCCTCGTATCCCGCCGCTGCCCGAAACCGAATGGACCGAGGAACAGCGCGCGCTCGTGCAGCCCATGACGGAGCGCGGGCCGATCAGCGGCCGGCCGCTCCTGAACATCTTCCGCACGTTCCTGCGCATGCCGGACGCGTTCAAGGCGTTCCTCGCCTACGGCAATTATATCCTCTCGAAGAAGAACTCCTTGCCGGCGCGCGAGCGCGAGATCGCGATCCTGCGCGTCGGCTGCCTGTGCCGCTCCGGCTATGAATGGACGCAGCACGCCGCCATCGGCAAAGCCTGCGGACTGTCTGATGCGGAGATCGCACGGATCAAGGCAGGCGCCGACGCGCCGGGCTGGTCGGCCGCCGACGCGGCGCTCCTGCGCGCGAGCGATGAACTCGTCGGCGACAAGTTCATCTCGACTTTGACTTGGGAGGCGCTCGGCGCACATTTCTCCGATGCGCAGCGGATCGATCTCATTCTCACGGTCGGTCAATACACGCAGGTGTCGATGTTCCTGAACACGATCGGCGTTCAGCTTGATCCCGGGCAAAGTCTCGATCCCGACCTGGCCGCCTTCGAGGACCAGCGATCATGACGATAACCGCCAACGGGCTGGCGCCGCTGCTGCAGGTCTATGACATGCCTGCCGCACTCGCCTTCTACCGCGATGCGCTCGGCTTCGAGATCGTCAGCGCCTCGCCCGAAATAGACGCGCCGGAGGGGCGCTTCTCGCACTTCGTCTGGCTGCGGCAGGGGCCTGCGCACATCATGCTCAACACCGCCTATGACGAAGGCGAGCGGCCGGCGGCGCGCGTGGAGGCGCAGCAGCGCTATCATGGCGATACATGCCTCTATTTCGGCTGCGAAGATGCGGCGGGCGTCGATGCTGTCTTCGCAACGTTGAGCCAAAAGCTGCCTGATCTTGCTGCACCGAAAGATGCGCCATACGGGATGCGCCAGCTCTATCTTCAGGACCCGGACGGATACGGTCTCTGCTTCCAGGCGCCGGTAAGCGCCTAGCGCCGTTCAGTAGATCAGGCGCCGCTGTCGCTCTCCCTGCCACGCCAGCTCGTCCGGGCGCGTCAACGCATCGAGATCGCCCGGGGCGGACGCAGCATCGTCAACCCATTCGCGCAGCGACGGCCCGCCATTGATCACGTCGATCGCCAGCTTGCCGAGTTCGTACTCGTAGGGGAAATCGCGCCAGAGGTCGTAGTCCGGATAGAGCCGGCGGATCGCCTTGAACGCCAGCGCCTGCAGCCGCCAGGGCTTGAAGGCCGCATGATCGTAGTGCGCAGGATCCTCGGTGTGGATCTGCACGCCGCTGCACAGCGTCTTGACGTGCTTATGAAACGTCGGCTCAAACGAAATTGCACGGAGCCGACACCCCTGCACCCAGTCCGGCGCAAACGCGCGCATCTCTGCAAGCACGCGCTGCGCATCGATGTCCGGCGCGCCGAAGAGCTCCAGCGGACGCGTCGTGCCGCGTCCCTCCGACAATGTCGTGCCCTCGAGCATCACCGTGCCGGCATAGGCGCGCGCCATAAAGAGGTTGGGCGCGTTCGGGCTCGGATTGACCCAGGTGCGTTCGCCGATCGGCCACCCATAGCCCGGCGCATCGTCCGGACGATAATCGCCCATCTCGATGACTCGATAGTCGAGATCGAGCTTGAAATGCTCCATGAACCAGAAGCCCAACTCGCCAAGCGTCAGCCCATGGCGCATAGGCAGCGGGCCAGCGCCGACGAAACTTTCCCAGCCCGCGCGCAAGGACAGCCCCTCGATCGGACGTCCTGCCGGATTGGGCCGATCGAGCACCCAGAGCGCCTTGCCGTCGCGCGCGCAGGCTTCCATCACATAGAGCAGCGTCGTGATGAACGTGTAGATGCGACAGCCAAGGTCCTGCAGATCGACCAGCAAGACATCGAACGTCGACATCATCTGCCCGGTCGGGCGGCGGAATTCGCCATAGAGGCTGAACACCGGAATCCCCAATGCCGGATCGTCATAGTCCGGGCTTTCGATCATGTTGTCCTGCTTGTCCCCGCGCATCCCGTGCTGGGGGCCGAACGCCGCGGTCAATCGCACATCCCCGCATGCCGCGAGCGCGTCGAGCGCGTGCGTGAGATCCCGGGTGACAGACGCGGGATGCGCCAGGAGCGCCACTCGTTTGCCCGCCAGCGGCGCGCGCAAGGCAGGATCGGCGAGGAGGCGTTCAAGACCGACCTTCATGATTGCTCCGTACCAGGAAAATCGAGAACGAACCCGGCGTCGTGATGGAAGTCGGGTTTGCCGGGCGGATGCGCGAGCGCCCAATAGGATTTGGCCCCGCTTTTCTCCTCGACGACGGCGCTGAGCGCCAGCCTCATCGGCGCCGCGATGAACGCCGCCTTGATGAACGCGTCGAGCTTCAGGAAATAGCCGCCGTCGTTCATGCAGCCGAGATAGGGTTCAGCGTCGAGTGCGAGCGGCCGCATCCCCGCCCGATAGCCGTCGAACGCGTACGCCGCATATTGGATCGCCGGCGAGAAATTGAACTCCATGTAGCCCGGCGCGCCGGCCTGGGCGATGAACGCCTCAAAGCAGGTGTGTTCCCAGAGACCGTCGACCCGCAGCGGCGCGGTCCGCGATGCGTGGGGAATGGCGATGTCCGGCAGCGCGCCGCGCAGAATGTAGTGGAGCCTCAGCACGTCCGGCTCGGGGCGCGAAAGCTCGACCTCGATCCACTGGACCGCGTCGGAGCGGCAATCGCGGTGAATCGTCAACGAGCGGCGCACCGGCTCAGCTTAACGATGCCGACGCTTAAGGTCTTGCCAATTTCCAGCCGGTCAGCGGCTGCGGACGTGCGTGCGCCAGCAGCCGGAGGCGATCACCGGCGCCTCAAAGGGCCCGGTGAGCACATAAGTCCAGGTCCAGGCGCCGCCGATGGGAACCAGCGTCCGGCGGTAGAGGTTCCGCGCATCGCCGAACCCATGAAACGATTCGAGCAGGTCAGCTGCTGCGAGCCCCGCCCCCGCCGCGTCGAGCGCGACCACCTCGCCGAGGACATCGTGCGCCGGCGCGAGCGTCATCCCCGGATAGGCGCCGAGATCATGCAATGTGCCGCGCACCGCCGCGTCCGCGCAGCGGTTGCAATGCCGCGCGATGCGGTGGTGGTTGGCCTCGCCCTCCAACAACGTGCCGTACACGAACAGATTGGGCGCAGGCGCCGTCTCCTCGTTCACCGCGCTCTCGATCTCGGCCGTGTTCATGCCGAGCGCGCGCCGCGCGGAGAGCACGATGTCGAGGTATTCCGGCGTCGGCGGCGTGTGGCCATGGAGGCGCATCTCAGGCACGCGATAGGTGGTGACGGCGATCTCTTCGCCCGCTTCGGTGAGCCCAATGAGATCGACGCGCTCATAGGCGACGCCGAGACTCTCTTTCTCATCAAGCGCGGCCCAGCCGGCTTCGGACACATCGAACAGCCAGCCTTCGACATAGGCGCCGCGTGCAGGCGCGAGATTGCAAACGCCGCCGTTGCGGGTGTGGGAGCGGTAATCGAAGACGAGGCGGTGGTCCGGCAGAAACGCCCGCGCCAGCGGCCTGATCGTGTCCGGATCGTAGCCCCGCCGTGCGCACCACGCGCGCCAGTCCGCGGCGTGGAGGTTGGAGCCGTAGGCGAAATACGGCCTCACATTCTCCATCGCACTTAGTACACCCGCTCCTTCGGAGGGATCGGCTCGACGTCGTTGGTCAGCGTGTTGGCGTGCACCGGACGATAATCGATCCGCACCGCGCCGCTCGTTTCATCGAGCCACGCGAGGGTGTGCTTCATCCAGTTCACGTCATCGCGCTTGGGGAAATCCTCGCGGGCGTGGGCGCCGCGGCTTTCGGTGCGGTTGTGCGCGCCGGCCGCCGTCACCGCCGCCTGCGCCACCAGGTTCTGGAATTCGAGCGTTTCGGCGAGATCGCTGTTCCAGATCATCGAGCGGTCCGTCACCGCAATGTCGCGCTTCAGCGCCCAAAGTTCCGCGATGCGGTCGACGCCTTCCTTCAGCGTGTCGCCCGTGCGGTAGACGGCGCAGGTTTCCTGCATCGCAAGCTGCATACGTTCCCGCAGCGCCGCCGTCGGCGTGGCGCCCTTGGCGTTGCGCGCCTTGTCCAGGCGATCGAGATGCGCGTCCGTCGCCCCCTTGGGCAGCTCCGGCTGCGCGGCGCCGGGCTTCAGCATCTCCCCGCACCGCAGCCCCACCGCACGCCCAAAGACCACGAGATCGATCAGCGAATTGGAGCCGAGCCGGTTTGCGCCGTGTACGGACACACACGCAGCCTCCCCCACCGCCATCAGGCCGGGCACAACGACGTCGGGATCGTCGTTCGCCTTGGTCAGCGCCTCGCCGAAATGGTTCGTGGGGATGCCGCCCATATTGTAATGCACGGTTGGCAGCACCGGGATCGGCGCCTTGGTGACGTCGACGCCGGCGAAAATCTTGGCGCTCTCCGAGATCCCGGGCAGGCGCTCGTGCAGCACCTTGGGATCAAGATGATCGAGGTGAAGATAGATGTGATCCTTGTTCGGCCCCACGCCGCGCCCTTCGCGAATCTCGATCGTCATCGCGCGCGAGACCATGTCGCGCGGCGCCAGATCCTTCACCGTCGGCGCATAGCGCTCCATGAAGCGCTCGCCGTTGGAATTGGTCAGGTAGCCGCCTTC